>CAYFIU010000014.1:0-14295 GCA_964343245.1 Candidatus Woesearchaeota archaeon | reverse complement strand
TCCAGGAACTTACTCGTTCCTAAAATCAAAACTCCCGTTAACTTAACAATGCACTTCAATCAAAAGCTTTATAAATCCCTAATTGAAACTATTACTCCATGGGACGAATCAAGACTACAATGATTAAGAGAAATGGTAACAAATTATTTAATTTACATAAAGATAAATTCAAAAAAGATTTTGAAACTAACAAACAAGTTCTACCTGAAGTAGCTGACATCCCATCAAAAAAATTAAGAAATGTTCTAGCTGGTTATATCACCAGATTGGCTAATAGGCCAGAATAATGCTACAATAAAGCTTAAATAGATATTATACAATATTATATATATTATATCTAATTACAGTGTAAACCGGAGGGAACTAAAATGGAAGCAGGACAACCAACAAAGGATACCGACAATGTCATTTTCGTAGGAAGCAAACCTTTTATGAATTATGTCACAGGTGTGGTTATGCAATTCACTACACAAGGTGCATCTGAAGTGATAATCAAGGCGAGAGGAAAATTTATTGCAAAAGCAGTTGACATTGAAGAAGTGGCATCAAAGAGATTTTTAGAAAGTAAAGTTGAAGTTTATAGAGTAGAGTTAGACAGTGAAGAATTTAAGAACAAAGAAGGAAAACAAGTAAGAGTTTCTACCATTGAGATTTATGTTAAAAAGAAATAATAAATCTCTTTGTTTCTTATTTTCAAAAAACTTTATAAACTAATTAACTAACTAAATAATATATGTTAGAGGTGATACAACATCTTTCTGGTAATATCTTATTTGATATTGGATTAATGTTAGTCATTGCAATGTTTGTTGCATATATAGCAAAGGTATTCAAACAACCTTTAATCCCAGCTTACATTATTGGTGGCTTAATTCTCGGCCCAATTGGTTTAGGAATAATTCAAGATACAGAAGTAATCAAATCCATCTCAGAGATTGGTATTATTTTCTTACTTTTTATTGTGGGTATGGAGATGGACCTAAAGAAATTAAAAGCAGTTGGTTGGACAACAATCATCACAGGAACACTTCAGGTTGGATTAACATTCCTTGCTGGTTTTTTCATATTTAGTCGTTTTGTCCATCTTGACACAATGAATTCAATTTATGCAGGTCTTATAATTGCATTTTCATCAACAATGGTGGTACTGAAACTTCTTTCGGATGAAGAAGAGCTCCTTACTTTGCACGGAAGAATAATCCTTGGTATACTTTTTATGCAGGATATATTTGTAATCTTTGCTTTGACAATCCTTTTAGGAACTGACACATATTCTGTCCTAGCATTACTGCCTGTGTTGGGGAAGTTCATAGCAATGATAGTTGTTGCTTACTTGTTAAACAGATTTGTAATTTTTCCAGTGTTTAGGTTTGCAGCAAAGTCTCAAGAATTGCTTTTCATACTTTCCCTTGGTGTTTGTTTCATTTTTGTTATGTCAGCGCACTTGCTTGGTTTTTCAGTTGCAATTGGTGCTTTAATTGCAGGTATTACGATCGCAAACATCCCTTATAACCTAAACATTGTAAGTTCTGTTAGTCCATTGAAAGATTTCTTTGCAATTATTTTCTTTGTTTCACTTGGTTTACAAATGGTAATGCCACAGATTGGTAGCATTTTAACACCTTTGTTTGTTCTACTTGCTTTGGTGATTCTGTTTAAACCTTTCATTATCCTGGTGCTCTTAAGCATAATGGGTTATGACAAAAGAAACTCTTTTACTTCAGCAGTTTCATTGGCACAGATAAGCGAATTCTCACTGATCTTGGTTATCACAGTACAGGACATTTCACAAGAACTCTTTTCAGCAACAATTTTGTTAGCAATACTTTCAATAGCATTGACTTCATATATTATAAAGTATGAACTCCAGTTATACAACTTGCTAGCAAAGCCTTTAGGAGTTTTTGAATACTTAGCAATAAAAAAGAGGGATATTAAAGAAGAAAAAGTCAAGAACAAACAAATTATCCTTTTTGGTTTTCACAGAATGGGCAAAACTTTCATGAAAGTTCTTAAGAAAATGAAAAGAAGAGTTTTGGTTATTGATTACAACCCAGATGCAATTGAACAGTTGAATGAAGAGAAGATTGCTTCAGCATATGGTGATATGGCAAACTTAGAGCTGTTAAGAAAACTTAACTTGAAAGATGCAAGGGTAATTATCTCTTCAGCTCCAAAAATGCTTGACAACATAACATTGTTAAAATATTTGGCAAAGGTTAAATCAAAAGCATTAGTATTTGTAACAGCAAACCAGTTGCATGAGGCTTTAGACTTGTATGACTATGGTGCTGATTATGTTATAGTACCAAAAATCATGTCTGGTGAAAGTGTTTCTTTGATTCTACAAAAGTATATGGATAATAAAAAAGGTTTAACAAAAGTTAAAAGAGAACATCTTAAACATCTTCTAGAAATCAGTGATGAAGAGAAGTTATAAAGGATGGCACCGGGGAGATTTGAACTCCCGATATCCAGCTCATGAGACTGGTGTTCTACCAGACTAAACTACGGTGCCATAAGGTGAATTAAAAACTACTCATTTAAAAGGCTTTTTATCTTGTTTTCAACTTCAGCCATTTTGTTAGCATCAAGCTTATGCACATCCCAATAATCAATATTTACTTCATCATTCTTAAATCTTGGAATTAGATGGAAATGTAGATGTGGAACTGTCTGCCCAGCAACTTCCTTCTGGTTAATAACCACATTCATACCCTCACCTAATGAAAGAATTGCTTTAGAAACTTTTTTTACAGTTCTAATCAATTGAACTAACTCTTTTTCAGGCACATCTGTAATTAGCTGATAATGTTTTTTGAGAATCACCAAAGTATGCCCGCCTTGATGCACAGCAGGATTTACATCTAAGAAGGCAATAGTATGTTCATCTTCATAAACTCTATTATGATCAATTTCACCTTTAACAATCTTACAAAAAATACAATTCATTCAAAGCACCCCTTTAAACATTTTATCCAACCTTTCTTTACCAATAGTTGTCAAGAAACTAGCTAACCTTGGGCCTCTATCTTTACCAATCAAAGCATTATAAAACAGTTTAAAGAAATCTTTAGGTTCAATGCTTTCATTTTTAGAAATAGCATAGATTGCTTCATGCAACTCCTTGGCATCAATACCAACTTTGTTAACAATAGCACTAATAGCTTTCTTTTCATTAGCCTTTAACTTAATTTTAACTTTATCAACAAGTGTAAACTTGTACTGCTCAGAAGCAAAGGTATCAACCCAATTCTTCGCAGTTCTCAATCTTTCTTTAACTTGCTCAACCTGAACTTTATTCAACTTTTGAGGAACATGCCCAGACTCTTGCAACATTGAAATAGCAACATCTTCATCTAAAGCAATTTGTAAAGTTGTTGCAGCATAGGTAAAAGGGACCTGCACAGGAATCTTTTTAGGGAGTGCACCAACATAAGCTAATTCATACATTCTTTTCTGCTTTCTGGTTTCATCCTCACTAACTTTGTCAACTCCAAAGTAAATCCTCTCCATCTTATCATACCTATCAAACAACAAAATTAAATCATTGTCTTTGAAAGGGTCAAAATCAATAACAGAACCAGGCCTGGACTTAATTAGCAAGTACCTTAATATCTTTGCAGGAATATTCTCAGTAATTTCAGCAAAACCAACACCAAAACCCTTGCTTGTACTCATTTTGTGCCCACCGACGTGAAAAAACTCATAGCCTTTACCAGATTTCTTTCTTGTTGAAGGATAAGGTGGAGTAAAATCAAAAACTTGATCAGCAACCTTAACACCAAAGTCCCTAGCTCCCATTGCAGAGAAATGATCTTTCCCAGCATATTCAATAATAACTTTTTTAGCAAACCATTTTGCAGGCCACTCTACTTTCCAAGGCATTTTCCCATTCCCATTATATGGAGACCTTTTTCCTTTGTGTCCACAACCTTTTGCCCATTTAACAACATCACCACATTCATACTCAACCTCTTTACCATCCCAACCAGTAACATTTGTTGTAGCGATCTTGCCACATTTTTTACATTTAATATTAAATGGCCACCTGTTTGCACCAACAGCATCATCACCATACATGTCAGAATAGATTTTTTTAATTTTATCAGAATTGTCCAAAACAATCTTAATAGCATCATTAAAAATCCCTTTTTCGTATTCTTCACCAGTACTTTCCAACTCACACTCAATACCATATTCTTTAAACTTATCAGTAACCAAAGAAAAATAATAATCTCCAAAACTTTTATGCCCTTTAACAGGGCTAGGTATATCTCTAAAAGACATCCCTAAATATTTATCCCAAGAAGAATCTAACTCTTTGTTAGGTTTGTCATAAGGATCATGGTCATCAGAACTCAGAACAAACTTTGCTTTCAAACCAGCATCTCTCAATGCTTTAGCAACAACATCAGAGATAATCCAGCCTCGGCCAGAACCAATATGGATCTTTCCAGAAGGTGTTTTTTCATCATAAACATAATAACCTGTTTTCTTAACCCGTTCCTTAAGTTGAGGATCATGTTCAACTTTCCTTTTAATTTCCTCAACACCCTTATCAGCCCAATGATCTACCATATTTCTAATTTAACAACCTTCCTTTTTATATCTTTCTAAACTCTGAAACAGCATCAGCAACTTCCTTTTCATTCCAACCTTTTTCTACAAGCAATTTAACAAGCTCTTTTTCAGCTTTCCCTTCTTCCAACTTAGCAAATATATAAGCTTCCAACTTACTTTTAGGAACTTTTTTAACACCTTCAATTTCAACATTGCCAACTTTATATTTTCTCTTAAAGAAAAATAATAAAGCTAACAACAATAAACCTAGGTAATAAACTCCGGCACTACCAACCCCAATATAAGCACCAGTAACTAAAATGTCAGTACCAGTTTCACCTAAAATGTCTTCAGCAGTTTGCATGATTTCATTGATTACTCCTTCAGCTTCTTCTTCAATTTCTTCTTCATCATCAGGTTGAATCAACCCAATATCTTCATGATCTTCTTCATCCCACAAACACTCTCCACCAACACATTCATATCCATCACCACAATCAGAATCAAACTCACACTCAACCCATGCTTCTTCTGCAGCTTCTTCTGCATCAGCTCCAACAGCACTTTCAGTTGTTTCACTTGCACTAGCATCCATTGTAACAACCATAGTTCTACCTTCTGTTGTGTTAATAGTAATAATGTGACTAGACATGATAACAGCATTTTCAAGAAGATTATACTCAGAACTGCTTACATTAAACTGATAAAGTCCAATAGTGCTACTGTTTCCTGTGCCAGGTACACCATAGAAAACACTAATGTTGGAATAAGAAAGGTTATCTCTCAGTTGTTCATCAAATATAATCATCTTTCTGCTAGACCCCCAAACACTCTTTATCCCATCTCTAGAGGCTTCTAGATCACCAGAACCAAATTTCAAAACATGAACCGAAGCAGTTAGATTATCTCGGGTTGTTAAAGTAATATTAAAGATTCCCCCATTATCATCTTCAAACTCTAACTCAACACTTTGGCCAGCTGTAAAGTTGACCTCTTGAGTATAATTATCATAACTTGTTATATCATAAACAATTACAAAACTAATAGTTTCATTCACTTGTTTGTTCTGAGTATCATTACATTTGATGTAGTAAGTGTAAAAATTGTATGCAGTAGGGCTAACTAGTTGAGTATTTTTTACTCCATTTGTTATATTCATCCCAGTCCAAGCCATTGAACTATTTTTATACATGCAGTAAACTTCTTCACTTGAGGTCAAGTTTAAGTAACTGTAAGGTCCATTACCAGGAACATTATAAATAAGGTCTGTATGTTCAATTAAAGTAGGCACTTTTGTATCAAATCTTACACTGTTAACTTGACTCCAAGCAGAATAAATGTTTTCACCTTCCAAATTCCTATTATTATAGTTTACAGCACGAACTTTCCAATAGTACATATTATCATCATATAAAGCAGGGTTAACTGTGACATTATTATCTCTCATTTCTTCAAACGGCACCCTAGAAACATTTGATATTTTAAACTCATCAATAGTCGCATTCGCAGAAAATGTCCCAACTGCATTTGTTCCAAGGTATAGGTTATTTCCAAGAGAACCAATTGAATCAATAGAAGTTTTATTAACAGTGTTCCCATTAATAATCATAGACAAGTTTTGATTTTCTTGCCAGCTCAAAGCAAGATGGTACCAAGTTCCTGCGCTCCAATTGCTGACATTATAACTAATAGCATCACTTGCTGCATTAGCAAAGAAAACTAATGCTCCATCATCATTTTTGAACAGTTTGAAAATAGACCCACTTACAGCAAATATACAAGCTTTTCCTTGAGCACCACTCCATTCAGGTTTAAGCCAAAGTTCGATTGTTCCTTGCTTGTTCATACTAGAAGGAATACCCCTTTGAGCATTCTGTCTATTTTGAATAAATTTTGCACCATCGCCAAACATCCCTGAAACAATTGTAAAATTATTAAGGGTCCAGCTATTATCAGACATATCGCTTCTTGAGTGGAAATGTTCAATTAAAGCAGTATAGTTGTCATCAGTGTATGCACTTTCTGAAAAATTATTAATTGCCATTTTTGAAATAGTAACATTACTAAAATTCAGATCAGTTGCAGCAATGAATTCATAAAAGATACTTGCATTACTTTCTAAATCACTTGAATTAGTCCAGTTAAACTCAGTTGTAACATTAATAACACTAGCATTACTTGGTGCAAGCAAACTTACATTACTTGGTGGTTCATTGTAAACATAGGTGGAATAATTAGTATAACTTAGTGTAACATCTTGAACAGCAGGAGTGCCTGTACTATCATTTGTTTCAAAGAAAGCTTTATACTGCACATAACGATTAGCTTTACCTATCTTTTCTCCAGAATTATTAGTAAACTTATCATCAGCATGTGCTTTAATTTCAGCAGCAGTTAATGTTCTGTTATAGAATGCAAGTGTATCCATCATACCAGTAAAATATTGTCGATTCCCAAATGTCCTTAATCCAATGTAAAGATCATTTGAACTAGCACCAACTGCACCACTGGCACTTTCACTATCAACCTCAACACCATTAACATACAAACGAGCAGTAGTGTTATCATACGTGATTGCAACATGGCTCCAATCTGTAGTTGATATGGCACTAGTTGCAGCTAAGGATTCAGTAACTCCTCCAGGGTAAAAGATAAATGTAGGAAGCCCATTTGCATCTAGAATTAAAATATATTCATTTTGTTTGTTAAAGAGAGTTTGCAGTTTAATGGCACTTGGCTTAACCCAGACTTCCATTGAAATGTTATAGGTATCATTGAACATTAAAGAGCCATCATTGGAAACAGTAATATAATCTTGCCCTGAGAAGCTAACCCCAGAACCATGTTTCCCATTATGAACTCTAGAAGTGCCATTAAGAACACCATTGTTAACATTAATTGACCTATCATTAGTTATGTTTCCTGAATCTTCACCAAAATCTAAAGCAAAAGTTATGTAACTATCTTGAACATTAGTATAATCTGGTCCAGAAAACTCGCTCCATATCTTACTACCATTATATCCAATCTCAGCACTTCTAACTTGAAATGAAACATTTTGCCCAGCACTATTGTTTACTGTCCAAGACAACATATCACCAGAAGGATTATTAAGGGCTTCAATAATTTGTGAAGTAAAGTTACCTCTAGTATAGAATCCTGCACCATCTTCAGCTAAAGTTATGTTTCCTGCTTGTAAAAGAGAACTTATTTTGACTTTGGTACCATTATTAAATTGTGCCTGATCAGTTTCAATTTTTAAAGCTCTACGAGAAAGCTTCAAAACACCATTATTATAACTATCAATAATTTCTGCTGCACTAAAACTTCTGTTGTAAACACCAATGTTATCAATACTTCCATTGAAGTACTGGCTAGTAAGGGTACAAGTCCCAATGTTTAAAGCTCCTCCAGAATTATTAATCGCACCTGAAAAACCTGATTGCTGATCATGCAACTCTCCATCAATATAAATAAGTGCATCAGATCCATTGTACACAGCACCAAAATGGTACCAGTTAGTTGAAGGTGATGGTGTTGAAAGAACCCTTTCATTAAAAGGTGTGCTAGCAAAAGCTGATAAAAAACCGACCTTCGCACTCTTAAACCTCACAGCCCAATCTCCTTCTTTACAGATAATCCCGCCTGTGTGTCCTAAGTTATTTGGCTTAATCCAACCAACAACAGTAAGTTCATCTCTAGGGATTAATTTTTCCATACTAGTTGCATTAGACAGATATTGATCAACTCCATCATATTGAATAGCAGAAAAATTAAAATGTGTAACTTGTGTTGGGCTATTCTCAATACTCATAGTAAGATTATTTACTAATTCAAAACTCTGACCACCTATTGGGTTATCAAAACCCCAGTAAGCAAGAAGATTAGAACCATTCTGCGCTAAAACTCCACAATCAACACGATTGCCCTCATTAAAAACACTAGCATTAAGTGTAGAACCATTTTCACCTACAGCAATTTCTCCATTAACATACCAACTATAAACTAATCCAGAAACATCAGACGAAACAGAACCATTTTCACAAACAACACTCTGATTCTGTAAAGGTTTAAGCCTATCAATTTGTATATAATCAATCTGTAAAGTATTTGAGGCATTTATGGATGGGTTATACCATCCAGCATAAGCACTAAAGTTTGTAACATTAAACCACACACTTGTAGAATTTTCATAAAAATCAGTATTAAACTCTGCCCACTCCCCAGTACACCTGCCATTGTTCCATTCTTCACACTTAACAATATTTTCAACATAGCCATATCTACCAAGAACAATTTCTGCTTCAGTAAAATTTGAAGCATCGGAATAAATAATAGCTGTTTTAATTGAAGGGTAACTTGACGATGCAAGCTCAACTTCAGTTACATCTGCCAAGGAATTTAATCCAAAAAAATATACACTTGCATTGTAATCTCCAGAAAGAATTGCTAAAGCATTATATTTTCCATCAATTTCTTCAGTTTGATCAAAATTAACAGTTGCACCTTCTGTAATGGTCAACACTTCTTCAACAACTTCTTCTTCAACAGTTTCATTTTCTACTGTCTCATTTAATTCAATAGTTTCATTAACAACTTCTTCTTTAACATAAGAAATATGTGCAGAATCAACAACAGCCTCTGAATAAATTAAGTCAACATAAACATCACTTGTTTCAAGTTCATAATCATCTAAATTAACAAGGATGTAATCCTCTTGTACCAATTCAGGTAAATCCAGATCAATAACAGTTTCATTTTGGCTAACCCTAACAAACCCATTAGACAAGTTCCAAGTTTCATTCAATTCAAACTGAATAATGCTTGGGCTTCCATCAACAAAAAAGAACTCTCCTGTGAAAGTGTTGATTAGAGCAAGCCCTCCAAACGCAAAAATGATCAACAAAGTTATAATTATATAATTAGATCTGCTTGGTTTTTGAAACTCTTGCTCTTTCTTAACAGCCTCCTCAGGGTCTGTACCTAGGTATTTAGTTTTAACCTTGCCTTCTTTATCTCTAAAAGAAGTATAGAAATAAGTTCTCCCCCCAATAACTTTTTTATGCATTAAATCCCCTCTTTTTTGTTTTGTAGGTTATGTGTAGGTTAGTTAATTAAAATACTTTTCTATCTTATTAATTATATAATTCCAAAATATACTGATTAACTGTACAGTTATAAACAAAGTTTAAATAGTACAAAAAACCTAGTTCATTCTATGAAAACTGGTATGACAGTTGGGGATGCAATGACCCTCAAACCTGTAACAATTTCTCCGAAAAAATCAGTCCAAGCATGTGCACAACTTATGATAAAAAATAAAGTTGGTAGTTTGCTTGTTATTGATGGCAAGAAACTTCTTGGAATGATAACAGAGAAAGACATTATGAGGCAGGTTGTTGCAAAGCACTTGAGTGCTAAAAAGTTAACAGCAAAAGATATTATGGTTAAGAGATTGAAGACAATTGCACCAAACAAAGATCTGTTTTATGTGATGAACTTTATGAAGAAACATAAAATAACAAGGTTACCTGTTTTACATGAAAAAAGGTTACAAGGTTACCTGACAATTAGTGATGTTCTTAAGGTTCAACCAACACTACTAGAGATAGCACAAGAAAGAGGAGTTTTCAAGCTAAGCAAAAGAAAAGAGAAGTACATTGAAGGTTTATGCGAAAATTGTGAATCTTATGCTCAGCTACAAGAAAACAATGGTAACTTCATTTGTGAAGAGTGCATAGACGAAGCTGGCACAAAATAACTCTTAGAAACATTTATTAACCATTTTAACCATAGTTTGGACTATGGGAAAGGAAAAGGATTTAGAAATTTTAGCATTTTATACAAAACTAACTCACTATGCAAACTTTGACATTTATGGTTTATTAAAATCAGCACCAACATTTTTTAAAAAATATAAGTATGATTTCTGGGAAACATCTCATGCAGAGAAACCAGATGGTGTAGGCTACACATTACAATCTTATTGGCATGCAGTAAGGGATATAAATGACTATGTTCAGTTTGATATCGATATGAAATTCTGGATAAGAAACATAACAAAAGTTGTTTATGATGATGGTACAACCACATACAAAGGAAAAATGGTTGTTGTAATAAAAGCAGTAATCAAAAAGAACTATAATGAATCTTTTGGCAAGTCAAAGATGGAAGAGTTTATGAGACAACTTTATGAGAACTATGTTAGAAGAAAAGAACTTCTTGGCTATGAAGACAAATTAGCTGATGAATGTGTTGACTTAGAAGAAGGAATAGTAGACAATTTACAATAGAAACCTTTATAATTCTTTTAACCCTTATTTTGATCTATGGCAGAAATGGATTTTATTCAACCAAAACAAGTAATATCTAAGACTTTAGTATATAATCAAAAAGATCTGTACAAATTCCTAATGAAATGGTTTGCTGCAAGGCATTATGCTGTTGTTGAACTTGCTTACAAAGAAAAAGAGCTTTCTCCAGGAACAAAAGAATATTCTTTTGATTGGGCAAACGAAAAAAAGATCGAGGATTTTACAAAACTATTCATTGAAGTTGGATTTAAGGCAGTTGCAACAGATGTTGTTATTGAAACTATTGATGGTAAGAGAAAAGCACAAAAAGGTGATGTTGAAGTGGAGTTCAAAGCTTATGTTAGCAAAGATGTTGAAGGGGATTACAAACTTTCAGGAGAAGCACCACAAAGAAGGTTACTAAGAGAATTTTATGAACAGTTCATAATAAAAAGAAAAATGGCAAGGTTTGAAGATCAATTGAAAAAAGATCTAAAAGCAATATTGGCAGACCTTAAAACTTACCTAAAAGCGCACAGATATGACTAAAATGGAAAGGACAAAAAAATTAGCAGATATTCTTGTTAACTATTCCATCAAAATTAAAAAAAATGACATAATCATTGTATTGTGTGATCAAGCATCAATTCCTCTCGCAAAAGAATGTTATAGAGCAATTTTAGAAAGAGGCGCTTTCCCAAGAATAAAGTTTACTTTGCCAGGCGAACAATACATTTACTTTAAGCATGCAAAAGATCACCATTTCAAAACATTATCAAAGTTAGATTTAGATGAAATGAAAAAATCTGCAGGCATAATTATTATCAAGAGTTCTAACAACAAGAAGGAACTTACAAACATCGACCCTAAAAGGGTTGCATTGCAAAGAAAAACAGACCATCCTATTCACAAAATTAGATGGAAAAAAGATAATTGGGTGATAGTAGGTTACCCTTCAGAAGGTCAAGCACAAGAGGCAGGGATGTCACTAGAAGAATTTGAAGACTTTGTTTTTAGTGCAACCAACATTGACTGGAAAAAAGGAAGAAAGATTGAAACAAAACTAAAGAAAATTCTAGACAAAGGCAAACAAGTGAGAATAGTTGGTAAAGAAACAGATATTACATTTTCAATAAAAGGAATGAAATCAGTTAAATCAGAGGGAAAAAGAAATGTCCCAGATGGTGAAGTTTATACCTGTCCAATCCCAAAAACAGTTAATGGCTATATTTACTATGATTATCCTGCAATCTACGCTGGAAAAGAAGTAACAAATGTAAGATTAACTTTCAAAAATGGCAAAGTTGTCAAAGCAACAGCAGATCAAAATGAAAAACATCTAAAAGAAATGATTGCAATGGACAAAGGAGCTTCTTATCTTGGTGAGTTGGGTGTTGGAACCAATCCAGGAATACATAAATTTATCAAATCTATCCTTTTTGACGAAAAAATAGAATTTAGCATACATCTTGCTTTAGGGAACTCTTTCCCTGAATGTGGCAAAGGTGGAAATGAATCAGCATTACATTGGGATATGATTAAAGATCTAAGAAAAGGTGGAGCTCTTTACATTGATGGTAAATGTATCCAAAAAAATGGTAAGTGGTTAATCTAAACAGCATCTAAAGGAAGAAATCTGTCTAAAAACCTTTCAACATCATCTTCTTCATTAATTGCAACTAAATGTTTTGTAACATCTGGAAACTCTTCACTTGTGACACCTAAGTTAGTATTAATAGCTTGCTCAAGTGCAACCCTCCTATCATATTGTGCTAACTCTTTTGCACCACCACAGATAGGAGTTCCTTTTGGTCCAGGTATTAAAAAGTCTGGCAAAGGACAAGCAGCACTATCAACACCAGTAGGAATACCCTCAACTGAAAGAGAGTTTCCTTTTTGTGGGATTGGAACTTGTCCATTCATTGGATCCTCTGCTAAATCATGATCTTTATGTAATGTATGCATTTCGACTTGCGCATACTTGGTTCCAAAGTCTTCACCAGCCCATGACCAAGAAATTTTATGTTTTTTTGACTTAGAGGGCTTAGGACTTGCCCTAGCAAATGGGCTAGGTGAATCTCCAGATCCAAAAGAAGCTAAATATTCTACTTTAGTTGTAATACTTTCACCAAAATATAAAAGAGAATCAGCCATCTGTCCAGCTGCAATCGCAGGAGCAAGAGCAATAGCCAACACTATGCCTGCAGCAACTCCTCTTTTCCAATCAGTTCTAGGCCTTCTTGCACCACCTTTCCAAGCAAGTTCAGTTCCAGCAAGTGCTAAAGCTTGTGCTGCAGTTTCTTTACCAGGTTCAACAATAGGTCCTCTATACCTCTGTGGGAATGGAATAACATCAGCTTCAAGTGGTTCAATTGCAGAATCAGGCAACACTTCAATATCAATTGGTTGAACAAATTCATCAGCCAGTTCAACAGGTTCTTCATACAACACAGGCAATCCATCATAGCAAGCCCTTTCATGTAGAACAGGAAGTCCACTTTTTTGTTCTTGGCGCCTAGCAGGTAAACCTATTTTTTGCACTTGACTATACAAAATTGGCAAGCCAGAAACAATATCTTCAGCTTCACTAACATAGGATTCTAGATTACTCTCAAGTATACCTAACCCTTCTTCAACTTCATTATTATGTTTAACCCAACTACCAACATTCATATCTTGAACAACGTTCAAGATGCTTTCAAGATCAGCAGTACTGTCATACAAAGAACTTTCTCTTCTTCTAACTGCAGCCTCTAAATTTGCAAGGTTAGCCCCTCTGTTAGCATAACTCCAATTTCTAGAAAAATTCAAACCTAACTCATCCAACTCAGCAGCATATTGTGTTTTTAAGGTTTTTACTGCAGTGCCCTCGGAGATAGCAAGTGCAATCTGATCAATTTTAAGATCATTATTATACATGCTTCAATTTCTAAGATTCTTTATTTATAAACTTTACTCACTAAAAAATTTCACTACACTGTTATCACTCCAGCAAAAATCCATTTATAAAGATTCGTTTGTTCTAAAAAATATATCTCGTAATCTATATTTTACAAGACAAACATATATAAACAACATTCACATGTGTGTAATACAAGGGGTGTGAGTGATGATAAAAGAAAAAGTTAAAGGGATAATAGAGAAATTAACAACAGAGACAAACTCAATTCTTTCTGAAAAGATTTACGACCTAGCTGCAGAGCTTGGAATCGGAGACTTGCACGTAAAGGATTCTATTCATGAACTTATGGAAGAGAATTACATTGACCAGCCTGTTCTAGGTGTCATCAAAAAGCTTTAATTTTTTTGTTTCTTATATAATTCTCTTGCTCTACAATATTTCTGCTCAGAATAGACATCTCCCTCATAAATTTATATTTGTTTTCTTTTTCTTTTTTCATCTTGCTATAGGCCCAGATAAAAAAAGCAGCATTTTCTA
>CAYFIU010000013.1:0-14361 GCA_964343245.1 Candidatus Woesearchaeota archaeon | reverse complement strand
TGATTCTGTTGATATTCAAGTTGAGATAAAGCTAGCAGAAGACGCAACAATTCAAAAAAGGTATCAAACCTACATAACAATTGAAGCATTGAAC
Source organism: Candidatus Woesearchaeota archaeon (assembly GCA_964343245.1). Lineage (GTDB taxonomy): Archaea > Nanobdellota > Nanobdellia > SCGC-AAA011-G17 > GW2011-AR17 > JABHYY01. The sequence continues at coordinate 14,267 of CAYFIU010000013.1, read as the reverse complement.
AGGGATGTTTCAGAAGAGTACAGCTTGCAAGTTTTCGCAAAAGAACCAGAAGATCCAATTTCTACATATGTTTCAGACATTCCAGAAACAATTGCACCTGGAACAGATCTAACATTCACAGTAAGCCTAGAAAACAACATGGGTGAATCATTAAGCAATGTTGAAGTTTATGCTTCATCAGAAATCTTTGAATCACAAGAAACAATTCAACTTTTCCCTGATCAGGAAAGAGACTTAGAATTTAACATTCCAATTGAAAGCACAACAGAAGCTAAAGATTATACCTTGAATGTTAGAGTTTACTATGAAGAAGAATTACAAGCAACAGAAGCAGAAACATTCACAGTAGAACTTTATGAAGATGTCAGCGAAACAGTTGAAGATGTAGACAAGTTATTACATAGAATAATTACTATAACAAAAACAAATAATGGTAATGATATTGTTGGAGAAAGCTATGATTTCGAACTTGGTTTCTTTGAAAACTTATTTGCTTCTTACACAATAGATCCTACTTACAAAGACCAAGAAGGTTCACACTGGTCATTTAACCTTGACCCTGGAGAAAGTTATTCAATCCAAATAAAAGTAGACTACAGACCAATATTCATTGCAATTGTAGTTCTAATCCTATTCAGTCTAATAGCAATGTACTGGGCAAGCAAAGGGATTATCATAAAGAAAAGTGTTTTCAAATTAAAGCAAACAACAGAAGGTGTATCAAAACTAAAGATCATGCTTCACATAAAAAACAATACAAACAAAACAGTGAAAAAAGTATTACTTATTGACATCTTGCCAAGGATAATCAATCCATCTACAACCTTTGGAACTTTGAGACCAAACAACATTGAAAGAGGAACAAAGGGGGTAAGGTTAATATGGAAGATTCCTGAACTTGTTAAAGGCGAAGAAAGAGTGATTTCATATGAAGTTGAAGCAAAGATGAAAGTGTTTGGAACATTCGCACTTCCACCAGCAATGGTTAGGCACAAGAACAAAAGAGGGAAAGTAATTAATTCTAAATCCAACAAATTGAGCGTTATGTCTGGCTATGTCGAGGAAATTAGGAAAAAGAAAAAGAGATAACTTTAAATATCCTCATTTTTTTATTCTTCTAAGACCCACCCTAGCTCAATGGTAGAGCATCTGGCTGTAGAAAGTCGACATTCGATTGGGCCATAAAGGCTAAAGATGAAAAATGTTCAGCTGATACCAGGGGGTTCCCTGTTCAAATCAGGGGGGTGGGACTTTATAATCCTATGAAAATTGCATTTATGACAGGAACAGGCCTTGCAGGCTTTGAAAACATTCTAACTAACATAGTAAAACATAAAGACGCATACAACAAGTTTGGCAAGATTGTTGTATACTATGAAGGTGAGTATAATGGTTTACAGGTTGTAATCTTACCAAGGCATGGTACAAAAGAAGAATTTAGAACACCAACAACTTTAGCTAAACAAAATGGCTATGAAGCAAATATCTATCTCTTGCATGAGTTAGGTGTTCAGGCAATCTTTGCAACAAGTGCAGTGGGTGCAATGGATCCAGGAACTTCTTTAGTAGATAAGGGCAGTTTTGTTATCCCTCACACTTATATTAGATGGTTCGCATCAACACAACATTCATTTGGTCAGCTTGCAAAAGAAGAACACCCAAACACATCAAACCCATTTAATCAAGAGCTAAGAAGAAAAGTGATAGAAATCATAAGAAGCATTGGTTTAAGCGCACAAGATGAAGGGATATATATTTACAATGGTGGTGACCAGTTTGAAACCTCAGCAGAAATAAACTTTCTAAACAAAATGGCAGAAGGAAAGAATAGAGTGATTGGAATGACAACAGTTCCAGAAGCAGTACTAACTTTACAAATGAAAATTCCTTTTGTTGTAATCTGTTGCCCAACAAACTATGCAGAAGGTGTTTGTGGAACAAAAGTTGAACATCAAAACCATGTTGATATTATGAAACCAATGCAAGAAAACATGGGAAAGATTTTCAAAGCTATACTAGATTCTTATTCTCAAGGAAATCCTTCACCTGAAGGAATATCTTTTCATGCCCCTGAGTATTAGGATGTAATCCATCTTCTAAGTTTTCTTTACTCAGCTCGGTCGGCATGAAATAAACTCCTTCACGTTCGGTAATCTCTTTTAATTTGGAATCATATTGTTTTTGGTACTCATTCTTACAATAAATGTTTTTATTCCAAGAGAGAGGTGTGGTTTTATCTTCATCAATATAAAAACAACTACAGAAGATTATAACATCAGTATATTTTCGAGATTTTTTAATTAGTTTTATAACATTTTGTTCAAAGTTTTCTAAGCTAACTAGGTGCCTTTTCTTTCTAGTATCATAGCAAGCATCATTCCCTCTTTCATCAAAGATAATTATTGCAGGTTTTCTAGCTTTAATCTCCACATCAAACCTTTCCAAGATCTCCTTTGTGGTTTCCCCATCAACAGATAAATTATAAACAAATGGGGGATCCTCGATATCTAAATTATTAAAATGGAGCATCAGGCGATTAACCCATCCTCCTTTTTCATAATCCCAAGCACCCCAAGAAACACTAGAGCCAACAATACAAATTCTTTTTTCCATCTTACATCATCTTCAAGCTACGAGTAACAGAATCAATCCTGTCTTCATCATCAGGTCCAATGCCCAAACAAGTAGTAGTAGCTTTCTTAAAAAAAGTTTTACCGGCATCGGTGATTAAAGCAGTCTTAAATCCTGCTTCGCCTGCAAGCCTTTTATACTTTAGCAACTCTTTCATATTAGCAACTTTCAAAACAACTTTTTTAGCACCCTCTTCCTTCCAAGAGTTAATTTTTCTTCGATCTGTTTTAAGAACTATATCAACAAAAGCATGCCCACATTGTGCACACATCTTGCCTTTATCCATTTTCAAGTCCTGCCTAACTAAAACAACTGCCTTCATAAAATTATATAATTGAATTCACTATAAAAATCTTTCCTAAAGCATAACCTTTAAGAATGATCAATTCTCTATAGTACATATTAAACTTAGAGGTGATATAATATGAAAAAACTATTAGTAATAACATTAATTCTAGTACTTATGCTATCAAGTGTTGCAAGTGCAGGTATTTTTGATTGGTTTGGAGGAATAACAGGGATGAGTACTGCAGAAGGTGAAAATACAGATGCACCAGCTGAACCAGCACCTGAACCAATGCCTGAACCGGAACCAGAGCCTGAACCAGAAGCTGCAGTTGAGCCAGTAGAACCAGAGCCAATTGTGGAAGATCCTACAGAAGGTGAAGTTGTAATTGAAGATTCAGGAACAGAAGAGACTACAGAAGGTTCTGCTGATGAGTGGCAAGAAACAACAGATGATTCACAATCAGATGATGATTGGGAAGGATATGATGGAGAATGGGAAGAGCCAGGACAAGATTGTAATGAAGATTCTTATTGGGATGGGACAAACTGTGTAGTTGATCCAAACTATTATGGGGATGATTATGGTTATCATGATGAAGAAGATGGAAGTTTTGATAGTGGGCATGAAGACCAAGCAGCAAAGTATGGAGCTGGGTGGTGTATGGGTCGTGATGGTAACACTCCTGGTCAATGTTGTCCAGATAACATCTGTGATGATTACGAATTGCAAGGTACAGGCTGTCATGATGACTGTTATGGTGTAGAAGGATGGCAGGGAACATACCCTGGTGGCGCACCACCTGAATGTATGGATGATGCAAAAATTGAAGAGCTTAAAATGCACTGTGAAGAAGGTGGTGGAACACCTATGACTGATGGTCCAGAAAATTGTCCACATGTAAGATGTGACTTTCAAGGCAAAGGGGGATTCATGGGAGGATATGGAGATGACCTTCACAGCCAAAAAGAAAACTGTGAAATGATGGGACTTGTTCCAGATGTACATCCTAGTATGAATGGACCTGTTGTTGAATGTGTTCCAGAAGGTGAGCAGAAGTTTGGGTTTATTGATAAAGAAGTAGATGCTTCAGCAGCATTAGCATTCGCATTAAAGCTTGAAAGAATAAAAATAAAATTAAGTACTGATAGCGAAGTTTCCAAAAAGATTAAAGACCTACAAGGATACTATGAAAACCAAGGTGATACAGAATCAGCAGAAAGGTTCGCAAACGCTTTAATTCTACTAGAAGATGGTGCAGAAGGTTTGGACATGTTGAAGGGATTGATTACACAAACAATCGAAGGTGATGGTAAACTAACTGTTGCAAACCTACACTTCTTTAAGGCTGTTACAAGATATATTGTAGAAGAAAGTCTAGAAAAAGTTGCTTATGCCATTTTAGGTGCAAATATTGAATTCAACCCTGACGCAGTAATAGCTGAAGATTGTACAACTGATGATTGTTTCCAAAAGATGAGCAAGGCTTGTGCAATTGGGGCAACATTCCAACCTGGAGGGGCAGAGGAAGGTGTATTGGTTAAGATTGTAGATAACAATAATGAAGATTGTTTAATAAGAACAACAATCGATGGAGAATCAATAGATTGTACCTTTACAGAACTACAGAGAAGGTACTTACCAATTTCAAAAGAAGCTTTTATTTTAGTTTGTCCAGAACTAAAAGATTTAGTTGTAGCTAAGATGGGCGAAGCGAGACCATATGAAGGTGGAGAAGGAATGCACAAAGATTATCCAGAAGGTTTTGAACCTAGTGGAATGATTTGTTGTCAACCTGAGTACACTGATGGTAAAGCTTGTGTAGTAAACCTAGATCAAGGTTGTCCAATGGGTTATAGAGCACTTTATGACGAATGGATCCAGAACACAAACGAATACAATTGTGTAGCTCATGAAGTTGGACACACTGATAACTTCTGTGAAACAACTAGCGATGGAATGCAAGCTCCTAGGAATCCTAGGAGGGCACCAACCATGCCTGATGACTTTGATAATTGGGAAGAGCCAGAATTTGATGAGTTCCATGATGAAGATCTTCAAGAATGGGAAGAACCAAGCATGGAAGAAGTATTAGATGAAGAGGTGATATAATATGTGGAAAAAAGTTTTAACAATGTTGCTGATTGTATGCTTAGTTTTTACAATGACAGCATGTGCAACCCAGACAGACATCGAAGATGAAGAAGAAGCAGTAGAAGCAACAGAAGATGTTACAGAAGACATTGCAGAGTTAACAGAAGAGTTGGATGCACTAGGTGACGAGCTAGGCTCGTAATTTTTTTATTTTTATTTATTTATTTCATATGCAATTCTACAACATCATCATCTTTTAATTTGTGATTCAAAGAGATTCTCATACCAGCATGCTTAGCACTCTTGCCCCAGACCCGACCAAACTTAAACTTTTTAACAAAATCCTTGTGAACATACCTAGCCAACTCCTTAACAGTTGAACCTTTCTTAAGAGAAACAGGAGGAAACGCTTTTGGCTTGCCAGGCATTTTAGTATAAACCTTAATCAATCCAATGTTTCTCCAAATAATGTCAACAAAATTCTTTTCACCATTATAATAAATCACTTTGTGCTGTACATCATCAATGTACTCTAACTCTTTTACAGTTTTTCTTCGTTCAGCTTCACTTCGAGATAAAACAATCACTAAGTCAGCTAACCGAACAATGCCTAAGAATGTTGGGCCATCCACAGTATCAAAGAAATCATCCACGATTGCAGGAAGCTCAATCATTTGAAGTTTAACTCCTTTGTAATCCATTGTTGCAATTTCAGGCTTAGCTGTAGTGAACTCATAATCAGCAATCAAAGGGTTGGCATTTGTTAACTCTTTTAGCAAAGTACTTTTGCCAGTGTTAGTATAACCAACAATAACAACAGTTGCAGCACCATCTTTTTTGATAGCATACTTGGACTTACCCTTCTTAGTTTGCTTTTCTTTGGCAAGAATATCTTTATACTTCTTCATAGTCTCCCTAATCCACTTTATTAGATTTTCAGCACCTTTGTGCTTGGGAGCTTTGGCATACATCACTTGAAGAGCTCTCAATTTTTCTGCAGTACCTTCTGCTTTACGATATTTCTCTTCTGCTAATTGATATTCTAAACTTGCATTGATTGGCATGAGATATAGAAAGAAAAACACATATAAAAAGGTTATCGCAACGCTTTTAAGCAGAAATATATTCTATAGAGCTATGATTGAGTTCAACTGGTTACCAGATATCGTGAACAGCACAGTAGCAGCAATTTTGATAATCTTGCTAGGTATAATCCTAGGAAACATAGCTGCAAAGCTAGTAAAAAGGCTACTAAAAGAGCTAGAAATCGAGAGAGTACTAAAAGAACAAAAGGTGAAGTTTCCAGTTGAAGACTTTGTAAGTTCTCTATTCAAATACATAATCTACATCATTGCAGTAATATGGGGCTTAACTTACTTAAACATTGGCACAACTGTTTTGTACATTATTCTAGGTTTAATATTAGTAATCCTGGTTAGTTTCATCATTCTAGCTTTCAAAGATATAATCCCAAACTTTGTTTCCAGTATCTTTATTCACCTAAAACAAAAAGTAAAGAAAGGTGATTACATTGTAGTTGACACAGTTGAAGGCAAAGTTATGGAAGTTGACATGCAAGAAACAAGAATCAAAACAAAAGATGGTGACATGGTTGTTATGCCAAATTCCTTATTGCTAAAAAATAAAATTATTAAGAAAAAGAAAAAATGAAAGTTGTAATGATAATTGCTTTTGAAAACTTCAGAGATGAAGAACTACTAGACCCAAAACAAGTTCTAGAAAATGCAGGTGTTGATGTCACAGTTGCTTCAAATAAAACAGGCACAGCATCAGGCATGTTAGGTGCACAGTTTGGTGTTGAAACACTTTACACTGATATTAATGTTGACGATTATGATGGAATTGTCTTTGTTGGTGGTTCAGGTGCAGCTATTTACTTTGACGACAATAAAGCGCAAGAGTTAGCAAAAAGTTTTTCTGAGCAAGGAAAAGTTATCAGTGCAATTTGTATAGCACCTTCTACTCTAGCACACGCTGGTTTACTAAATGGTAAAAAAGCAACTTGTTTTGCTTCTCAAGAACAAGATCTGAAATCACATGGTGCAGAATACACAGGAGAACAAGTTACAACAGATGGTAAGATAGTTACAGCTTCAGGTCCTAGTGCTGCAAAAGAATTTGGTCAAACTATTTTGGCTTTACTTTCTTAACTACTTTCTTCTTAACAACCCTTTTCTTCTTCATTCTACTCTGCTTCTTAGCAAAGTTAACAGGATTCTTGAACTTCTTACAAACAGGTTCATCACAACAGATTCGAAGATCTTTATAGTAACCATCATTAGCACAATTAGGAGGCAACACAGTACCTCTTTGCTTACTATGCCAAGACATCTGGGCATTGATATAAACTTCTCTTAACTGCTCTTTATTCTTCTTGTTCCACTCTTTAACCCTCGCTTTAGTTGTTTTAATGTCCCAACCAACACTACGTAAAAAATTAATCAAAATAAACAAAGCCCTTTTCTTTCCATCCTCCATTCCCCCTTTCAAAATGTTTGCAATACAAGCAGGAAAATGTTCTTCGCCAATAGCTTTCTTTGGTAATTCATAAAACTTCTCAGCTTCATCATCCTTTTCATTCTTCTTAAACTTCTTTGAATGCCAATCATAAGCTTGTATAATCAACTGCTTAGCTTCATTTTTCTTAACAGCAGCCCTATCCAAATATTTGAGATTAACTTTAACATTATCTGGCTTAGCTTCTTTCTTCTTAAACATTAAAACTCTATCACAATCAATAGGCAAAGAAACAAGTTTTGTTTTTTCATGCATAGAATAAGGACTTCTAAACATATGCCTTGAAGAAATCAAAATGGTATCAATGTCAACCAAAGAAAAAGGATTAAACTTTTCTTTTTTCATAATTTCTTTTCTTTTTTTACCAGTCATAGCCAAAATATTACTTATGTTATCCTTTTCTAACATTTTTTGAGCTAGCCTTTCAGAAATTCTATCTTCTAAAAACAAAGTTAATATTTTTGGCAGAGCAGGAAAAAGATCTTTTGTTTTAACACCACCAACCTTGTCTGGAAAAGCTTCAAAAGGAAGACCTATATGAAATCCTTTACTCCCACTAAACTTTACAGAAATATTTTCAATGTTATAACTTTTGATAGCTTCAACAAGCAAATATGAACACCACCGAGCATAATCCCAATAAGGTGTATCAATATCTAGGATCAGATCCCAACCTTTTCGATTTTCATCCAGATCCTTTTTCAACATACCAGGCTTCAAATCCATTGGATCCTTCCATCTTTCCTCAGAAACATGAAAACTAGTAGCTCCTTTCTTAGCCATATCCAAAACATCACCTGGAAACTGTACAGTGTCAGGACGCCTACCAAAAGCTTCACCATGCATAGAACTCACTTCTCTATCAGCAGACACTTCAACTATAGCCTTCTGCACAGCTTTCCTAGAATAGTATTGAATAAACTTATTTTCCCCCATATCTAAAAGAGGTTAGTAGAATTATTTAAACTTTTAGCTTTGCTGCTGCATCATTTCCATCTGAGCCATTTGCAACTGTCCACTAACATCCTGCAACTCAGCATTCATCTGAGTAAAGATCTGTTCAAGCCCCTTGATCTGCTCTGAAACCAACTTCAAGGCATCAGCAGCCTTCTTTTCAACCACAACACCCCTACCAACATTCATAACAACTTTATCCGAACTAACCAACTTACCTTTGATATAAACACCAGCACCTAAGGGAAACAGAACCTCTTCATTAGCATCAATAGCACTCACACTCTCTTTAACTTCTTTTAATTCAGAAAGCTGATGTTCAAGAACTTGAATTTGTTTTTGTAGAAACTCAAGCCTTTGGCTTAGCTCCTGCATTTGGAGTTGCTTTTTTTGGATCATTTTTCTTAGTTTTTCTTTGCTTTCGTGGCCTTGCTTTAGCTGTTTTCTTCTTCTTAGCTTTAAACTCAACACCTAAAGCCTTACAAACCTCTTCAGAACTAGCACCCTTCTTTACATCAACCTTTTGGTCAAGCAATTCTAAGTGCTTAATATTACATTTTTTAGCCCTAACCTCACCAGCCACTTTAACATAAGAATCATCAATAACTTCAACAACAACACCTTTCTTCCTAGCATCTCTACCTGCTATCTTAACAAAAACTCTTCCAACCTCAATCATTTTCTAACCTCAGCAATAATCTTTTTTCTAGAACAAGCAGAACACAGTACACCACCATATGGCCTCTCTGGTCTCTTAGCTGTCTTGGGCATATTCTGCATCTTGTATGGCCTTTCTCTAGGCACACCAGCAAGCTCCATCCCACAAGCACCACATCTAGCTTTAGAAGGCTTTTTCTTCAAATAATGTGTAGTCACACCTTTAGTAATCTTAACCTTAACTCTTCGGTATGTTCTACTTTTAGTCTTGTTCGGTTGCATACCAATAAGAAAAAACCTCCCTTTATAAAGATTTCTAATGAATCTTAAGTATCTTCCTCAGACTGATACTAATAATAATAGAGAAGATAATATATATCCATAGCCAGCCCAAACCAAACAACACATCAGGGCCACCTAAGTCAGTATAATAGTTCCTTAACCAAGAGAAAATAAAGATAATTGGAATCAAAGTAAACAAAGTAGGCTTCAAACTCTGCATCATGTACTTCATGTTCTTTTCCATAGCAGTTTTCTGCACTTCCATCATTTTCTTAGGATTATCTTTCAAACCTTTCATTTCTTTCTGAAGATCTTTCATCTCTGTTTTCAACTCTTTCATTAACTTTTGATCAGTTAAGAATTTGTAAGCAACAGTAATTCCTCCAGTAAGAATAAAACAAATTAATAATAAGTTCCAAGGGTTAGGCAAAGCCATTACAGGTCCTAAAATAGGGTCTAAAATACTCATCTCTTTTTATTTTCCCATCATCTTACGCAATGCTGGATACATATCCATCATGTGTTGATTTGCAATTTCTTCATATAATTTATAGATGATCATAACAGCTAACAAGATACCAGTTCCATTACTTAAAGCACCCATCAAATCCGCACTTGCAGCTAAAAACCCAACCAAAGCACCACCCATCACAGTCAAAGGAAAAATGTATCTATTCAAAATACTTTCTAAAACTCTCTGGTCCCTTCTAAAACCAGGAATTTGTAATCCAGAAGCCAACATTTGTTTTGCTTGGCTCTTTGCATCCATTCCAGCAGTTTGTACCCAAAATATACTGAACACAACAGCACCACAAATCATAATTACAACATAAACAAGCGAATGGAAAAAGTCTGGTAACACAATAGCACCCGTTACAATCTTTTCAACCAAGTTGGGCGAAGCAATCCAGAGCACTAGCCCTGAAGCAGGAGTATTTCCTGAAAAAGTACCCAATAGAGGATACCCCCATTTCTCCATTAATCTGGCCCACAATTGAATGTTTGCCAAAAGTGCAGCAATCAAAATAACTGGAATGTTTGAAGTATAAATAAAGTTCAATGGCCATCTAATACCATGACCCCTAATCCTACCAAAACTTAAAGGAATTTCAACTTTCATTGCTTGTCCATAAACAGACAAACAAAATACAATAATGGTTGCTAGAATCGCAGTCAAAGCAAGTATAGCACCTGTAGGGTTACCACCAGACAAACTTTGTATCAAGACCCACACCTTACCAACAGCAGCCTGTCCCGAACCAAAAGCAAAAGTACCAGCAGTAGTCAAAGGACTAAACGCCCTAATAATAATCTCTGCAGAAACACCTGCAGCAATAAACAATGAGATACCAGAGCCAAAACCCCATTTCTGGATAACCTCATCCATAAACATAATTAATATACCCCCAACTATGAGCTGTCCAACTAAAATCAACTGCATTGTTAGATATGCGCTTGGAGCTAAAGCTGCAGAAGGAGCCAATCCTCCCATGAAGACATAAATAAACGCTTCAAACACAATAAAAAACAAAGCTAAAACTTTTTGGATAGCTTGAAACTTTCTTTTACCTTCAGGATTTGTTAAATCAAAGTTAACAATACCAGAACCATTCAACAACTGGAGTACAATAGAAGCAGTTACAAGAGGCCCAATACCTAAAGAGATAATAGAACCAAACTTTGCTCCCAAAATAATAGATAAAAATTCAAACTGTGATAAAGCGTTTTCAGATAAACCATAAAGAGGAACAATACCTAAAAGGAAAAATGCAACCAAAATTACTCCAGTCCATTTTAGTTTTTCTTTAAATCCTAATTTTTTTTGCAGAGGTCCTCTAACCTCTGGCAGATTCATTAATATATTTTCAAGCAGTGACATTTTGTTGTGTAATCACTTCACTACCAGACTCTTTCAACTTTTCAATGACTTTTTTTGAAGCCTTGGCAACCGTGATTTTAAGTTTGTGGTTCAACTTCCCTAGACCTAATAACTTGTCGTAACCTAGATTTGTCAGATTAATTTCATCTTTAACTAAACCACTTTCAACCATCTGGTTTAGTTCTCTTAAATTAATAATACAATCAGGTGTACTGTTTGGTCTTTTGAACCCAGTCTTCCCATAATAATCATTGCCATAAAGGTTTATAATTGTTGGTTTTTTAGTATCAGCTCTCTTACCAGTCCCAGCCATACCTCTTCCACCCCTGTGACCAGCTCCTCTGTGCTTTTTCTTACTACCCCAACCATGCGAGTTATACCCTCGCTGCCCTTTAGACTTTCTTTGTTTAAACTTCATTTTAAATCATCCTTTTGATAAGATCATTAATCATATCCTTTCTATACCCTAATGCTCCACCCATACTAAATGGTTTCTTAATACCCTTTCTACCAAAACCTTTTGCAGGCGGTGTTAGTTTAAAGAAACATTTGAATCCAGGAATATCTTTCAACTCTTTCTTAAAGCCAAAGTAGTCCTTTACAAAACCATCAAAGTCAACTTTTAGTTTATCTTTCAAATACTCTGGAGTCAATGGTTTGTTACCCATAACCTTTCCTCTCTTTTCCAACAACTCTCTGAAGGTTCCTTCATCAATCTCACCCCAAGTAATATAATCTTTAGCTTTATTGATCATACCTAAATAAGTTGGTTTGTTAGGAATAACAACACACCCATTCTGCTTATACAATCTAAGCATCTTTAAAGTGTCAGCTACTTCACCTCTCAACTTTATATTTCCTCGAATCCGAACTATTGCTATTCTTTTATTCATTTCTACCTTCTGTTATTCCAGCCTTCTTTGCAAACTCTTCTTTCACTTTCATGTCAGATAGTTTTTGCAATGCTTTGAAACAAGCCTTAACTAAATTTGATTTTGTTTTTGTATGACCCTTGGTCTTTGAATATACATCTTTGATCCCTGCAAATCTTAGTATTTTTTGACACTCTCCTTCAACACACAACTTTGTACCTTTTGGAGCAGGGATTAAAGTAATTTGAACTGAACCACATTTGCCAGTAACTTTGAATGGAATTGTATGAGGTTCACCACATCCACACTCCCATGATCCACAACCTCTCTTAATCTTGATTAAACTTAATTTTGCCTGTCTTGTTGCTTTTTCTCTCGCAGGAACAGTCTCTTTAGCTTTACCCTTACCAATCCCAACATAACCATCCTCATTTCCAACAACAGCAATTGTTGAAAATGATGGTTTGTTGCCTTCTTTGGATTTCTTTTGAGTTTGTTTCCAAATACTACTCTTTCCTCCACCGAATTTACCTTTTGATTGTCCAATTTCAAGCAAGTCTGATTGCAAGTTAGGAATAAGTGCATCAACAATTTGTGCCTCTAGTATACTCTGCCCTTTGTCTAACACTTCATTAATATCAACAATTTCACCTTTCTTAATCTGTTTACCAATTTCTGTTTTAGGATGCCAGCTTTCAATATCAAAAACTTTTTCCTTTCTGATTCCGCTTTCACGCCTTGGTTTTCTATTTTGTTTCATCTTATACCTTCAATATGTTTGCTTTAACCTTTTCAAAATCTTTTACGACTTTGTCTGAAATATGCTTGCCTTGGATTCTTTCTTCCTTAGGAAAGACCTCTTCACTACAAGCAACATTAACACCACTATCAACAACTCCTTTAACCACACTGTAAACTAAGTTACCTTTTGATAGCTTTTGTAATCCTGCATCAACAATCATGTCTCCACATTTTTGTTTTTTTGCCTTTGTACCACACAATAATCCAACTAAATACCCTGCAGGCAAGTTTCTGCCATAACCACTCCATCCTAATTTCTTTAACTCTCTACTACAAGTTGTAATAACAACTTTATCTCCATCTTTTTCGTACTTTACAACCTGAACAGTTATGTTTTTCAAAGATTTTCTAATTATTAATCTCAATTTACTTGATTTCAAAAGAGCTAGCCTTTTCTTGTAATCAGTTCGCCCTTCTCTCTTCCTTCTATATTTTACAAATTTTATTTTTCTCATTTTTTGTTCTCAAATATTTTATGTTCATTCATGTAAAGTTTTAGGTGTCTTTTACTTCTGAAAAATCCACCCTTTATTTTTAAATATAACGATCTGTAATTTGCACTAGTAATCAAACCTTTATCCTTTGACTCTTTAAGGAACCCTCTCAACCCTCTTACTAATATCATCCACTTAACTTTCTTTGACAATCTTGCAGTTTGTTTACCTTTCTTTGTACCAGGTCCTGATTGTCTTCCCTTTCTCCTCTGAACCAACCTTTTTCTTGCTCTAACTCTAGAGGTGCCTTTTTCAGGTCTCTTTTGTATAGCCAACTCTTGCATTAACTTTGATATATCTGCAGCAGTAATTGCTTCTTTAATCTCTCCCAACCGCTCTTTATCAAACCATACTCTCTTCTTACCAACTTTCATAATCCTTGCACTGATCCTTCTTTGGTTTGATATGTTCATTCTCCTTTCTCCAATACTTTTATCTTGTCACTCTTTGAGCCTTTTTTTGTCTCTTCTTTAGGTGCTTCATCTTTAACTTCTTCTTTTTTTGCAGGTTTCTTATCTTTCTTCTCTGTTTCTTTGTCTCTCTTTACTTTCTTTTCTTCTAACTCTTTCAATTTTTTCTTTTTCTCTGCAATTTTTTTATCAACTTCAGCTAAATATGCTTTAATATCCTTAACATTAGTAACTTTAAGCTTCATTTCATCACACTTCTTAAGCACTTCAACTCTTTTTCGAGTACCAATCCTACCAAGCACCACAATTTGTGTTTTTGGATCAATTGAACTTAATTCATTAACATTCTTTACAAGCACCTCTACAAAC
>CAYFIU010000012.1:0-15283 GCA_964343245.1 Candidatus Woesearchaeota archaeon | reverse complement strand
GATTGTGGATCATGTGAGTATTATAGTGGAGGAGAGTTTACTCCTGAAGAAGCGTGTGGTTCAAGTTCACAAGGTTGTAAGTGGGATAACACAACAGAAAGTTGTATCTTTAAAGAATCAAAGGGTTGTAGTGAAGATTGTTTTGCTTGTTATGATGTAACTGATTGTAATGTAAAAGGTTTAGGTGTACAGGGAAGTTGTAAATATGATGACTCAGATGGGTTATGTAAGCCTGCAAGTTTTGATAAAGAAATTTGTTTTGATGGAGAAGATAATGACAATGATGATGCTGTAGATTGTGATGATGTTGAGTGTATGTTTGATCCTTTCTGTGGTGGAGGTGAGATGGGAACTTGTTGGAGTTATTTCAGTAATGCAACATGTTCTAATCAAACTGCTTGTGATTGGATTGAAGATCCTTGGTCTAATAATTTTAGGTGTGGAATGAAAGGTGAAGATTGTTGGATGTATGAAGGAGATACAACAACTTGTACTTCAGATCCAAATTGTCAGTGGCAAACAGATAGCTTCTGTGAAATTAATTTTACTTTGGCTGATGGTTGTTTTAGAAAATCAACACAGACTGGTTGTGAAACTTTGACTTATTGTATCTGGCAAGATGATGCCTATAGTCCTCAAGGAGGATGGTGTGATTTTGGTGTGTTTGAGTGTCACTGGAATGGAACTCTTGGGCAAAGCCAATCTAATTGTGAGTCAAATAGTTTCTGTTCATGGGTACAAGATCCTTGGTCTGGTGAATCTTGGTGTGAACCAAAATGTTTTGCAAGAGATTCAACAGGAACTGATGTCTATTCAACAGCAACAGGTTGTAACAGTGCAATAAGTGGTGGTTTGTGTCAATGGGGAACTGGTTGGTGTGAACCTAATGTAACATCAACAGGTTCTATTAGTGGTGTTGATTGTCCTTCGTATGATAGTAATACAACTGCTTGTGAAGCTCAACCTGGTTGTGCTTGGTTTACACAAGTTATGTTTGATAATGTAGGAGAAGGCTCAGGATTCCATGGACCTAGCTGTGATGTAAAACATGAGTTAGCTGTAAATTGTTGGGAAAGAAATAACCAAACAGATTGTAACTATACTAGAAGAGATGGGGCTTACAATAATACTGAAGATGGAGATGCTTGTAGATGGGTAACTGAAGGTTCTTGGTCATGGTGTGATAATGTTGGATGGCATTGTAGTCCTGCTTATTCACCATATAATATGACTACTGGTCAACCTCAGTTAGATAATGCTGGTTGTACTGCTGACCCATATTGTATGGTTGAAATTGATGAGTATATGGGTAACCAAGAAATTTGTATGCCAACTTGTTTTAATGATAGTCTGAATATCACTGAGTGTCAAGCAATTCAAAGTGGATTAAATAACTCTTTATGTGATTGGTCAGGTGAAGGTGCTGGTGGAGGTAATGAAACAAATGATGTGCACTTTGAAACAGGTGGTTGGTGTGATCCAGTAAGTTCTTATCAGACATTTAGTGCTATGGAGAGTGGTGCACCATTTATGTTAGGTACTGATGTGTGTGGTAATACTTCTACTGATGATAGTTTGAATGATTGGGTTGACATATGTGGTTTTGGAATTAAAGAAACAGATGCTGATTATATGTTTGGAGTTGGGTTAAGTAGTATGACTTATGCTGCAGCATGTAATGGTGAATCACTTTGGGATGGAAGTCTTGGAAGTGGAAGAAAAACTACAAAAGGTATTTGGTATATAGACAGTGATGGTAGTTCTACTGTTGGTTGTAATTCTGATAATGGGGCTGAAACAGGATTTGAATTTAAATTGATTGCTAAATGGGAATGGTCTAACAATGGATTAAAAGAAAAGTTGACGGCTAAGAAATGTACTAATGGAACTGCTTGGAAAGCTACAAATCTTCGTTTAGATACTCACACAAAGAAGATGTGTCAAGAGATGCAGGGAATGGTTGTTACTGCTAAAAAAGCTGACTTTAATTTGTTCCCTACTTTGTTTGATCATACAGAACCTTTGAGAATCTATGTAGTATCTTTAGGTGAAAATAATACAGATAGTGTTCCTGCTGATCTTGTTGGACCTGATTATTATACTGTTGGTGCTGTTGACTTTAAGATGGAAGATTGTGAAGCTGTTGGTAATGTAGATAGAGATGCTGATGGGTTCTACTTCTATGAAGACCCAGATTGTAGTTTTATTTACATGAGTGAAAATGGTAGTATGAAAGAAGTTGAGGATTGTACAAATGACATTGATGATGATAGAGATGGATCTATTGATTGTAATGATGATCAGTGTAAAGATGAAGTTGTTTGTGGAGTTCTATCTTTAGCTCTTAATACTAGTGATCATGAAGCTCCTGATGTTATAGAAATAGATTCTGATGAAGGTGCTATTGGTGCTGGAATTATTATTAAAACAGAAGAAAGGGCAAATGTTACTTTGTATTTCTATGAAACTGATAGTTCTGGAAGTGTATTAAATCAAACTATTAAATCAGAAGGAATGCAGAAAACTAATTACACTGATGAAAGAGAAAGGTATGGCTTTAATAATGTGATTAAAATAAGTAATAAGTCTGGTAATGTAGATGCTTTAGATTATAATCTAACTAATGCAACAACTTATTATTATAGAGCTGAAATATGTGATATCTCTGGAAATTGTGGTAAAACTGGTTTGTTGAACTTTACAACAGATGCTGTTGTTGATGAAACTACTGTTAAAGTAACTGATCCTGATAGTGGCCAGGCTTGGCAAATGGATAGTGGAAGTGGTTATATTGATCAAGGTGGTGACTGTTCTGGTATAAGTAGTTCAGAGTTAGGGGAACCAATTAACCCAGATGTTGTTGATGAGGTTAATCTAAAAATGAACTTGACAAATGCTGATGGTAATTCTATGGAAGTTAGGATTGAAGGTTTAGAAATTGGTGATGATATGATTTGTGGTTGTGATTTAGATTATGGAACTCTAACTGGAAGTGAATCAGAAACAACTGAAGATTATCTTCAAATAGATGAGAATGATTGGGGTGGTAATGATGGTATATTTACTGAAGGACATCCTGATACACTTGTATTACAATTTCCTGGAAATGATTTGGAGTTATGGGATTGTGAAACTCTAAGTGGAGATACACCTAGTGATTGTACTAATATTACAGGGTATGCAACAAGAAGTTATAACTCAACTGGAGATTATACTGAATGGAGTGTAGCTAATCCGCCTGTACACATGTGGTCTTATATTATAGATCAAACATCAAGTACTAGCACTAGCACCAGTACATCTGGCGGTGGTGGCGGCGGTGGTGGCGGCGGTGGTGGTGGCGGTTCAGGTATTACAACAACTGAAGAAGAGGAAGAAGAAAGCGACGAAGCTGGTGAAGGAGCTGGTGATGGTGTAGATGCTGATGCTGATGGTGTAGTTGATGATTTAGTTGAGAGGGCTGCAGAGTTCACTGAAGATCTTGGAGAAAGCTTTGTTGAGTTTGGTTGGTTGTGGTTTGTACTTGGTGCAGTCATTGCAATTGGGGTTGTGTTGTACTTTGTAACAAAGAAAAAATAATTTTTTTATTTTTTTATTTTAGTAAACTTAAAAAAGGTTGAAGTATTATTCTATTTTATGAGGTGGATGATTTTTATTTTAATGTTGTTAGTTTTTGTTAGTAGTGTGTCTGCTCTTCCTGCAATTCCTTCTATAAGTATTTGTGGAGATTCTCTTTGTGATGATCCTAATGATCCAAATGGCATTGAGGTAAGAAGTACTGGAGATCAAGCAACTTCTATGGCATTTACTGCAGATGAACAATATCCTGTAATTTTTGATGCTGGAAAGAAAAAAATGTTTTATGCTCAACAGAATCCTTTGACTGGAAAACTTGAACCTACTACAACTAGGATTGTTGATGATCCTCAAGTTGCAGGTATAAGGAAATTAACTGAACTTACTCCAGAAGAAATTCGTAGAATTAAGCAGAGGCCTGAAGGGTTTAGGGTTAGGGACTTGCCTGATGAAAAAAGAAAAGAGTTACTAAAGAAACAGCTAATTATTAATAGGATGGAAGCTGAAAGTGAATCTTCTAGTAGTCCAACTGGTAATTTTGTTGTTGAACCTGTTGATCTTAAGATGTTGGTTGTGTTTATTGAATTTTCAGATCAAGAACATTCAAGTGATTTTAGTTTTAGTGATTTTAATTCTTTTTTAGATGATTTTGCAGAATATTATACTGAACAATCTGCTAGAAGTTTTGTTTTAGATATAGTTACAGTTGAAAGTTGGCAGATGGCTAATAATGGTCAAGGGCATTATGGTGGAAATTATGAAGCAAATGCACCGGAGCTTGTTGAAGAGTTAGTTCCTGCTATTGATGTTGATTTTAGTGAGTTTGATTCTGATTCTGATGGATATATGGATGGGCCTGTTATTGTTGTCCATGCTGGTGATCCTGATGAAAATGTTGGGGGGAACACTGATTTAATTTGGAGTTTTTATTCTTCGATTAGTGGTTTGGAAGAAGATGGTGTGCAGATTGTTGATTATATTTTAATTAGTGAAAATCATAATGATAATATTGGAACTTTTGCTCATGAGTTTGGGCATTTTTTAGGGTTGCCTGATTTATATGATAATGATCCAGAGGATGGTGAGTCTAAAGGTTGTGGTTTTTTTTGTTTGATGGCTTATGGTTGTTATTTAGATGAAGTTTCTCCTTTAAGTCCTTGGAGTAGATATTTTTTAGGTTGGAACAATGGTTTGAGTGAGGTTGCTAGTTCTTCTGCTTTGGATTTAGGTTATGGGGAATTTTCTAAAATTGATATTAGTGATGATGAGTATTTTTTTGTAGAGAACAAACCAGTTACTGATTTTTATGGAGAAGATGTTGGTGGCATTTTAATTTGGCATGTTGATGAAAGTGTTATGGATACAATTGGGAGTTGGGAAGGTTGTAGTGGTACAAGAATGGATTGTAATGTTGTTAATGGAGAAGAGGAACATAAGCTTGTTGACATTGAGGAAGCTGATGGGAGTGGTTTGGATGAGTGGGATGATGATTCTTTTGATTATGGTCAAAAAGGTGATGTTTGGAAATATGATTGTGGTGTTTTGGGATGTACAAATTATTTGTTTGATGCAAACTCTGTTCCTAATTCTTTAAGTTATGTTGGAGAAGATCCTTTGATATCTATTGAAATTTTAAGTGATGTTGGTGAAGTTATGGGTGCTGGAATTTCTCTTGATGGAGTTGAAGTTAATCTTGATGCAAGTGCTAATTTGGATTTTGATAGAAGTGGTAGTGAAGATTCTGAAGATGTGATGATGAGGTTTGGATCTGTTAATGATTCAGAAGAAAGTGGTGAGGCTGTTGAATCTGAAATTGATTTTGATGAAGAAGAAAATGAAATTGAGGAAACTATTGAAGAAAAAAGTAATGTTTTGGTTTGGATTATTGTTATTATAGTTGTTATTATTACGATTGTTGCTGTGTTTATTGTTTTTTTGTGGAATAGAGATTTTTCCGACTAAAAAATAGAAATTTTTATAAAGGCAGTTGCTATAAATTATTTAAGTGATAGTTCATAAAAGAAGGGAGTTGTATAGTTGAAAAGAGGTTATTTTAATTTACCAGTTATATTTTTGTTAGCTTTCATAGTTGCAGCTGTTGTTATTGGTGGTGGTTTCTTTACTGGTTTTTTTGCTGGGCCTTTTGATGGTCCTGCTTTTATTACTGTAACTGATAGTTTTACAAATCCTCCCCTTAATGGTTCTTTTTATACCTTTACTAATACAACTGCTGCTGGGGTTTCTTATGTAACTGCTCAGAATTTTGCTGAGTTTATATCAGGTATTAGTGAACAGAGCTTTATTTGGGGTTGGATTATCTTAGGTATGGCTGTTTGTGTTGGTGTTGTTATGTTCTTTGTTCGTGGTGGTGCAAAACCTAAGAAGCAGAAATTTGGTAAAAAGAAATAACTCTTTTTTAAATATAACTTTTTTAGTATGAGAAAGCTTAATTAAGTTTTCTTTTATGAAATATGTATGGCTGAATGTTCTGAAAAGGTAGAGAAGTATTTGGGTGATATTAATAAGCAAGTTCTTGAGTGTTATGATATTGCAAATGAAGCTAAATCTAAAGGATTTGACCCAAATAAGAGAGTTATGATGCCTCTTGCTAAGAATATGGCAGAGAGGGTAGAGGGTTTGATTGGTGCTGTTGCTCCTGAGATTTTAGGTAAAGGTGTACCTAAGAGGATTGGAGAGCTAGAAAAAGAGTATGGTATGCAGGATTGGAGGGTTGCTCTGAAGATTGCTGAAGAAGTGGCTAGAGGTGATTTTTGTGAGTTTGAAGATAAGGTTCGTGCGATGGAGGTTGGTATTCGGACAGGGTTTGCTT
This sequence comes from Candidatus Woesearchaeota archaeon, assembly GCA_964343245.1. Taxonomy (GTDB): domain Archaea; phylum Nanobdellota; class Nanobdellia; order SCGC-AAA011-G17; family GW2011-AR17; genus JABHYY01. The sequence goes on along the minus strand of CAYFIU010000012.1, from coordinate 8,877 downwards.
ATGTTACTGTTGGAGTTGTTGCTTCGCCACTTGAAGGCTTCATTTGTTTGAAATTAAGAGACAGGATGGATGGAAAGGGAAAGTATATGGCTCTTGTGTATGGTGGTCCTATTAGGAGTGCTGGAGGTACTGGAGCTAGTGTTTCTATTCTGATTGCTGATTATGTTCGTAAGAAAATGGGTTATGAAGAATATGATGCAACTGAAAGGGAAGTTAAAAGAGCTTATTCTGAGTTGTGTGATTATCATGAAAGAGTTACTAATTTGCAATATTTTCCTTCTGAGGAGGAAGTTAAGTATTTAGTTGAACATTTGCCAATACAATTGGATGGTGATCCCTCTGAGAAGTGGGATGTTTCTAATTATAAAGATCTGTCTAGAAGAATTGATAATAGGATTAGTAATGGTTTTTGTTTGATTACTGCTGAATGTTTGGGATTGAAAGCACCTAAGGTGTGGAAACAGTTGGCTATTTGGGGGAAGGATTTTGGGATGGAACAATGGAACTTTATGAAAGATTTTGTTGATTTACAGAAAGAAATTAGAGCTAGAGGTGTTAAAGTTGATAAAGCTGTTAAGGAGAAGATTAAGGCTGATACAAATTATATTAAAGATCTTGTTGCTGGGAGGCCTGTGTTTACTCATCCAATGAGAAATGGTGGTTTTAGGTTGCGTTATGGCCGTTGTCGTGTTTCTGGTTTTTCTGCTGATGCTGTTAATCCTGCAACTATGGTTGCTAGTGATGATTTTATTGCAGTTGGCACACAGTTTAAAGTTGAAAGGCCTGGTAAAGCAACTGTTGTTAATGTTTGTGATAGTATTGATGGGCCAATTGTTAGGTTGAAGAATGGTTCTGTTGTTGCATTAAATGATTTTGAAAAAGCTAAGTTGGTTGTTAAAGAGATTGATGAGATTATTTATTTGGGTGACCTTTTGGTTAACTATGGTGATTTTTTGGATCGTGCTCATAAGTTAGTTCCTGCTGGTTTTGTTGAAGAATGGTGGGCTATGATTGTTAAGAAGAACTTTTTGGAGAAAGGTAGTCAAGGGATAGAGGGTGTTGAAAAAGTTATTAAGTTTCCTTTGAAAAATAGATTGGGTTTTGATTCTGCTTTAGAGTATTCTAAGAAGTTAGGTGTTCCTTTGTATCCAAAGTATATTTATTATTGGAAGTCTATTTCTGTTGATGATTTTAAAAAGTTGTATTCTGTTTTGAAAACTTGTCCTTTTGATGATGGGAGGATGGTTGTTGGTGATCTTTCTGTTAAACAAAGCTTGGAGTTGATTGGTTGTGAACATAAGTTGGTTGGTGATGAACATTTGGTTATTGAAGATGCGCATGCTTTGGTTTTTAATTTGGGTGGTTTTAGTAAGGAGTTGGTTGAGAAGGAAGATGTTCTAGAGATGGTTAATTGTTTGTGTGAGTTTGAGATTAAAGATAAGTGTGGAACTTTTGTTGGCGCTAGGATGGGTAGGCCTGAAAAAGCTAAGATGCGAAAGATGAAAGGTAGTCCACATGTTTTGTTTTCTGTTGGTGAGGAAGGAGGTAGGTTGAGATGTTTCCAGAGTGCTTTGGAAGTTGGTAAGATTACAGCTGAGTTCCCTGTTTATGATTGTGAGTGTGGTAATAGAACTATTTATGCTGTTTGTGAAAACTGTGGTAAAAGGACCAAGCAGATGTTTTATTGTCGAGGTTGTAAAAAGTATTATGATACTGAAGAGTGTGAGAAGCATGATAAGAATATGAAAGCTGTTCGTCAAGAATTAGATATTAAACATTACTTTTACAAAGCTTTGGAAGTGATGGGTTCTCGTCAGTATCCTAGTTTGATTAAAGGTGTTCGTGGAATGAGTAGTGTTGAAAAGATTCCTGAACATTTGTTGCGTGGTATTTTGCGAGCTAAGCATAGAGTTCATGTGAACAAGGATGGAACAATAAGGTATGATATGATTGAGTTGCCTTTGACGCACTTTAAGGCTAAAGAAATAGGAACTTCTGTTGAAAGGTTAAAAGAGTTAGGGTATTTGAAAGATGTTTATGGTAGGGATTTGGTTTCTGATGATCAAGTTTTAGAATTAATGGCGCAGGATGTTGTGTTGCCTGCTCCTATTGATGTTCCTGAAGAGGGTGCTGATGAGATTTTGTTTAGAGCAACTAAGTTTATGGATGATTTGTTGGAAAATTTGTATAAAATGCCTAAGTTTTATGATTTGGAGAAGAAGAAGGATCTGGTTGGGCACTTGATTGTTGCTATGAGTCCGCACACTTCTGCTGGAATTGTTTCTCGGATCATTGGTTTTTCTAAGTGTCAAGGGTTGTATGCGCATCCTTTGTTACATAGTATTATGCGTCGGGATTGTGTTCATCCTAATACTGAGCTGGTTATTGGTCGAAAAGGTAAAAAGGAACTAGTTAATATTGGAGAATATGTTGAAGGTTTAATAAAAAGAGGAGCAAAAACTAAAAGAATTGATATGGTTGGAACCTTATCTGTTGAGAATATTGATTCTGTTTGTGTTTATGGGGTTGATTCTAAAACTTTTGAGTTCAAAGAAAAGAAAGTTAAATCCTTTATTAGAGGTCCTGTAAATAATGATTGGGTTGTTGTTAATTCAGAGAAAGGCAAGAAATTTGTAATGACGCCAGATCATAATCACCTTTCTTTGACTAAAAAAAGCTTTGAAATCATTAAAGCAAAAGATGTTTCTGTTGGAGATAAATTAGTGGTTTTGAATGATAATGAGGTTTTGTCTGAAAAGATTGTAAAAGTAGATAGGTTGGTTGATCTTGTTAATAGTTATTGTTTGGATGTTTATGCTGAGGAGTTGGTTGAAAAGAATGTTTTGTGGGGGGATGATATAATTAATCTTAGATGTGATGGTGATGAGGCTGGGTGTATGTTGTTAATGGATTGTCTTTTGAATTTTTCTAAGAAGTTTTTGCCTAACACCCGAGGTATTAGTCAGGATGCTCCTTTGGTTTTAACTGGTAGGTTGGTTCCTTCTGAAGTTGATGACATGGTGTTTAATATGGATGTAGTTGATCATTATCCTTTGGAATTGTATGAAGCTGCTGAACAGTTTAAGTTTCCTTGGGATATTAAGATTGAAATTTTTGAACATAATTTGAATACTGAGAAACAGTATGAAGGTATGATGTTTACACATGATACTGATGACTTTAATAAAGGTGTTATCTGTAGTGCTTACAAAACTTTACCTTCAATGCGTGAAAAAGTTTTGGGTCAGATGGAAGTTGGTAGAAAGATTCGTGCTGTTGATGTGGATGATGTTGCTAGGTTAGTTATTGAGAGACATTTTATTAGAGATATTAAAGGTAACTTGCGTAAGTTTTCTCAGCAGAGGTTTAGGTGTGTAAAGTGTAACACTGTTTATCGTCGTCCTCCTTTGAGTGGAAAGTGTATTGGGTGTAGTGGTAAATTGGTGTTTACTATTGCTGAAGGTTCTGTTTGTAAGTATTTGCAACCTGCTTTGGATCTTGCTAAGAAATATGATTTGCCTGCTTATCTTCAACAGAGTTTAGTTCTTTTGAAGAATAGAATTGAAAGTGTGTTTGGTAAGGATAGTGAGAAACAAGAAGGTTTGGGTAAGTGGTTTTGATTTGTGTTGACGCCTTTGTTAAAATTAATAAAAAAAAGAAAATTAAAGCAATTGCTTTATTTTTTCAATGTTCTCTGCGATCTTATCGCCAGTATCTGTTAAAGATATTGTTTTTATTCTACCTTGTTTTTCAAAACTAACTAGTTTTGCTTTTTCCATTTCTTGTAGAATTTTTACTGCGTGTGAATATGTGCAGTCTACTTCTTTTGCAAGTACACTTCCATACTTGTTTCTTGTGTTTTGTCTTAGTGCAACTAAGATCATTGCTGGTTTTCTTCTGAAGAAAACTTCGAAAATTTCTTTATCTTTTTTAACCATTTTTTGCCCTCTCCCGTGGTATCTCCCTCTTTTAAACCTCTTTTCTCTAATATATGTTAGAATATGTATTTGGTATTTAAAGGTTTGGTTGTAATCATTAGAAAGTAGTTTATACAATATATTTAAAAAGAAATCTTTGTTTATATGTGGTATGTTAGAACCTAAATATCTTCGGGAAAGTTATAAAGAGCTAAAGAAGGATTACAAGAGAAGAAAGGATTCTGAATTATTAAAGTTGTTAGATGAATTTCTTTCAATTGATGAAGAAGCTAGAAAAATTAAGGTTGATGTTGATAATCTTAGGAAAAAGAGAAATGAATATTCTCAGCAAGTGAATAAACTTCGTAAAGAAGGTAAGTCAATTGATGCTGTCTTAAAGAAAGTAAAGAGTGTTCCTGATAAAATTAAAAAGAAAGAAGAAAAGCTTAATTTGTTAGCTACAAAGTTAAAAAAGATTCATGTTAAGTTGCCTAATCCTCTTCATGAAAGTGTGACTTATGGTAAAGGTGATGAAGATAATGTTGAATTGAAAAAGTGGGGTAAGAAAAGAAAGTTTGGATTTAAACCAAAAAACCATATTGAGATTTTGGAAAATTTAGGTTTGGTTGATTTTGAAGTTTCTGCAACAATCTCTGGAAATGGATTTTATGTTTTGAAAGGGGATCTTGCTTTGTTGAATAAAGCTTTGTTGAATTATGCAATTGATTTTATGGGTAAGAGGGGTTATACTTATGTTGAGCCTCCTTTGATGATTAGAAAAGAAATATTGTTTGCTGCATTGGATCAAGGAGAGTTTGATAATTCTATTTATTCCATTGAAGGTGAAGATCTGTGTATGATTGGAACTTCAGAGCATCCTATTTTGGGCTTACATACTAAAGAGATATTTAATGAAGGAGTTTTACCTAAAAAATATTTTGCTTATACAATGTGTTTTAGGAAAGAGATTGGTGCACATGGAATTAATGAGAAGGGTTTGTGGCGTACTCATCAGTTTAACAAAGTTGAACAGTTTATTTTTTGTGATCCAAAAGAAAGTTGGAAAATGTTTGATGAATTGTTAAAGAATAAAGAAGATTTCTTTAAGAGTTTAGAGATTCCTTATAAGTTAATGGATTCTTGTACAGGTGACCTTAGTGTGTGGAAGGCTAGGATGATTGATCTTGAAGCTTGGAGACCCACTACTGAAAATTATGGTGAGTTAACTTCTTTGAGCAATTGTTTATCTTATCAAGCACAGTCTCTGGGTATTAAAGTTCGTCGAAAAGATGGAAGTAAAGAGTTAGTTCACACATTGAATAATACTTGTGTTGCAACATCTAGGGCTTTGGTTGCGATAGTTGAAAATTTCCAGCAAAAAGATGGTTCTGTTAAGATTCCAAAAGTGTTGGTTCCTTATATGAATGGGAAAACTAAGTTAGAGAAGATATAAATTCTTTTAAATCATATTTTAAATTCTTATAGGGATGGATCTTGCAAATTTAACCCCTGCTATGCGACAGTATGTTGAGCTGAAGAGAAAGTATTCTGATTGTGTTATTATGTTTAGGATGGGAGATTTTTATGAAATGTTTTATGAGGATGCAAAGACTGCTGCTAGGGAGCTTGAGATTACTTTGACGTCTCGTGGAAAGGGAGAGAAAAAAGCTCCTTTGGCTGGAATACCTCACCATGCTTTAGACCAGTACCTTGGTAGGTTGGTTAAGAAAGGGTATAAAGTTGCTATTTGTGAACAGTTAGAGGATCCTAAGCAAGCTAAAGGTTTGGTTAAGCGAGGAGTTGTTCGTGTTGTTACTCCTGGTACTCTTATTGGTTCTGGTGATTTGGATGCTTCTTCGAATAATTATCTTATGAGTTTGTTTGTTTCTGGGGAAAAGGTTGGAGTTAGTTTTTGTGATGTTTCAACTGGTGAGTTTGTTGTTTATAATTCTGAGTTTGAAGATGTAAAAGAAGAAATTGTTAGGTTTAGTCCTGCTGAGTGTATTGTTCCTGAAAGTTTAATGGTGAATTCTGATTTGGTTAAAGAGCTGAAAAAGTTAGGGGTGTTTGTTTCTGATTATAGTGATAGGTATTTTGGGTTTGATTATGCAAAAGGGGTATTGCTAAGACACTTTGGAGTTTTAAGTTTGGATGGGTTTGGAGTTGGTGATGATATTGAGGTAAAAGTTTCTGGTGGTTTGTTAAATTATATTTTGGAAACTCAGATGAATGATCTTTTACACATTAAAAGTTTGAAAAGATTTGTTAAACAAGATAACATGTTTTTAGATTCTGTTGCTGTAAAGAATTTGGAGTTGATTGAGGGTTTAGTTAGTCCTAAAGGAAGTTTGTTTCATGTTATGGATAAAACCTGTACTCCGATGGGTGCTAGGTTGTTGAAAAAATGGATTAAGAGTCCTTTGTTGAATAAAGGTAAGATTGAAAAAAGGTTTGATGCTGTTGAGTTTTTAGTAAAGGGTCTTGTTCCTCGTGAAGAGTTGAAAGATGTTTTGAAAAAGGTTGGTGATATTGAAAGGTTGGTTGGTAAGGTTGGTTATGGTAATTGTAATGGTCGTGATTTGGTTGGGTTGAAGAATTCTTTGATTTTAGTTAAAGAGATTGGGTTTGAGGATGGGTTGTTGGGTGAGTTGTCAAAGTTTGGAGATTTTTCTGAGGTTGTTTCTATGATTTCTAAGGCTGTGAAGGAAGATTGTGCTTTGTCTGTTCGGGATGGTGGGATTATTCGGTTGGACTATAATGAGAGTTTAAGGGAATTGTATGATATCAAATTTGGTGGGAAAGAGTTTATTGCTCGGTTGGAAGCTAGGGAAAGGGAGAGAACTGGAATAAAGACTCTTAGGATTGGGTTTAATCGTGTGTTTGGTTATTATATTGATGTTTCTAAGAGTAATTTACATTTGGTTCCTGAGGATTATATTCGAAAGCAGACTTTGGTTAATAATGAAAGGTTTGTGACTGAGGATTTGAAGAAGGAAGAAGAGAAGATTTTGACTGCTGAGGAAAAGATTAAGAATTTAGAGTATGAGTTGTTTATGGAAGTTGTTGAGAAAGTTAAAGGGTACATTGCTGTATTGCAGGATGTTGCTGTGAAGGTTAGTCAGTTGGATGTTCTTTTGAGTTTTGCTTTGCTTTCTGTTGAGAATAATTATTGTAGGCCTATTTTGGTTGAGGATGGTTTAGTGATTAAGGAAGGTAGGCATCCTGTTGTTGAGCTTGAGGAGGATTATGTTCCTAATGGTTGTTCTATGTCTGAAGGTGAGATTATGATTATTACTGGTCCTAACTTTGCTGGTAAGAGTTGTTATATGCGTCAGGTTGCTTTGATTGTGATTATGGCTCAGATGGGTTGTTTTGTTCCTGCTAAATCTGTTTCTATGGGTCTGGTTGATCGTGTGTTTACTCGGATTGGTGCTTCTGATGATTTGGTTTCTGGTAAAAGTACTTTTATGGTTGAGATGGAAGAGGTTGCTAACATTTTGAACAATGCTTCGTCTAAGAGTTTAGTTGTTTTGGATGAGGTTGGTAGAGGTACTAGTACTTATGATGGTGTTTCTATTGCTTGGGCTGTTGTTGAAAATATTTATAACAAAGTTAAGTGTAAAACTATGTTTGCTACTCATTATCATGTGTTGAATTCTTTAGAGAATGATTTTGAAGGTGTGCGAAATTATAACATTGCTGTTAAAGAAGAGAAAGGGGAGATTGTATTTTTGCGTAAGTTGGTTTCTGGTGGTACTGATCATAGCTTTGGTGCTTATGTTGCCAAGTTGGCTGGTGTTCCTGTTGATGTTGTTGCTCGTGCTCGGGAAATTCAGGATTCTTTGGAGAGTAAGGATAAGTTCTCTGGTCGGGTTGGTGGGAAAGGTTTGGATAAGCAGAAGAGGTTGTTTTAATTTTTGGACTGGCTTTGTGTTTATATAAATGTTTTTGGTTAATGGGGTGTTTAAAATAAGAATTACTCAATCTTTAAAGCTTTCATAATTTTGCTAAGCTTTTCGTTAATTATATCAAGATCTCTTTCACAGATACCATTAGAATTGAATTTCTTTTCCTTTTCTTTGCCCTCAAAACAAGAATCGCAAAATAAAGGTTTGCTTGTTTGTGGTTTGAAAGGAACATCGCAGTCTTTTCCACATTTAGAGCAAGTAACTCTGGTTTTAACCACTCTGGTGTCTCTTCCACCTCTGTTAGATCCCCTATCAAAGCCTCTCCTTCCTCCAGAATTTTGGTTTCTGCCTCTGGAATTGCCTCCAAAACTTCGTTTACCTCTGTTGTCTCTTCTTTGAGAACGGGGTCTACTAGGCCTACTATTCCTTCTTTCTCTTGATTCTTCAAAACTAACCATACTTACTTGAAAAATTCACTCATATATAAGGCTATTGAGTTTATTATATCTCTAAAAACAAGTACAATAATTCTTTTAAACCATATTTTAATTATTTAAAGCTATGATAAGGGTGTTAGATGAGGCTTTGGTGAACAAGATTGCTGCTGGTGAGGTTATTGAGAAACCTATGAATGTTGTAAAAGAGTTAATTGAAAACTCTTTAGATGCTGGTGCTGATAATATTAGTATTGAGTATTCTGAAAAGCTGATCAAAGTTGAAGATAATGGGAAGGGCATGAGTAGAGGGGATCTTTTACTCTGTGTGAAAAGGCATGCAACTTCTAAGATTTTAACATTTACTGATCTTAAATCTGTTCAGAGCTTGGGTTTTCGTGGTGAGGCCATGAGTAGCATTGCTGCTGTTTCTGATTTAAGTATAACTTCTAAAGAAAAGGAAAGCTTGGAAGGCAATTTTGTCAAAGTTGAGTTTGGGTTTCTTAAGGATAATAAAACAGTTGGTTGTAGTTCTGGTACTAAGGTTGAAGTTAGGGATCTTTTTCATAACACTCCTGTGAGAAGAAAGTTTCTGGATCAGAAAGAAGGAGAAAGAGT
>CAYFIU010000011.1:0-16395 GCA_964343245.1 Candidatus Woesearchaeota archaeon | reverse complement strand
AACTTGCTGATACTGTTGGTATCAGAAATAATAATAGAATGATTAATATTACACCTCTCTTCATGTAAATAACTAATGGGGTGGTAATTTAAAAATGTTTTGATAAGTAAAGCTTATAAAAATGTCCCTGAAATTATAAAAGAAATTATTTAGACTTTCTTGAGTTTGCTCTTCTGCTTGGTCTAATCTTCTCTGCACCTTGGCCTTTATTTCTTAAACCTCTGGATTTTCTACCTGCAGAAGTTTTTCCTCTTAAAACTCTATTAGTATGTTTTCTGAACTTTATCCATTTAAAGTTTTTATCACTTTTAATTTCTGGTCTGTGTGGATCAAGCATAATAACTTCGTACCAGATGTAGAGTCCATCTCTGTTTACATAGTAAGAATTTAGTACTTCCAAATTACTGAAATATTTTTGTGCTCTTTCTTCACAAATCCATTGATAATTTTTACCTACAACCTTTTTTCTTCTTTGGGTTTTTGATCTTCTACCTTTTTTTAGTTGTTTTCTTCGCCTTCCACCTCTATTAACTCTAACTCTTGCAAGAACAACCCCTCTCTTTGCTTTGTAACCTAATGCTCTAGCCCTATCTAATCTAGTAGGTCTATAGATTTTTGTTACTGCGTTATCTCTTCGCCATTCAATCAGCCTTTCTTTTTGTAATTCCTTGATTGAATCTTTTGGCTTTTTCCAAAGTGTTTGGATTGCTTTGTAAATTCCCATTGGTTTGTTGGAAAATTCTGGGGTTTTTAAAGGTTTCTCTCAATTCCTTTAAGGAAGCTTTATAAATAGTGGAATTTTGTTTAAACCAGAGTAATACGTTGGTATTACAGTATAGGAGGAATATTAAAATGGAAGGAACAGTAAAATGGTTTAATAGCCGAAAAGGTTATGGATTTATTGTTGGTGAAGATGGACAAGAAGTTTTTGTACACCACACAGCATTAAAAGAAGGAAGTTTTCTTCGTGATGGAGACAAAGTCTCATTTGAAGTTGCTGAAACTGAAAAGGGAAAGCAAGCTAAGGATGTTGTCTTATTGCAAAAAGGTAGTGAAGTTGAAGGTGGAGATTCCGCTGAAGAATCAGCTGAAGAACCAGCTGAAGAAACAACTGAAGAACCTGCTGAAGAAGAAGCAACCGAAGAACCAGCTGAAGAAGCAAGTACAGAAGAATCTACTGAAGAAGCTGCGTAAATAAAGTATTAATTCTATTTTTTATTTTTATTTTTTTTAAATAAGAAAAGTTATCTTTTTAAATACTAAATTTCTTTTAAAAAGCACTATGGAACTTAAAATTGGCAATATTTCAGCTGTAGAGCTAGCAAAAACCTATGGCACTCCTATTTATGTGTATGATAAACAGATAATTATAAAAAGAATTCAACAGCTAAAACAAGCCTTTGCTAATACTAAAATTTCTTATGCAGTAAAAGCAAATGCAAATCCTAAACTCTTAAAAATCATAGCACAAGAAGGATTATCAGCTGACTGTACAAATAGAATAGAGATCAAGCAAGCACAAGATGCAGGATTTGATATTAAAGAATCAATCTATACTGGGGTTAATCCTTCAGATAAAGACCTTAAAAAGGCTCTAGAATCAGGAATTATAATTAACCTTGATGATATCTCAATCTTAAAAAGGTTATTGAAATATGGAAAACCTAAAGCAATTTCATTTAGGATTAATCCAGGATTTGGAAAAGGAAAATTCCCCAGTATTGTTGTAGGAGGTTATGGAACTAAGTTTGGAATGAATAAGGATCTTACAAGGGAAGCCTATAAGCTTGCAAAAGAAGCTGGTATTGAAAAATTTGGGATTCATATGATGACTGGCTCTTGTGTTTTACATGGTGATTATTTTATTGAACTAACAAATGCTATCCAGGAAATTGTAAAAAACATAGAAGATTCATTAGGGATAGGAATTTCTTTTGTTGATATTGGTGGAGGTTTTGGTGTTCCTTATGAACCTCATGAAAAGCCATTAGATATTGAACAAATTGGTTCTCAAGTTGAAAAGGTGTATACACATGATGCACAATTAATGATTGAACCTGGAAGATTTATTGTTGCTGAATCAGGAACAGTACTTACAACAGTTACTACAATAAAAAATAAGTATGTTGGGGTTGATGCAGGAATGTCAACAATATTAAGGCCTGCTCTTTATGGTGCATATCATCCTATTGTGTTAGCGAATAATACAGAAGCTGAATATGTACATGAAGCCCATATTGTTGGACCTATTTGTGAGAGTACAGATTTCTTTGCAAAAAATAGAGCAATGCCAAAAATAAAAGAAGGGGATGTTCTTGCAATTCAAGTAACAGGTGCATATGGTTTTTGTATGTGTTCTTCTTATAATGGTGTGTTAAGACCAGCAGAGGTTCTTGTTGATGGAAATCAACATAAACTAATTAGAGAAAGAGAAACATTACAATGAAAATCTTAAAATCTGGTGGTGAATCAACAGGAACACCTGAAAAAATTAAACTCCTTACATCTTATATAAAAAATATCCCTGAAACTATAGTTCTTGTTGTATCTGCCCCTGCTGGAAAAAAGAGAGTAACTGAATTACTGAAAGATATGTTTAATGGTAAAGATAAAAAAGAAGATATAAATCAAGTATATGTAGAGTTAGCACAGGGTTTAGGAATAAACTTTGATACAGATATAATTTGGAGAAATATTGAGGATGCGAAAAGGGTTGATGATTATCTTTATAGAGGAGAGTATGCACAAGCGACATTAATATCAAATTATCTTAGGAAAGAGGGGGTAAATGCGGTATTTGTAGATGCAAAGGAAGCTATCCTGACAGACTCTAATTTTGGAGATGGTAAAATATTAGGAATTAAAGATGAGCTTTTTAGAAACCATCAAGTTTATGTTGTTGGTGGTTATCATGGTGCAAATGAGATTGGTGAAACTGTAGTGCTTCCAATTGGTGGATCTGATATCACTGCTGGGGCTTTAGCAGGTTATCTAAAAGCAAATGAATACCAAAATCTAAAAGAAATCCCTGGAGTTGCTGTTGTAGATCCTAAATATATTAGAGATTCAATCATAATGAGGAATGCTACCTTTGCTGAAATCAGAGAGGCTGTTTATAGATCAAGAAAATCATTATTAGAACCAATTTCATTAAAGTGGTGCAAAAGAGAGAATATCCCTATTAGAATTAAATCCTTACAACATCCAGATAAGGAAGGAACCTTAATTACAAATGGTAGAGATTTAACAAATCAGCCTCCTCTAACCAATATTGCTTGTAAAGAAGGTTTTATTATTTATGATTGCTTAAAGAAACAAAATAGTGCTTTTTTTACAAAATCATTTGAAATATTTCAATCTTATAATATTTCAATTGATATGATTAATACTATGGATAATGTAGTTTCCATTGCAGTGCATAAAAGCGAGTTGAAAGAAAGAGATGATGTTGAAAAGCAATTGAGAGAAATTAGTCAATCACTAAAAATTTATGATGATCAAGCCTTAGTTTCTATTGTTGGTGAAGGGATTGTAAAACCATTAACTTTTAAAAAATGGTTGATGGATAATTTAGAAAATCAGCCTTTGGCAATCTATGGCCCTATTCTTGGAGGATTACGAACAGATTTAACCACTTTTTATATAGAGCTCTTTGGTATGAATAGTATTGTTGGATATACTAAGAATTTAACTAATTTTTTCGAGAAAAATAATCTTTCTATAATTGCAACATCAACTTGCATAGATGCTTTTTCAATTGGTGTGAATGAGAAACTCTCTAAAAAAGAAATTCTAGAAATATGTGATAAACTAAAAAAGGAAGTTGGAGCAGACACAATTTGTGTTACAGAAAATGGCCTTCATTGTTATGGCCCAGAAAAAGATGTTAGAAATCTTACTTTGGCTGTCCCAGAGAAGATCGCAAATGGGACAGTTACTGAGATCTATACAAAATTAGTTGCTAAAGGATACTTCTTTTGAAGTTAAATAATTTTTTTAAGAAATATTTATATACTATCTATTAAAAACTATTCTTCTATGGCATATGATATTTCAACACATGGAGATCCAACTAAGGTTCATGATGGTAGGTTAGCTGTTTTTAGATTTAGAGATCATGCAAGGGTTTTGGATGTAGATACTCCTAATGCAACTTCTTTTTACGCTCTTGCAGCAGGACTTTTGATGCCTGAATATTTTGAAGATGCTATTGCAACATCAAGATTTGTTGAAGGTAGGAATAGGCTTGAATACTATGTTCATAATAGAGATGGAGTTATATCTACTTCTTCAGTTGCTTTTTTTGATAGAGATGGTGATGATAGAGCTGCTAAGGATGGTTACTAGGGGTTGGATTCTTGTCCAAATCCTTTAGATCTTGCTGCTTCTCGTAGAATAACTGATTTAGATCAAATTAAAATGGCTGTTGTTCGTTATGATGTTGGATGTGTAGGACAGTTTCTTCCATCATTCAAAGATTCCCTTGAGCAAGAAAGAGCATATACTATGATACTTAATGCTATATTAAAAGGAAAAAAGCCTTCTGATTTTTATGCTAATGCTAGTGTTCCTGTGCGTGCTTATGTTCCTAATATAGCTGGTATGCCTATTCAAGGCGATAGTGGTAAAAATTACACTGTTGCTGGTACAGTAATTGATCCTACTTTAGAAAGAGTTGACCAAGCTAATGAAAATTTTTTAAGATTAGTTGATCATGTAAGAGGTAATCTGTCTGGCTTCTTGCGTGCTATGGTGGAAATTTCAGCTACTTTAGGCAAAGGAAATCAATTAGGTCAACTAACCAGAATGCAGTGTGTAGATGATGATATGAGAGAGGAAATCCTTGTTTAAATGGAACAAATGTGGGATGAAGTTGATGAGGATTATAGAAAGCGACTTCCTGAGTTTGAACCTTCTAAAGTTTTCTAGTTAAATAATCTTTTTAACCTTTTAATATTCTATAACTAGCATGGAGTGTTTTAGATGCCAGGGAAGACTGTACCAAAAACCACTAGTTTGTGGACATAAAGAGTGTCCAATTTATTCTAAAGTTAAACAGTTTAAAACACAAAAGATTGGTAAACAAGACTTCATGGCAACAGCGCCAGGTGTTTTTGTTGGAAGACATGCTTATCCTGATATTAATGTTGGAATTATTGCACCACCAGAGCAGGTTAAAGAAGCAGAGTTGTATGACTCACCAAAAGAGTGGGTGAACAGAAACTTAAACATTCCAGACATTGTAAATTTTAGGTCTGTGCTAATCAATTCAAGGTTCAAAGCTAATGTAAAACAAAAAACACAGATGTTAAACATGTCGCAAGAGGTTGCAATGGCGTCAAAGCCAGTTGATTTAGAATTTAATTTAAAAAAAAAGCCTTTCTACTTTTACAAAACATCTAATATCGAATCGCCAATGGGTGCTGTAGCAAACTTAAAAAAAGTTACAGTAACAGAAAATATTAAAATTGATAGAAGAGTGGACTACATAGTTAATGATACTGATTTGAAATCTGTTTTTGCTTTGAAAGACTTGTTTGATAAGGGTTATGATGAGAATTTTTTAACTAAATTGTTATCCATTGGTAATTTGGGATTAAAGAAAGATAGGAAGTTAGTGCCAACAAGGTGGTCAATCACTGCTGTTGATGACACTGTTGGTAAAAAGATGGTTGAAGAGATTAAAGATTACAAAGAGAGTGATTTTAAGCTATTCTTTGGAGGTTATTTTGGTAATCATTATTTGGTTATGTTTTTCCCTCGAGTTTGGAGTTATGAACTGTTTGAAATGTACATGCCAAGAGGTTTGTTGAATCCTGGTGCTAACATTGAAGTTATGACTGATCATGAGTTTTATGATGGTAGAAAAAAATATGCTGAAAACTGTGTTGGTGGTTACTATGCTTGTAGGTTATCAATCTTAGAGAAATTAAGAGATATGAAAAGGCAAGCTTTGGTTTTGGTTCTTAGGTTTATCACAGAAGAGTATACAACTCCTTTGGGAGTTTGGGTTTGTAGAGAGGCTACAAGAAAAGCTTTGCAAAGTTCTTGGGACTTTGAGTCAAAAGAAGAGATGGTTAAGTTTGCTAAGGGTTTAGTCCTGGATAAGTTTGGTTATGATATAAGTTCTAATCTTAGAGAGAGTAAATTGTATTCTTATATGAACACCCAGAAAACTCTCTTTGAGTTTTAGTAAGTTTTAAATAGTGGTTGTTAAAAGCTTTTTATCATGAGTGAAGATTTAGGTGAAGTAATTGCAGAGGCTTTGGAAGGAAGAATGGGTAATCCTTTGAGAATTGTGTATCGAGATGACGATGTAGAGAAAACTTTTGTAGGTGTTTTACAACCCCCTGTGGAATTTACAGCTTCTTTTTGTTTACAAGATGATGGGTGGTATTGTTTGGATATTGTAAATGATGATAATGGAGTTCTAGTTCAAGAGGGAAGAACTCGTGTTGGTGGGTATGGATTAATTGTTAGGATTGAAACAACAAGAAGAAAGGTTTTATATCAAAGAAGATAAACCTTAAATATAATTCTAAAAAAGTAATTTTATGGATGAAGATAGAAGTGTTATATATTCAGGAGATCTTTGGTTTTGGATTGCTAAACTTTTACAACCTTATAGGGGGCAGGTTATAAGTATGGGTTTTGAGATGGGCCCAGATTCTAGGGATGATTATGATGCTTTAATTTATACTGGGGTGCTTCTTGATGATGAAATGAATCTAAGAAGTGGATTTACATTAGCTAGAGAAATGGATGTACTTTATTGTTTTAATCGACATGATTCTAGTTCTGAAGTTGGGACTGGTGGCTGTTGCTTTGCAAGTTATGAATCAATTTTAGGAATTTTTGTGCCAGATGGTTTAATTATGAGACGAGTTTATTGGCGTCATAAATAACTTAGAATTTTTAAGAGTGTTTAAGGTGCCTATACGGGCACCAATAAACACAGGGAGGGTTGCCTAAATAAGACTACTAAAGAGTGGTGCCAAGACCTATATAAAGGTTTCGGTTCTGTAATTACTGTAGAAGAGTCACATAAAATTTTATAAGTAATGGTTTTGGCTATTTTTGTATGCTAGAATTTTATAGAAAAAACAAATGGCTTTGTAATGTGATTTTGGCTGTGGCTTTATTGGAAATGGGTGCTTTAGGGGGATATTTTTCACGGCCTATGTTTGAAAGATCTTTAGGTTATCCTGCAACTGCTGCAGAATTTAGTACATATAAGGCTAAGGTTGATGCAGCTGTGGATGGAGCTATAAACTATATTGATGAGTGTAGGGCTGTAAATGCTTATCTTTATGAAGGTTTACAAACTGCCGAGGGGATGAATTTCTTACTTTATGCATCTTTAGATTTATGTGCTGATGAAAATCAAACTTTGGAAAGAGAAATGTCAAATCTTGCTGATGAACTCTGGTTATGTGAGCATCCTGGGAATGGTGTTGCTCAACATTAATTCTGAAAGTTTTATAAATAGGAGATATTCTCAAATTTATGCAGAATATTACTCTGAACTATAAGGCCTGGATGAGAAGGGAAGGAAGGCGTTTAGAAAGGCTTAGAAGATCTGGCAAAACTGATAACGCTGATTACTTTGCTCTTGATTGTTTATTAATGGATAGAGTACCATATAAACAAATAGGAGTGGCACTAGAAGTTAATGAAAATTTTATTGATGATAGGGCTATATATCTTGTTTTGAATGGTTTGATGGAACCTGGTAGACCTAGTTTTACTAGGAATACTGAAAGGCATATTGATTATTCTGTTTTAGATTCTGAAGCTAGGGATAGGTTGTTTCAATATAGGTATGGAAAGAGAATTGAGAAAAAAGGGTTAGTTGATGCTTTGGCATTAAGGTGTAGAAGAATTGGTATTGGGGGTGCTTATTCTTTTAGAAAATTAGAGAGGTTGATTGCTTCTAGGTTGGAAGGTAATGGATATTATGCTTGTGTAAGGCTTGCTGGTATTGCAAAGGAAAGAAAAAGGATAAAACAGCGAATCCCTGGGGCAAAAAAAGTTTTAGATAGGGCTTTGGAGGTTGTTGATTATGATAAACCTGAAATTGAATTTGATAGACATTTAGAGTTTACTAGAGAGCAAGCTGATGAAATGCTTTTTATGTGGGATAGAGGTGATAAGAGAGCTGAGATTGCTGAGCATTTTGGGATTTCTGTTTCAAGTTTGTATAATCATGTTAGGGTATTTTTACCTAGGCGAGGGTTGTTAAACTGTTTAACAAATAGAGTTAACAATTTAGCATATATTGATGCTTGGAGAGAGGGTGATAGTTTAGAAGTTGAAAGATTAGAAGAGTTTGTTGATACAGGAAGGATTAAGAGCATTTTACCTCGAAGGGAAGGGAAAGAGTATCAAGCTTATCTCTTGTTTAGAGATGGAAAGATTATGCATGAAGTTAGAAGAGCTTTGCATTGTTCTATGAGAGATACTCAAGCTTTTTCAGTTGCTTTAGTTGGAAGAGGGTTGATTAAGCATAGGGGTAGGGGAAAACCTAAAGGATACATTTCTCAGGAAAAAACAGAATTGTATCTTAATGTTGGAATTGCTGCTGAAGCTAAAACTGTTCCTGAGTTAATGGAACAGTTTGATCTTTCTAATGGACAGGTGATGCATGCTTTGACTACTGTTGGTGCTAGTGCTGTTAGGCTTAGACAGAAGAAAGAGAAGAAAAAAGTTCGAAGTGCTAGAAGTGCAGGGAAAAAAAGGACTTATATGCGAGATCAAAGGCTTGTTTTAAGAGGGTTGAGGCATGATGGTAATTTTAGAGAACTAGGTGAGCCTGTTGGCATGGGTAGAGAGCATGTTCGTCAGGCTTTTGCTAGGTTTGGCATCACTGCAAAAAATCTAGATGAAAAAAGAGAAAAATTTAGAGTAGGTTTATTTTATCCTAAAGCCGTCTAAGTTCCTTGGTGCATTTGTTTCTATTCTAAATGTTTTGTGAATAGATGATGCAAAGTCTAAACATTTTGAACTTTCACCGTGGTTAACTATGATTCTTCTTGGTTTTGGGTTTAGTTTGTGCAAGAATGCCATTAACTGTGACCTTGAACTGTGGTTAGAGAATCCTTGGATTGTATGGATTTCACATTTTACTTTTGTAACTTCAGATCTGTTTTCGCCTGCTGCAAAACCAATTTCTTTTTCACCATTTTGTAATCTTCTACCAAGAGATCCTTCTGGTTGGTAACATGTTAGCACTAAACTGTGTTTTGCATTCTCTGAAAGTGCTTTGAAGTATTCAACAGAAGCACCACCTACCATCATACCTGATGTTGCCATAATTATGCAAGGATCTTCTGATTCGATAACTTTTTGCATTTCTTTATGGCTTCCAACATGTGTGAACAAATCTGATAGGAAAGGATTTTTCTTGTCGTGGAATATAGATTTTCTTATGCTTGGGTTGAAAAAGTCTGGGTATGCAGTGTGGATTGCTGTGATGTCCCAAACCATACCTTGAATGTAGATTGGCATTTTTGGTATTGTTCCTTTTGACATAAGCTCTTCTAAAATTAGCATAACTTCTTGTGATCTACCTACACCTAGAACTGGCATTAAAACTTTGCCTCCTCTTTTGTGTGTGTCTTTGATAATTTTTAACATGTAAGATTCACACTCTTGTCTTGTTGGTAGGATATCGTTCTTTGCACCGTATGTGCTTTCGACAATGACTGTTTCTAACCTTGGGAACTTTATTGATGCTGGTGCAAGTAATCTTGTTCTTTCAAAGTTAAAGTCTCCTGTGTATAGCAAGTTGTGTAAACCATTTCCAATGTGTAAGTGTACCATTGCTGAGCCTAGTGTGTGGCCTGCATTGTACAAAGTAATCCTTATGTCAGGTGTGATGTCTGAAACTTCTTCATAGTTTAAGCAAATTGTTTGCTTTACCATTTGTTTAACATCCCCTGTTTTGTATGGTGCATTTTGATTTTCTTTGAAACCAATTGAAATGTAGTCCAGAGCTAATAGTGCCATAATGTCTCTTGTTGGTGCTGTACAATAAATTGGACCTGTGTAACCATACTTAACTAATAATGGAATCATTGCTGAGTGATCTAAGTGCGGGTGTGAAACAATAACTGCATCTAGTTCGTTGATTTTAAAATCTGGACAGTCGAAGAAAGGGTATGTTTGGTCTTGTGGTGCTGAAGGGTTGATTCCACAGTCTAAAAGTACTCTTGACTCTGGTGTTTGTAGAAGTATGCATGATCTACCAACTTGTCTTCCTGCGCCTAGGAAAGTTGTTCTTACCCAGCCACTTTTTTTCCCTCTAATCCAACCACTGTAAATCCTTTTCCCTGTTTGGTTAAGGAACTTTGTTCTGTAGTCATTGTTTTCATACAAAACAGTTCTAATGTTTTCAATGATTTTTGATCTTAATCCTGGTGTTCTTTTTACTAATGGAACCCAGAGTGTTTTTTCTCTGATTTGTTTTAGGTTTTCTCCTGCTTGTCCAATTGCTGCACCTGGATTTTTTGCTTCGATTATTACTGAAGACCTTTGAGGGTCAAAAATGATTTGGTCAATCTCTGCTTCTTTGCCCATGATAGTTTTAATTTCTTTTTTTGCTTTTTCTAGGTCCATGCAAATTGATGGATCTGGTCTAAGTTCTACTCTTTTTTTGAACTCGTTAACAAGTTCTTTGATTACTCCCTTATTATTGAAAAAGAAATCTTTGCTTTTTGTGTAAAGTATAATGTTTGCGGCTTCAAAGTTTATGTTACTAACTTCTGCTTCTTTTGGCAATTTTGCCTTTATTTCTGTTAAAATGTCTGCCATTTTTCTAAATTTAAAGAAAAGATTATTTTAGTTTATAATCTGCTTTTTTTCTTGTTTTAAATTCTACTCCATCTTTGGTAATAACTGCTACATGCATACCATTTCCTGTTGCGGAATCTCTTAATATTGCTGTTTGTATACATTTTTCAGCTAGTTCTAAACCTTGTTGAAGTGTCATGTTTGGTTTGTACAATGTTTCTAGTACACCTAATACTACTGTACTACCAGAGCCATCTGTTACATAATCATCTGCTTCTAAAGCAGTTCCATCAAATTCAAGTTCGTACAAATGTAATCCTGTTTTGTCGTGTCCTGCAAAAAGGAACCCAACAAACCCTGGGATCATACTTGGTCTTCTAATGTTTGAATATGCTAAGTTTGCAAGCATGTTTGCTGCTTCTTTTACACCTGGATTCTTGCCTTTCCTTAATTTCAAAAGCATAATTTGTGATCTAATTATTTTTGTGAATAGTTGAATATCACTAACTAAACCTGCTGTGGTCATAGCCATGTAATCGCCTACTTGTACAACTTTTTGTACTTTTTTGTTTGCGACTAGTGTACCTGCTGTTGCTCTGTTGTCTGCTGCAAGTACTATTGCATCTTTACATATGATTCCTACTGTAGTTGTACCTTTTTTTGGTTCCATTATCTAACACCCCGAATATTTTCTTGAGAACTACTCATTTGATGAGTATTGTTAGTTTTAGATTGTTTATAAGCTTTTTGGTAAGGTTTATATACTGGTTATAATGGTCCAAATTTATGGATTTAGAGTTAAAATTAAGGTCTGTATTGGATGCAGCTATGTATCATGGTTATACTATGAGGATGGATATTCCTCCAGTTGAATTCCCTAGAATTCTTGCTGCTGTTGTTAGATCTGGTGAATTTAGTGAGTTGTATGTTACTAGTGAATCTGTTAGGGCTGGAAAAACAAACTGGTATATTGGTACTAGGTTTAGTTTGTGGACTGAAAAACCAGTAATTACTCCTTTAGGTGATTTTGAAATAAATGATAGTTTGCTGTGTGAATGTGAATTAAGTAAACATTTTTTTGTGAGTTTTGTTGCTGGTTGGTTATTTAGGAATACTACAAATGTTGAACATTATGTTTGTCCTTCCTCTGAATCTTCAACAAGAATTTTAAAAGTGAATGATGATGTTGATTATCAGCATTAATTTATCTTTATAACTCTAGAAGTAACATATTGATCTTTTTTTAATTCTTTAACTAGATGTTCTGGTTCTGGATAAAGTCTAGGGATCATCACAAAGCTGACGCCTTTGGTGGTCTTTACCTTATGCTTTTTCCACTTTTGTTTAAAGTGTTTTAACCTTTCTTTGGCATCAACAGGTGGACCAACATGTTTTACTGTTTTTGAAAGGTTTTTTGGTTCGATTGCATAGTATAGCAAAGCTTGGTTGTCCCAGTGCCAACCATGGTCCTTGACTTCAAACTCATGTTCATTAAACTTTTTTAAGAAGTATCTATGAACTTTGAGTAGTTTTGCACCAACAACATCTCTTTTGCCATCCAAAGGGTTGATATCTAGTGTTAGTAAAGTTTTTTTCTTATGCTTTTTCTTTATTTTCTCAAAGTCAAATTCTTCTTGTTGAAAAAACTTTAATCTTGGATTTTTTAGGTATTGTTTAGCTAACTTTTTGAATAGATTGTACTTTTCCTTTGAAACTACTGCTGTAACATTTCTTGTATCTTGTACTGGATCGACGATAACTATTGGTGAAAATGTTTTTGATTTGTTCATTAATAGTAAAGGGTTTTGTTTTTTGTAATGTTTTTCTGGGTCTAGAACTGTTTTTGTTTTCCATTTTGCAACTGCTTTCATTAGTTTGTTGAAACCTTTGTAATGAATTGTTAGGATTTCTAGAGCGTATCCTGAGAAAGCTTGTATATATGACTCTGCACCATAAAGTTTGTTAGCTTTACAGAATGCTTTGGCTAGTCTGATATCATTTGCATACTGTTTGTGTTTTGTTACCCATTTTACATGAAATGGTGAGATGTCTGTTATGTTTTGTGCTTTTTCTGGTTTTTTGATGTCTAGGATTGGTATAAGTTCTACTGTGTACTTGCCTTTTTGGATGTGATAGTAATCTCTACTTCCATGTATTGTTTCTACTTCTTTAAACTTTAAGTTTTCTTTTAGTATTTGTGAAATATCTAGCTCTCTGTAATATTTTGGAGCGAACTTAATGTACATGTCAATTTCGTTGTTGCCTTTGAGAAATGTATTTTTTGCTGAAGAGCCACCAAAAGTAATCTTTGTGTGGGAAATTTTAATTTTATCTTTTACTTGTTTTGCTATTTTTTTTATTTCTGCATGCTCTTTTTTTTCTGGTAAGATCAGTTTGAGTGCTTCTCGCATAGCTAAGTTTAAGGGTTTTTGGGTTATAAATGTTTTGTAAGAGAAATTATCGAACAGTTTTAGGTTTAAGTCTGTCTAGTGAATATTGGTATCCACACCTTTCACATGTTGCATATGCCCATTGTTTATCTCCATCTCCATCAGCTATTCCATCTGCATGTGGATAACCTCTGATTACTCCTACTGATTGTCTTTCTGGACACATTGGTGTACGACCGCATTGAAAACGAAGTTTTTGTAATTGCTCAATTCTAGCTCCTAGATCTCCACCTACATCTGGTGTTAAAACTTTATCTAGATTACCATCATCTGCCATGAGAGTGGTTTTTATGTTTGTGTTTATAAGGTTTCTGTAGGAAATCTATTTAAATCAGTTTTAATTTATTGAAATTATGGAAAATCCAAAGAATATTGATTTCTGGGAAAAGTTTTTGCAAGATTTGCCTGCAAGTTATGCTGAATGGTTAAATCATGAACCAACTTATTTATTAGAAAATATTGAAGAAGGTTCTTCTGTTTTGGAAGTAGGTTGTGGGAATGGTAGAAGTTTGAAAGTTTTGTTAAAAAGAACTAAGAATATTACTGGTATTGATCATGACCAAACTGCTGTGGATCATGCTAAAGAGAATATGCCTGAAGCAAAGTTTGAAAAAGCTGATGCTGTAGATCTTCCTTTTGATGATAATTCTTTTGATTATGTTTTGTGTTTAACTTCATTTGCTAACTTTGGAGATAAAAAATTTAAAGCTCTTGAAGAGATGAAGAGAGTTTTGAAAAATGATGGGTTTATTCTGTTTAGTGTTTTTGCTGAAAATGCTTTGCCTGAGAGAATGAAAGCTTATAAGAAATTTAATCTTAAAATTAAAGAAGTTTCTGATAAAGGAAAAGTTCTGTTTGATGAACTTACTGATGCGAATGTTTCAGAACAGTTTTCTAAACAAGATCTTGAGAATATCTTTAAACAGGTCAACCTTTATCCTATTGAAATTTTTAGAGTAGGTATTGGTTATTTTGCTAAACTTTCAAAGAAAGCTATTTAAATAGAAAACCCTCCTAAACTAACATGGCTTTAGATTATTTAGCAAGTTTATCCTGGTTATCATTGTTACTTTTGTTAGGTGTGATAATTTCTATTATTGCAAAAAGATTTAATTTACCAAAACTATTGCTTTTAATTCTGATAGGTGTTGGTGTTGGAGCTTTTAGTATCTTTGAATTTAATCCTGAGTTTCTTACTGGGTTTGGATTGTTTGCTCTAATTATGATTATCTTTGATGTAACTTCAAAATTTAAGTTAAAAGAGGTTGAAGAACTTTATCCTGTAGCATTAAAACTGACAGGAGTGTTTTTATTCCTAAATGGAGTTCTACTTTCTTTATTAGCACACATTTTATTTGTTGGGTTTAGTAAAGAAGGTTTAATTTTCTCTTTCTTGTTCGGCTTTTTAATGTCAGGAACTTCACCTTCAACAATATTATCAATGTTAGAGGGGAAACAAGAAAAGGTTGCAAAGATATTAGAGTTTGAATCTATTATTAATACTCCTTTTATTATAATTGTACCTTTAATGATCTTATTTTACTTAACAGGTGAGTTAATCACAGGTGATATTGCGATATATCTTGTCAGAGGTATCATGGCTGGTATTGGAACTGGTTTAGTATTGGGTTTTATTGGCTTCAGGTTGATGAAGAAAGAGTACTTGGAAAGTATTTCTCCTTTGGTTGTTATTGCAATGGCTCTGGTGTCTTACACCTTAGCTGAATTTATTGGAGGGAATGGAGTGCTTTCTGTTACAACTTTGGGGCTTGTTTATGGGTTTTCTATGATTAAAGAGAAAGAAACTTTAGATAAGTTTGTTGATATATTTACTAATTTTCTAACTATTGTAATCTTTATATTATTAGGTATGGTTATTGAAATACCTTCATCTTGGGTTTTCTTGTTAAAATCTTTAGGTTTGTTTGTACTATTCTTGTTAATTAGGTATGGTGCTATTAGTTTAGCTTTGAGAAAAGAAGCTTTGACTTTGAAAGAAAGGTTGTTCATGACTTTGAGTGTATCAAAAGGTATTGGTGAGGCTGTGATTGCTTTAGTTATTGTTGCAAGTGTGATCCCAATTTTAGTTGATGTTGCTTATTTGAACCAGGTTGTTGAATTAGTTTTCCTGTTTATCTTTTATAGTATTTTGTTATCTTCCATAATTGTAAGGTTTACTGATTATTTCTTAGAAAATGATAAAGATCGGAGTCGGGGGAATAGGAAACGGGCTTGATACATTGCCTTTGTTTGTGAGTAAAGGTATTATGGCTGCTGAGGTTGCTTTTGTTAGACAGGTATACATGAATAATCAAGCTGCTAAGCGAATTGGTGCTTTGGCTAAAGATTTAAAGTTTTCACTGTCTGTGCATGCACCTTATTATATTAATCTTAATTCTGATGATGATAAAAAAGTAAAGGCTTCCATGTTTAGGATATTGCAGTCATGCGAAAGAGCTTATCATCTAGGTGCAAAGAATGTTGTGTTTCATGCTGGTTACTTTGGAAAAATGTCTAAAGAAGAAACTTATGAGAATATTAAATCTAGAATTTTAGAGCTGAAAGCTAGAGCTAAAAAGTGGAAAGTGAATCTTTGTCCTGAAACTATGGGAAAAATTAATGTGTTTGGTTCTTATGATGAGATTATGGCTTTGGTTAAAGATACAAAGTGTGGGTTTTGTTTAGATTTTGCGCACATGAAAGCTCGTGGTGTTGGTAAAATTGATTTTGAGGATTTGGTTAAGAAGTTGAAAAGGTTTAAGCATGTGCATGCTCATTATTCTGGTATTGAGTATGGTGATAAGGGTGAAAAAAGACATATTCTTACTTCGCGAACAGAAGCTAAGAAACTTTTGGGTTTATTGCATAAACACAAAGTGAATTGTACTATTATTAATGAGAGCCCTAGTCCTGTGAAGGATGTTCTTATGATGAATAGAATCTTACAGAAACTTTAAATAGTGGTGGTTTGTTTCTTTGTTTTATGGGTGCTGAATTAACTTATAGATTTGAATATGCTGGAGTTGTTCCTGATGGTATACCAGAGGATAGTGTATACGATGCTGGTGGTGTTAGCTTTACTAAGGAGGATGAAAGTTTTGTCCTTGCATTCCCAAATGGTGAAGTTATTCTTGATACTGCTTTAAGAAGAGGA
>CAYFIU010000010.1:0-18061 GCA_964343245.1 Candidatus Woesearchaeota archaeon | reverse complement strand
TATCACTAAGTGGCCAGAAGATGAAATAGGCAACCATTCTGTTATACCTTGAATGATACCTAAAAAGATTGATTCTAGTATGTTCATCTGTATAAAGTTTGTTGAGAATTATTTAAGGTTTATGCTATCAAACTTGGTGGGACTTGTCTAAATAATTGTTCTCCTGTTGGATAATCTGCTGGTTTGTCTTCCCATGCATCCCAAGCCATTCTAAACTCTTCAAGTTCTCTCTCTTCCAATAATCTATAATTACAATCACCCATACCAACAGGCCTCAATGCTGCAACTAAAGTCCTTGAAGTTGTTGTACCTTCCCTTTTTGGTTGGTGTGCACCAAATTCAGGTGTGCATGTTGTGTAATGAAAGTTATGTGTATGATCTATTTCATGTTTACTTGGAGTACCATATCCTACAAGTACTCTTACCTTTCTTGCTTTTGAACTCCAATACACCAGTCCAACATTAAATCTAAACGCTCTTTCAATTTCTCCATGTTGCTCTGCTGTATCCCAGTCTGTTGTTAATAAATCACAAAGATCACACTTGAGTGCATTAACTTGTTGCATTGCCATGAGTTAGATTTTTTTCCTAGAGTATTTAAGGTTTAGGTAAATATTCCCGACTCTTTGGAAATTTTCTATATTTCTTGGTTATGCTTTCTTAAAGAGTAATTTTAATATACTCTTTTATGGAAAAGTTTAATAAGGATAACATATTACCTAAACATAAGCCCATAACATATGTTAGATATAAAGGTTTAAGGTTATATCCAACAAATAGTGCGAGAAATGAACTTTGACATTATGGATTTATGCTTGAGGATTGTAAAAAAATCCTTGAGAAAGGTTATGAAGTAAGGAAAAGAAGTAAAGGTACTGAAGAGAAATGGTTGGATTATTGGAAGAAAGTCTATAACATAGTTATTGTTAAGGCTTACAGTGTTCAATTTGAAGAAGAGATATACTTGATAAAGCATTTAGGGAGGTTTACAAAAAGAAAATGAAAGGAATTATATGTTCATGCGGAAAATTAGCAAAGTTTACTAAAGATTTAACATTTAATAGGTATAAAATTAGTGGGTGGGTTTGTAAGGGATGTGGCGAGGTTATTTATGAGCCTATCCAAGCTGAAAGAATCTTACTTCTGAATAAACTGAAGAAGCAGGAATTTAGAGTTAAGCTTAGTAAAGTCAAAAGCAATTTAATATTAAGAATACCTAAAGAGATTAGTGATGTGTTGAGCTTGCGAAAAGGTGAGAAGGTTGAATTCAAATTGCAAAATGATAACTGTATGCAAATCAAACTTATACCTTAAGTATCTTGCCATCAGGGCCTGGATTAATCATTAAGGATTTTTTCTTAATCTCTTTTATTCCAAAGTTCTCATGTAAGTGCCCACAGATGTATAACATAGGTTTGTATTTTAATATGAATTGTTTAATATCTTTGCAACCAACATGCCCACAGGGTAGAAGGTCTAACTTTGTTTTTGAAGGTGGGCCATGTGTTACTAGAATTACTTTGTCTGTTTTTTTCACTTCTTTCATTGCTTTCTTTGCAAATTTCCAAAAATCTGGTTCTCTTGTTGAAAGTCCTGAGTTGCCATAGAAAAGGAAAACATGGTTCCCTAGCCTGTAAAGTTTTTTGTGCATGAAGTGAACATTCTTTAGTGGTTTGCAAAGTTTGTTCATGTCTTTTGCTTCTTCATGGTTGCCTTGGATTATGTAAACTGGCTTCTTTATTGTGTTTAATTGTTTTAGAAGTTTGTTTAGGTTTTTTCCGAACCAGCTTAAGTCACCTGCGCAAATTATTATATCTGCACTTTTAGATTTCTTTTTTATTTCTTTAATATGCTCTTCATGTGAGTGAGGATCTGCGAATGCTAGTATTTTCATGTGTTTAAACAAAGAAAAAAAGTATTTAAGGTTTATCCCGCTAGATAACCTCGCATGAATGCTTCTTCAAAGTCGTCTATTACTTCTTCTTCTAGAAGCTTGTTTAAATCTTCTTCTTCATAGATTGTTAAAATCTCTGCCATGGTCTCACCTCCTTTCTTTCTGTTGGTAGTTCTCTCAAGGTTTGGCTGAATACTTGTTCAATGAATTCTGTCTTAAACATAGTTATCACCTCCTTTCTTCTTCCAGTAGTTTTTAGCAGACTGGAGAGTTGTTGTATGCAAGAAATGTAACATTTCTAGTTGGTTTACTCTTTGTTTGTATTGTGTCCATTGGATATAGCTCCCGCTAGTTCTCAACATATTTCCACCTCCATTAAGTTTTAATTTGACTTACAATTAGTATAGTTGGAAGTGTTTATAAGCGCTGCGCGCACCCATGTCACTGTCACTCACTTGATACTGTGGTATATATATTGGAGAAGGTGCTTTTATTTGCTAGGACAGCCGTCAGAATAAAGAAATAACCCTAAACAATAACACAGCCACCAGGTGCGTCTTTAAACTCAATTTGTTTTGTTTCTTTAAGCTTGTCTAGCTTTCTTCGAACTGTTCTAATAGATTTATCAAACTTTCTTGAGAATTGCTCATGAACCTGTGGTATTGTTAAGCCAGGATTTTGTTTAACAATGTTTAGAATTTCTTTATCTTGTTCATCCATGTCGACTTTTGCTTTGTCAAAAGGATCTAACTTCTGTGTTGCTTCCTCAACATGTGAAATCATAACCTTTCTTTGTGAAGTATTTTCTGCATTGTTTGCTGATTGTTTTAGTAAAAAGATTCCAACTCTTACATCTTGCTTTTCAAAACAGGTTTCAACTATTTTTGTGAATGCTGTTTCAGAAAAAACTCCTGGGAAAAAGCCTGCATCTTTTCTTTCAGCTAAAATGCCCTCTGTTTCATCATAAGTGTAAGGTTTGAACTCTAGCATTTCTGGAAGTAATCTGGATTTTACCCTTTGGTCTAACTTAGCTAAGTAATCTTTTTCATTAGTTATCATAAAAATGCATTTTTTGTAAATGTCTTCTAAAAGCTGGTATATAATTTGTTCTTCTTTTAGCTTGTCAACTTCGTCAAGAATAAACACTGCTGCTTTTTTGTTTAATATTTCTGAGACTGCTTTCATGAGTTCATCTGTTTTTTTGTTTTGTACCCATTTGTAGTTTAGTTGGTTGCAGATTTCAACTAAAATCTTGTAGACAGTGTCATGTTTCCAACAGTTTATGTATATCGGGACAACTGCATCTGTTTCTGTTTCCATTTCTCTTAGTACATGTTTGCATGCTGCTGTTTTGCCTATTCCTGGTGAACCATAAATAAAGAGATTTGAACCATTTCTTTTTTGTAGCAATGGTTTAATGATAGTTGC
Source organism: Candidatus Woesearchaeota archaeon (assembly GCA_964343245.1). GTDB lineage: Archaea > Nanobdellota > Nanobdellia > SCGC-AAA011-G17 > GW2011-AR17 > JABHYY01. The sequence continues at coordinate 14,739 of CAYFIU010000010.1, read as the reverse complement.
AAAGTGTTGTTGTTGGCCTTCTCTGAACTTTAGAATCTTTGGTAAATAGTCATAGTCTAATACTAATTCATCCTTGAACAATGTTTCATCATGTTGGAGCATTTCTTTGAACATGTTTTTGTTTTGGTTTAGAAGGTTTAAATGCTTTTTGATGGTATTAGGAAAATATATAAAGAAGTATTAGAAAGTTGAATGTATGACACTCTTACAAATGAAGGCAGGAGGAACAGAAGCTTTAGTTAATTCAGATAATGGTCAGCTTGTATCTTTAAAGGAAGAAGGTGTTGAATTTATGCATGATGGTGGAAGATCTGATTCTGAAGATTCAGCCTGGAGGGCTTCTGAAATAACTTGTTTTCCAATTTTTGGTCGTTCAAATAATCATCAAGTTGTTTTTAGTGGTCAGACTTATGATGTTGATCAGCATGGGTTATCAAGAGCTTTACCCTGGAAAGTTGTAGAGTATTTTCATGAAGGAGTAACACTTGATCAATTTTATCGTGGTGATCCTATCCCTAACCCAAAAACAGGCAGGAAGGGACATCCTGATACAATGACTTACATGCCTTTTCATCTAAGAAAAATCTTTAATTTAAGGCAACATAATTTAACTGCTATTTTTTCAGTTGTAAATAATGGTACTGGGCCAATGGCTTATAATTTTGGTTGGCATCCTGGTTTTCAAATACAAGGTGAGGTTGATCAAGGGGTTTTCCTTGATAGCCATGGTCAATGGATTTGTAGTTTAGATGACGTTTTAGAATCACCTAATGAAGTGAGGGTTGAAAAAAATTGTAATGAAATTGTTTACCTTGGTGATCAAGCAAGAAAGATCAAAGTTTGGACACCAGCAGATAGTTTTACAGATATGGTTTTATGGGTCCCTGAAAATACTGGACCTGTTTGTATGGAACCTGTAGTTAATCCAATTGAGCCAGGTGCAAAATACTTTGATGAAGGTGAATTTTCAGTGCTTGAACCAGGAAAAGGTGCAACTTATAGAGTAAAAATTGTTCTAGGTGATAGATAAGGTTATCACTATAATACATCTAAAAAGTCTCTATAACTCTTTCACATCAGAATCTGTTGGAATTATGAACCTTATTCCTACACCAAGTTTGAACAATGCTGACAATACTGCCATGTGTTCTTTGCCTGATCCTGAAATAAAATTTACTGCAACCTCTGTTTTCACTTTGTCTCGTAAAGCTTCCATGATAATCTTTTTCATAGAATCCATACCAGAGTTAACATCCACTAGAATAAACTTAAGCTCTTTGTCTGCTGTAAATTTGTCTTTACCAAAGTCATTTGTTATCAAGTATATATTATCCCAATCTTGATTGTGGATTAATTTCTTTACTTCTGTCCAAGTTCCTTTGCCTGTTGAAAGACATGCTACTAGGTCTGCCATACTATATATAATTAATTATATTAATATTTAAGTATTATTGTGTTTTAGAATTTAGATAAATTTAATAAAGAATTGAACAAAATAATAGTTTATGTATAGAGTAGATGACCTTTCTGAGATGATTGATAATGAAGGGTTAGAAGAATTTGATCCAACTCCAATTGAAATTGAAGCTTTTGCATGTCAAATCATTGATGACGCGCAAGCCTTAGAATCTTATTGTGCCAGAAATGGTTCTGAAGTTATTGGTATTGGTGTTTATCAAAATGAAACTCTACACCCATTATATTATTTGACAACAAGGACAGAGGGCTTAACTGGGGAAGAATTGAGGGCCTAATTATATAATTCTAGTTTGGAAAAGTTAAAAAACAAGTTAAGCATTATATAATACATGGAAGAAGAAATGTCTAGCTTTATTTGTGAGGATTGTAGGTATAGGTTTAGAAGAGCTAGGAATTGGAATGGAAAACTCTGTCCATACTGTGGAAAGTCATACACTTGCAAAAGGGATGATGAAATTAATAAGATGATTAATGATATAATTTAAATAGTAGTTATTTTTCTGTGTTTTTATGCTAGATATTGTTGCAATAAGTAATCTTAAAGCTGGAAGAAATAGTAGAGGTTTTTTAGCTGAAATTGAAGGTGTTCTACCTTATCGTTCCCATATTGTTGCTCCAAGTAGAGAGAGTTATCCAGCAGTGATGCAAGAGGTTGTTGAAAGAGATCCAGACATAATGATGATTATCGGTGGTGATACAACTGGTTCTGATGTTTTTACAGCTGGTTTAAATCAATATAGTCTAGACCAGATCCCTCCAGTAGTGCTTGTTAATGGAGGAACTGTTGGAATGCATGGAGTTGCTGTGGGCCATAGCAGAAATCATCCTTTGCAAACTATAGAAGAAACTCTTGCATTAGATCATGTAGATGTTGTAGAAAGAAATTTAGTAAAAGTGGACTATGGTGGCCAAACAAGATTTGGTCTTAGTTTTTCAAATGGGATTGTAACTAACTTCTTTGAAAGGTATGATCAAACTCCTGGTGAACTTGCAGCAAAAGCATTGGTTGCAAGAGGTATTGCTGGATTTTTAGGAAGAGAAGTTTTTAAAACTGCTTATAGAGAAATATTCGAAGAGTTTCCAATGACTTTAGAGTTTCCTGATGAAACTATAACAAGAGATATGCATTGGGTATTTGTTTATGCTATGCCAGTTGGTTTAGTAGATGCCTTTAAGTTTCCACATGAAAAGGATTTACATGTTTTAGCAGGAAGCTTTGATAGAAAATTAATGATTAAGATGATTAAAGAAGGCATATTGGGTCAAAATCTTTCAGCACCAATAAACAGAAGTGCTAGTCAACTTATTATTAATGGTGGAAGTTTTATTCTTGATGGAGAAACAGTTAAGTATGGTGGACCAGTAACCCTTTCTCCTCAGAAAGTTAGGTATGTTAAACTTTAATCTTGCCTCTTTGCCAATCTTTCAAAAGAACTTTTGAAGTGGCGTCCATGTCGACAATACCACCTTTTTTTAATTTGCCAAACTTTTGTCCCAACTCTTCTAACATCTCTTCAGGGTCTGAAGATTTTAGTTTGTAAAACTTTTTAATCAAATCTTTTTTTAATTCAATAAGTTCCATTGCAACTAAGTCTGGATCTTTTATTTTTGTGAAATCTTTACTTGCTGTCAATGAATGTTTAACTTCATCTTTTTCTTTGTAAGGAAAAACACCAGGTGTGTCTAACAAATAAACACCCTGTGCCATTTTTATTAGTTGTCTGCCTTTTGTGTAACCAGATTCAGGAGAAGTTTTTGCTGCTTTACGACCAGCTAGTGCATTGATCAAAGAACTCTTTCCTGTGTTTGGATAGCCCATAACACCAACAACAGTTTTGAAACCTTTTGAATATGAGATTATCTTTTTCTTTAACATTGTTGTGCCTAACCTTTTTCTTGCAGAGACAAAAATAGCATTGTGTTTTTTTGCATAAGCTTCTATCTCTTTCTTATTAACTAAATCACATTTGTTTAGAACAAGGATTAAGATTTTGTTCTTTATCTTATCTTCAATCTCTACATTTCTAGTGAACTCTGGGAATCTTGCATCTAATACTTCTATTATAATGTGTGATTCTTTGATTACTTTGTTAACTGCTGGCCAAAATGGTTTCATGTGTATATTTAATAAGCTATTATTTATATAGGTTTACTAAGGATTGTAACAATCCAATGGTTGTTCTGTTTTGAAATCAACAATTTGTTCACCTGGTAGCTGTATGTAACTTATATTACGGGTAGTAGCAAGTTCTAATAAGTTCATTGGGATTGTGGATGATCCAATAGACCCAGGTATAGCAATTTCTACTATTGTATAAGTTACCCCTTGATATTCGAACATTGTGCAACTCCTACCACTGAAATTTCCAGGAATACCTACATTAGCATGGCCAATTTCTGAAAGTTCTGGATTAAAATATAACAAACAATAAGGGATATCTACCTGCTCTAATAGAGAAGCAAGAAGAGTAGATTTTTCAGTACAATCACCTTTTCTATCAATCAAAATCTCATGAGGTTTTTTAGGATGGTCAATGCTTTCAAATCTTATAGCTGTTGTAACAAAGTCAAATAATTCTTGAGCTTTTTGCTCTTGTGTTGATAAGCCAGCAACTATTCTATCGGTCAATCTTGTTAATGAAGGCTCAGTATCTCTTACTATAATTGAAGATTGGTTAAACATGGTGTGGTTCTTTGGTGTTAAGAATAATTCACAACCACCATAGGTATTCTGACTCCTTCTTAGTGCTTTGTATTCATCATACCAAACATCATAATAAATTCCACCTTCAAAATCAACTTCATAAGGCACTTCTCCTCTACCAAATGGACCACTTAATATATTATTATCATGATCAGCTCGTGCTCTTATAGGTAGTGCTAAACTGCACAAGGAAATTAGAAAAGATAAACTCACTTCTCGTCTTGTTGGTTTTAACATAAAATTAAGAATTAGTCTTTTATTTATATAAATTTGTAGTCAGGGTAATTAATAATAACCTTCTAAATACAATAATCATTATAAAGATAATTCTTATTTTCAAAGCTATGAAAAGCTGGCTAATAGTGGGGGTTATTTTACTATTATTACCTTTTGTTGTTGCAAACTCATGCCAAGATACTTGTTTTAGTTTAGGTTTTGATTATGGCTTGTGTGAAGCTGTGAGCGAGGAACAATTTTGTACAGAAGGTGAAGAAGACATAGGTATACTTTCTTGTGATGCTCTTGAGAGATGTTGTTGCGGATTTGACGATGTTGAAGAGGAAGTTGAAGTAGAGATTATTGATGAAACAACTGAAGAAGAAGAGGTTGAAGAGTCTGTAGAGGAAGATTTGCCTATTGTGCTTGAGCCAATTATGATTAATAGTGCTCCTATTGTTAAAGAGAGTAGCACTGAAGTTGAAGTTGGTGATACTGCTATTTTAACTATTGAAGTTAAGAATAATTATCTTAGTTATTGGTTTGCAACAGTTTTCAGAACCAAAGAAAATGTTTTTATCTATGATGCAGATGGTGATGATTTATACTTTAGTATCGAGGGAGATTCTGGGTTTGTTACTGATTTAGTCTATGAATATGAAGGTGTTTATGCTCTTGGTTGGATTGTTGATGAAGATGATGTTGGTGTTTACACTGATACTATTTATGTCTGGGATGATCAGCATGTTGACGATGTTAGTGCAGCTACCTTTATTACTTATGTTGGTAATGTTGAAGATGAAGAAGAGTTTATTTTAGATGTTTCTGAGGAAGAAGAGGACAGTTTTTGGGATAACTTGTTTGAAGCTGTTGATGATGAACCAGAGACTGAAGAAGAAGAGGATCAAACTGAGGAAGAAGAAGTAGAGGAAGAGGAACCTGTTATTGAGGTTACAATAGTTGATAGCACTGACGACACTGAGGAAGAAGAAGTCTATGTTAACAAAGCACCAAAAGTTGATACAAAAGATATTAATGGCATTGTTGATGAAAGTGTTGTTCTAAGTGTTGAAGTTAAAGAAAACTGGTTTACATATTTCTGGGCTAACTTGTTTAGGGTTGACCACAACATATATGTTTACGATAAAGAAGGTGATGGTATTTACTTTAGAATTGAAGGAGAGTCAGGCTTTGCCAGCGATGGTGAATATGTTATTTATAGTGGGACATATTCTTTAGATTGGGTGCCTGAAGAATCTGGAGTTTACACTGATAGTGTTTATGTTTGGGATGATGGGCATGTTAATTCAAGTGTTGTTTCAACTTTTACATTGACAATTGATGAGATTGTTGAAGAACCTGTTGATGATGAACCAGTGATTAATGAAAGCGCTGAACCTGCTAATGATAGTGTTGTTAGTGATGAAATAGAAATGGTTTATGCATCTACATTAAATTATTTGAAGTTTTTAGCAACTGTGCTTTTGATCTTAATTGTGGTATTATTACTGATTTATGTATTAATTCCAAAAAAGAAAGAAAGTCTGTTTGAATAATTACTTTTGAATAATAATTATTTTTTTCTTTGAAGCATATTCAGGTCTTCGATTTTTTAATTCGAATTTTTTAATGCCTTGAGCTTCTGCCCATTTTTTTGCGATCTCTTCAGAGCTAAAACTTTTTTGTCTTGCTTTTCGAGTTCTAGAACCATTTTTAATACTACCTAAATGTGTACTTCTACTAAATTTTCTTTTTGTTCTTGTATGAACCTTTCCCATGGTGAAATGGTGGAAATTTTGTAGTATTTATAATTGTTGCTATCACTCCGAAGTTGTGACCAAAAGGAAATATTTATAAAGGGAATGTTGTTTTCTAGAAAGCATTGATACTCGCGAGGTTGACAATAAAATGACAAAAATGTATAATTCTATAAAAAATGCAGGAAAGGCTGTTCTAGCTGAGGCTAAAGCAGTTAAAGATACTACTCTTAGAGAGCTTAGAAAGTATGCTCCTGATGGCGAAGATATAAGAAATGTAGCTTCTGTTGCATTGGCGTATGGTAATAAAGATGTTAGAGAGGTTGGAGCTAATTTAGTTGATTTAGCTATAACTCCTGATGAAAGAGCGACTTTGAAGGACATGACAGTATATGCTAAAGCAGAAGGTTTTCAAATGGCTAAAGCTTATTTGACAGAAGTTGGAGACGAGGGTTTAACTGCTTATCAAAGAGATTCTCAAGCTAATACAGGAGAAAGTTTGCTTTCTAGAATTGGTGAAAGTTTAGAAGCTGCTTTAGATGGGATGACTCCTGCTAGAGCTGTTGGTGCTGTTGGAACTGGTGTTGCTGGATTAGTTGCTTTTGCTGGAGTTAATGCTCCTGCTGTTCAAGCTAGTGCTCAAGAGGAGGCTGGAAATCCTTTTATGGGGCCTGTTCCTAGTGGTTATAGGAGAGCTTTTATTGATCTTCGTGCAAAGGAAGCAGGTGATGCTAAGCAAACTGTGTGGTACCATGCTGGAAAAAGCTTAGGTTTAGCAGATAGCGAAATCTTTGGTTGTGGATGTGATCCTAGAATTGGTGCAAGAGTAAATGAAATCATGCATCAGTCTGCAATGTTTGTAAGATCTGCTCAAGCAGCATTATCAGATACACCTCAAGATGCACTTTGGGAAGTAATAGGAAATAATTTAGTTTTTGGTTACATGAGTGACACTGAGAATGTAGATTGTTTTACTGGAGAGGTATTTAGTGGAGCAGATGGTTTTGTTGGTGATCAGTTAGTTGCTTCTGATGCAGAAGGTAGATATGCTCCTGTTTGGATCCCATTAAGTATGTATGAACAACCTAGTGAAATTGCAATAGCAGATGCACCAGGTGATGATGATACTGGTGACGATGATGATGATGAAAGTCTTGAAGATTTAATTAGAGAAAGAATTGACGCTAATAATGCAGCTGATGATGATGACTCTGCTGACGATGAAAGTTGGTTGGATGGAGATGATGATGACAGTGCTGCTGGTGGATTTGATGGGGATGATGATGATGATTCAAGTGTAGACTGGGAACTTGATGCTCCTCAATATGATCATAGAGATGACGATGATGAGCCAGATGTAGTTGGTGGTGGGCCTACTGAGCATAGTTTTGGACCTACATTTGTTCCAGGCCATGCACCTCCTAGAGGCACAGGTCCAGCAAGAGCTTTTCCAAGACCATATGCTGTTTTAGCAAGAGCTGGGAATGGTGCCGGAGTAGGATTACAGTTTGTTAATAAAGGAATGGCTGTTACTTATGCAGATCCAGAGATGCCTGAAGGTGAACAAAGGGATAGATTGATGCAGTTGTATGGATTATTTAATCTAGGATTAACTCCTGGACATATTGCATTTGATGATGAAAATGGTATGAGACCATACCTTGTAGCACAAGTTAAAGCTGGTGCTCCCGTTGGTGGAACTCTAGAAAGAAGTAGAGCATTTAATGCTGATATTGATTTTGGTGGAGGCTTAGAATTCTTGTTAGGAGATACAGTTTTGCTGGACCTTGAAGGTGGAGCTTTGTACCATCAGATGGGTAGTAGACAAGAGGTCAGTGAAGATGTAACTTCAAGAACTTCTGCAGAAGGTCTTGGTGGATATGCTGGAGCTAATGTTATGGTTTTCTTACACCCTGAGGTTGCATTACAGGTAGCAGGAAGATACTCAAGGTTACCACAAGCACAGACAGTTGATGTTAGTACAACTTTTGGTGATTTTGGTGCTAATTCAAACTCTCTTACTCACTTAGGAAATGTAAGATTAGGTTTTGAATTTGGTAGAGAACCAGGTGAAATGGAAGCTTTAGGGATAACTCTTACAGAAGATCATCCTGGAATTGTCTTTATGCCTTATGCAGAGTATCAAGGTGAAGGTACAACTATAGCAGCTGATGGTAATGTTCCAGAACAAAATGGAGTAGGCCACAGATTAAGTGTTGGGGCAGATCTTGCACTTGTACCACCAGTTAAAGGAAGGGCTTGGAGGATTGAATTGGGTGGATCATTTGCACCTTTAGATCTATATATGGTTAGTGATGCACCAGTTGACATGAAAGGTGGTGCTTTAGGTAATGGAGAATTACATTTACGATCAACCTGGACTTGGGGAAGGTGATGAGGAGTAGTCAAAAATGAAAAAAATAACAATCGGAACAATATTTGTATTATTTGTATTTTTACTATTTGCTAGCGTGTCTGCTGTAGATAGTAATGGAGATGGTGTAAGTATTTTGCCAGATCCGGCTTACGATAATCAAGACATTGAATGTCTTTATGATTTTGACTTAGGGAATAATTTGCCTATTTATACTTGGGAGAAGAATAGTAATGAACAAGGAATTAACACTGCAACTGTAGATGATTCATATCTGAGTGCAGGTGATGATTGGACTTGTACTGTTTCTTATGAACAATATACAGGTGGATATCCTCCCTATATTGAAATAGAAATTGGTAGTGAAACTGTTGAAATTTTAGAAGGCCAAGTAACTCAAAATGAAGCTCCTTTGGCTTTAGGTGCTAGAATTGAAGTTGATGAAGGCGACACAGCTGAGATGAGGATTGAAGTCCTTAGTAGCAGTGCTGATTTTCTTGTTAAATATCTAGCTAGCTTGTTTGGTGATGATGACACTGTTTACATTTATGATGCTGATGGTGATTCATTAGATATTGAAGTGAATGGACAATCTGGTTTTGATGGTGAAAGCACATCAAATGTGGTTGCAGGTACTACTGAATACTACTGGCTAACTGATAGTAATGATGCTGGTGTTTATACTGACTGGGTTGAGATTGATGATGGTGAATCCATTACAATGGTTCCAGTTTATGTTACAGTTAATGATGTTCCTGTTGTTACAAATAACTGTCCTATTGTTACAGCACCAGTTCCTGGAACATACTATGAAGGCGATCTTATAACACTTCCAGTTGGTGCTATTGACCCAGATCTTGATCCTTTAACTTACACTTGGACAAACAGTGTTGGGACAACTCAGGGTAATACATTCACATGGCAAACAGCTGTGGGAGATGCTGGGACTTATACCATAGAAGTGGTTGTGAGTGATGGTGATGTTCTGTGTGATCAAACTGTTACAATAACATTTGAAGTGTTAGAGACTATTGGACCAGTGAATAATTGTCCTGTTGTTCAGCCAGTAACAGTTGGAACATACTATGAAACTGATCTTGTTGAATTTGAAATCGATGCACTAGATGCAGATGGAGATCCTTTGACTTACACCTGGACTAACAGTGTTGGAACAACTCAAGATAATATCTTTACATGGCAAACTGCTGAAGGAGATGCTGATTTATACAGCATTGAAGTGGTTGTGAGTGATGGCGATGTTTTGTGTGATCAAACTGTTACAATTGACTTTGAAGTGTTAGATGATTATGTTGTAACTAACAATCCTCCAGAAATGGATGAAATTTTAGATGTTCATGTTGATGAAGGTGAGTTCATTGAAATTGAAGTTAATGCATGGGATGTTGATGGAGATGCAATCACTTACACTTTTGAAGGTTTAGAAGATGGTTCAGTTAATGGCAATGTTTGGTCATGGCAAACTGAGTGTGATGATGCAGGTAGATATTACTTGACTGTGTCTATCTCAGATGGCGAGTATGTTGTGTCACAAGTTGTTGAGATCAAAGTTGATGATGTGTTAACCTGTGAAGTCCCACATAGTGGAATTGGTAACTATGAAGGTGACATGCTTGGAGTAACAAACATGTTTGTTATGAATGCTGCTGACTTAGCTTCATGGTACAACTTTGATGCTAATGTTGCTGTTTCAGGCAACTACAGATACTCAAATGGTCAACTCTCAAATGTTGCTCTTGATAATGAAATTGTATTATCAATGACAATGGAAAATAGAAACAGTTTTGATGCAAGAGACATCTTGGTAACTTTCATCTTTGATGATGAACATAGTTATGCTGCTTTCCCTGACTTGGATAGAAGTGACAGTGAAACTGCACTATACACTATTGAAATTCCAGATGACATGGAATCAGGCAGATATGGTTTGAAAGTTATTGTTGAAAGTGATGATACCTATGAAGAAAGAGTTTTCAACTTAGATGTACAGAGTATGGTTGATGTTATTGAATATGAAGTTCATGAACCAATTGTTAAGACATTTTGGGATAATGTAGAAGAGTTTTTAAACTCTATTTTTTAATTTTTTATTTTAACAAGTTTTTTAAAGACCAAATAATTCTTGATTCTAAATAACTATAGGGAGTTGATAGAAATGCCATTTGACAAGAGTTTGGACAAGAATTTGTTTTCAGAGAGTGTTGAGTTTGAGAGCTCAAAGATTACAGTTGGAGTTTTTGCTTATAATGACGGTACACCAAAGTTGCAGTTGTCTAGAGAGAATAGAAATGCTGCTGGTGAATACAGTTTTGCTAAATTAGGTAGAATGCTTAAAGAAGAAGTAGAAGCTGTTTTGCCTTTAATGGAAAAAGCTAAAGAATTTTTATAATTATTTTTTTCTTAACTTTTATATACAAGTACTAGGTTTGATGAAACTATGAGAAAGGGTTTAACTGCAATTGTTTTAGGCTTGAGTTTGTTAGCACCCTCTATTGCTGGAGGTATGCTAAAAACCAGTGAAAGGCCTGAGGACGGATCAGCTTTAATTGTTGAAGAACCACAAACCTACTTTGGAAGAATAAGTGATGTTATATTTCGTTATTCTGGACAGATAATAGAGCATCGTGTAAATAGAGATTTTGAAAAAGTAAAGCTGGCTAGGCAAGATCTTGAAGCTGAAATTGTTCCTATAATTAAAGAATATCTTATTAGTAATGAAATTAATATTAGTGGGGGCCTTGTTTTGCAGTGTCAAGATCATCTCTTGCACACTGAAAGGTTGCTTGTTGATGTGCACCAAGAAGAGCCTGGAGATGTTTATCATGGTTGTCCTGTTAGAGGCAGAGTTAGATTAGTAATTTATCCTGTTGACGAAGCTATTGAAGTTTATTGCCCAACTGCAAGGAAATCAATTATTCCTGCTGGTGTTTTACATCTTATTACACCATAATAATTATTAAAAAGGCAGAAAAGATTTTTTTGTTCCATGTTGAGGAATAGAATTGCTGCAAGCTTGTTAACAGTGGCTTTAGCTAGCCAAACGGGATGTGCACTTGTTAGAAACCTTGTTCACCCAGAACCTTTTGATGATCTTACACCTGCTAGTTTTAAACCTAAGGCTGAACTTGCTAGTGATGGTATTGAGCCTGATCCAGAACCTTTTTTCCCCAGAATTTCTAGGCTTATACAAAGATATGCACCTTTGATTGATTATTATAATAAAGCTGAAGAGCTGGGTGAGATTGAGCAACATATATTAGATAGAAATAATAGGTTAATTCCTCTTTATACAGAGATGTTAGCTGCAAATGGCATTACTGGCTGGGATAGTATCAGCTTTGATTTTGGAGATCATTTGGAACATCCTGAAAGGCTTGTTCTGGATATCCGATATTCTTGGCCTAGTCCTGATGTACCTGTTTGTGGTGATGATGGCTGGACTAGATTGGAAATATACCCTAGATATGGCAAAATAAGGGCTGTTTGTTTAACAGGGGTAGGCCCCAAAATTTATGGAAATTTAGATCTTAAACAAAAATAGTTTGTTCTTGAGAAGTAGTAACAAATAGAAAGCTTTATATATGATTAGATGCGCTAGAATATCATTCAAAGAGGTTCAAAAATGATGAAAAAATTGATATTAACAATACTAATGGCTTTTGTGCTATTTAGTAGCCTAGTTGTGGCTGATTCTACAAACTATGAGATTACAAATGTTTATGTTAATGGAATTGAAGCAACTGATAGGCAAGTTCAAGTTGAATTAGGCACTACAGCTCAGATTGTGGTTGACTTAGAAGGTCTTGGTGAGACTGAAGATGTCAATATTAGGGTTTGGATGGGTGGTTATGAGTATGGTAGTGTTGAATATGCCACTGAAATGTTTGACATTGAAGATGGTGTAACTTATAGAAAATATTTATACCTAGAAATCCCAAGCGATTTACAAGTTGAAGATAATACTTACACATTGTATGTTGAGGTTTATGATGATGAGTCAACTGAAATGGTTTCATATGACTTGTACATGGAAGAGCCAAGGCATAGTGTTGATATCAAAGAAGTTCTTTTGAGTTCAACTAGTGTTGAACCAGGAGATTACTTAGGAGTAAAAGTCAGATTAGAGAACCTTGGAGAGAATCTTGAAAAGGATATTAGAGTTACTGTTTCATTGGATGGAGTTTCAAGTACTGCCTACTTGGAAGAACTAGGTGCTAAAGATAGTGAGACTGATGACGAACTGTCAACAGAGACACTATACCTAGTAGTTCCTTCTGATTTGTCAGGTGACTATGAAGTTAATGTTCTTGTTGAGTATGATAATGGTTATACAACTGTTGAGAAAAGTTCATGGTTAAGAGTTGAAGGTAATTCAACTGTTTATGATTTTGATGCAATAATTTCAGTTTCTTCAGTTAGTGGATTGCAAGTTGGGCAAGAGTCTGAGTTTAAAGTTCAAGTGACTAACTTAGGTGATGAGTCTAAAGAGTTTAACTTGTTTGTCTATGGTATGGATGAAATTGATTACACTGATTCTGTTACTGTTTCAGAAGGTAGGACTGGTGAGTTGATGTTTACAATCACTCCTGAGCAAGAAGGTTTTCAGGAAGTTCTTGTAGAAGTTAGTTCAGCTGATGGCCTTGTTGAACAAAGAGTTTTCAGTGTTGATGTTGATGAACAAAGTAACCTTTGGTTAGTGTTGCTTAGCGTAATTGTTGCAGTGCTTTTCATTGGTGGTGCTGTTTTGCATCTTAGAAGGCTTTAATTCTTTTTACCTTTTATTTAGAATTACTTTTTTGGCCAACCTTTGAGAACTCTATAAACTGCGCTAAAAAATCCAACCTCTCTTTCTAAAGCATTTACTTGACGGCCTGAATAATTTCTTCTTTGGAGAATTCTTTCACCTCTAGAATCTTCAACAATATATGGCCCCATGTAACCTAATACTACTATATGCCTATGAGATGTTCCTGCTAATGCTGGTATACCTCTTAGACGATCTATAGATGTAAAAGATGGATCTATTTCAGGGCATCTTGCTGTAACTTCAACTTGTTGCCCATACCATATAAATGTTCCTCTTGTAACAGGGAACCTTAGTTCAGTTGTCATACTATAAAAAAATTCATAAGTTGTTTATAAAAGTATTGGAAAGTTTTAAATAAGATATAATCTTGAAAATGTGTATGGGTATTAAAGAAGTTTTTAGTAATAGTTGGGAAATAACCAAAACAACCTTTCATGTGATGAAAGAGGATAAAGAGTTGATCTGGTATCCAATTCTAGCTTCTGTATTCTCTTTATTGTTTATCCTAGTTTTATTAGTTCCAACATTGATTGCTAGTATTTTAGCTGGCCAAGTGCAAATTTTTGGATTTTTTGAGTATCTAGCATTTTTCGTAATTTATTTTGGATTAGCTTTCATTGCAACTTTTTTCAATGTGTGTGTTGTGTACACTGCAAAGAAAAGGTTTGCTGGTGGTGATGCAAAGTTTATGGAAACTTTAGGGTTTGCTCTGTCTAAGATTCATTTGATTGCTATGTGGAGCCTTCTAGCTGCAACTGTAGGTATCTTATTAAGAGGGTTGGAAAACATGGCTAGAAAAAGTAAAGGTGTTGGTGCGATTGTGTTGCATATTTTGCGAGGAGTACTTGGTATGGCTTGGGCAATAGTTACAATCTTTGTTGTACCTGCAATGGTGTATGACAACTTGACTCCTTTTGATGCTATAAAAAAGTCAATTCAAGTTTTGAAGAAAACATGGGGCGAAAGTTTAGTTAGGCATTTTGGATTAGGTGCTATACAAGGTGCGATTTCAATGGCTATTATAGTGCCTGCTTGTATTGTAGGATTCCTGATGTTTCTCACTGGAAATTTTATTGCTTTAATTGTTTTGATTATGATTACTGTAATCCTAGTGATATTGATTGGAATGGTATTTGGTGTTGCTAATAGTATTTTTAACACTGCTTTGTATGAATATGCAGCTAATGGCAAAGTCCCTGGTGGTTATAACAAAGATATGTTAAGCCATGCTTTCATAAACAAGAAAAAATCAAAAGTCCTTTAACATTTCTATAAGTTGAGGAAATTCATTTTCTTCTATTGTGAAACCACCTGCTTTTTCGTGGCCACCGCCTAAGAAAGAATCAAATTTATCATTAAAAGTGTCTAGGAATTTTCCTGCGTC
>CAYFIU010000009.1:0-19651 GCA_964343245.1 Candidatus Woesearchaeota archaeon | reverse complement strand
AGAATTAAGACTTATCGGGTAGAGCTTACTTTTCGTTTACTTATCAGGCAAAGCCCTCAAAAGAAATGAACTTATAAACTCTGCGCGCACCCCTGTCACTGTCACTGATTGTATACTAGAGTATATACTTTAGACAAAAATTTTATATAAATCATTAATCATCAAAGGCATATGTGGACCAAAACACAAATCAAACAACACACAAAAGTTGCTAAACTTCTATATAAAATCAAAGATGCAGCTTTCAAATACATACACCAAGGAGTTTCTGAATACGAAGTACAACAGTTCATACTAAAACAGTTCAAAAGATATGGTTTGAAAACAGATAGAGATAAACCAATAGTTGCTTTCAAACAAAACACAGGTCTAGTACACTACTTCCCCAAGAAAAAAAGTAAAAGGTTACAAAAAAACAGCATGATTCTAATTGATATCTGGGCAAGATTAAAACAAGGTGGACCTTATGCAGATATAACTTGGATGGCTTACTATGGCAAACCCACAAAAAAAGAACAAGAAATATTCAACATTGTCATCAAAGCAAGAAACAAAGCACTATCACATCTAAAAAAACAAGTTACAAAAGGAAAAATACCAACAGGATACACAATTAACAAAATTGCTAAAGATGTTATTGATTCATATGGCTATCTCAAAAACTTCGACCACTTCACAGGCCACAGTTTAGGAAACTATTCACCTCATGGGAACAGAGCAGGCTTGAGACCAAGCAATAAAAAAAAGCTTCTAAACATGGGTTACACAATCGAGCCAGGAATATATCTAAAAAACAAATTTGGAGCGAGAAGTGAAATAAATGTCTATCTTCAAAAAAGAAAAGTAATTCTTACAACACCAATGCAAAAAAAGTTAGTTAAGATATAAAAAATAAAGAAAGGGGATCACCTCCCAACCTTTTTCTCAATAAAGTTCAACAACTTGTTAGCCCTATCCATTCGATGCAAAACAACACAACCATCTGGTTTGGTACTATCCCATGCTTTACATTCATCAGTACATTCTCTATCTACATACGGACACTTTGCCATTTCCCTTACCTCCCTAATTCTTTTTGATAACAACATCTTTGTTACCAATGAATATGCTAACCTCTTGCCCATTCCTAAACCTACCAACCCGAGTTACAACTTCAGGCAGTTTAATCCTTCCTGCCTTAATATCTAAGTTGCTCAAAATTTGATTTGAATCTTTTTCATCCAAACCTTTCATAATATCATCCACACCTTCCTTTCTCTCTTTTCTTCTAAACTCAACAGCCTTTTCATAAAAATATTTTGCAACAATATCAGCAACATCCTTTCCAGTTGCTTCTGAAATCCCTTCTAAACCAGGGGTTGCATTAACTTCCAATACAACAGGTTTCACGCCCTCCAAAATATCAACACCACAAACATCAGCCTTAATAGCCCTTGCAGCTTTGATAGCCAATTGTTCAGTATCATAATCTAGCTCATAAGCCATACCTTTCCCACCCTGATGAATATTAGCTCTTAACTCATCCTTACCGGCTTTTCTTTTCATCGAAGCCACAACTTTGTCACCAACAACATAAGCCCTAACATCAGTTGCATCAGTTTCAATATACTCTTGTATCATAAAAGGCTGACCAAAAGTTTCCAACGCATCTAAAAGCGACTTAGCAGACTCAACAGAATCAGCAAACATAACCCCCTTACCTTGTGTTCCAGCAGGAGTTTTCAAAATAATAGGATACTTAACCATCTCTAAAACCCTTCTAGCTTCATCAGCATTAGAACAAAAATAAGTTTCAGGCACAGCAACACCAGCTCTCTCTAACCTAAGCAAAGTTAACAACTTGTTATGACAAGTTGGAAAAACAGAATGGTGCAAAGGCATATACATTTGGCCAGAAAGAATATTTGAAGCAGTATACTGCAACAATTCATACCTAAAAGACCCCTTGAAATACAAACAATCAAAACCTTTCAAACTCTTACCATCATAAAGAACATCTTTAGTTCCAGAATTTACTCTAGTAGTCAATTTTTTCAAATTAACTAACTCCACATCATCAAAATACTTTTTAGCCCGATCAAGAATCAACTTTGCTCCAGGTCCACCAATGCTTACAACACCTAATTTCATTCTTTAGAAGGGTCAACCAAAAAACCCTGTTTTAACACCTCCACTCCAATTAACATTTGATACTGTAAATGACTTCTATCAGTAACATTAAACTTTGTGTGCAACTTTCTTCCTTTCAAAACAATATCAGCAACCACCAAAGGTCTAACCTGCCTTCCAGATGCAGATTTTACAATAATAGTTCTGCCAAGCTTTTCCAAGTTTAAAGCTTTTGCAAGACTTTCTGAAATAGAGTTACCCCTGGCACCAGTATCAATCCTAGCTTTTACAACCTTGCCCCCAATTTCAACATTTTCAACCAACCCCACACACAACTTCTTCATAACAGAATTCAGACCTTTTCAGTTTAAAAGAATTTCTAAACAAAAACACTACCTATTGAAATTCCGCAAAGCTCTTTGTTGATAAATAAATTGTAACCTAAGAAATTTATCCAAACGTACGCCAGGACCATACCATTCACTACCGATAACTTGACCACAATCCCTCTTCCCAGAATCAACATGTGATCTAAAATCTCTTTTTTCTCCAAATGCATACCTCCTAACACCACAACCATCACCATTCTGAACCACACTACAACTCCAAACATACAAAGGACTTTCATCATTCTCAAACAGATTACGAACAATACCTTTTACACCACTTGCAACAATAGGCTTAGGAAACCAATATGAAAAAAAAGCATCATGCCCATACAAACGCCCCCTTTGAATATCTCTATCAAAAACCCACCTGCCAGCAAGACTAGCAGAATAATAATAAACAGGATCAGCTGTTATCACAAAACCTTGATATCTTCTCATATTCAGCAGAATTAGCTTCCTCTTTATAATAATTACCAATAAAACCAACACATTTAAATAAATAAAATACTCTATATGATATAAAAGAGGTAAAATGAAATTACAAAAATATTCAACATATTTTTTCCTAGGACTAGCTATAATAATTCTATATTTCACAATCAAGATAGTAAACCCTTACCTTAACTCAATCTTAGCAAGTTTGGTTCTAGCATACATTTTTTACCCAGTATACAAATTTTTATTAAAATATATAAAAAATAAAACAGTTTCAGCACTCATAGTAACAATGTTATTAGTTATAATCATAATAGTACCAGCAGCATTTATCCTTAACTCGCTAATAAGCGAAGCAACAACCTTATACAATGTTAACTTAAAAGAAGCACAACAAGTTCTAGTAACAAGATTGAACCTAGAAGTAAACCCATTACTTGCAGAAAGCCTTGATGACCTTATTCAGAAATCAATTCTGTATGTTATTGACGAAACTTCAGCATTTTTCCTATCCCTTCCCCAAATGTTCCTTAATTTCTTCATGATGATTTTCATTTTCTTCTTTGTGTTCAGAGATGGTGAACAAGTAATGCGAAAACTTGAGAAAACACTACCAATAGACAAAAGACACAAAGATAAAATTCTAAAGAAAGTCAAAACAACAACAAGCTCTCTAGTTTATGGAGAGATTGCAATATCATTACTCGAAGGTATTATTGCAGCTGTTGGGTTTTATTTAATAGGAGTAGGATCACCAATTTTTTTAGGAATTATTGTTGCAATCTTCGCACTATTACCCCTAATAGGTCCAGCTGCAGTTTATTCCCCAATAACATTATACTATATCTTAGTAGGGAACTACACATCAGCAACCATAGTATTCTTGTTTGGCTTTGTGGTACTAAGCATCTTATTAGACTTAATAGTAAAACCAAAGTTACTCGGAATCAAGGGCCACATCCATCCAATAATAACATTATTAGGTGTTCTAGGAGGATTAACAGTCTTTGGCTTACCAGGTTTAATTATAGGCCCGGTAATCTTAGTACTGTTTGTATTAATTTTAGAAACTTATCTAGGAATAGGAAATGAAACTCAAAGTTAAAGCTGTAAATCTTAGCACAGGTGGACCTCTTGTTGCAGTCCTATCAAAACAAGATGCAAGACTTTTGGATTTAGCACATGGTGACAGAATTTCTATAAAAAGATCAAAAAAAGAAGTAGTATGTGTAATGGACATATCTACAAAAGGGATAAAACCAGGCCAGATAGGTTTCTTTGAAGAAGTTCTAAAAGCACTAAAAGTAAAACCAAAACAACCTGTTGAAGTCAACCTCACACCCAAACCCAAATCATTAATGTACATTAAGAAAAAGTTAAATGGTGAAAAATTAAACAAAGAAGAGATCAATGAAATTATAAAAGATATCATATCAAACAAACTTTCAGAGGTTGAAACAACATATTTCATAGCAGCATTATACATAAAAGGTTTGAATCTAAAAGAAGCTGCAAAATTAACACAAGCCATTGTAGACAATGGTAACAAGTTAAAGTTCAAAGATAAAATCCTAATTGATAAACATTGTATTGGAGGCGTACCAGGAAACAGAACAACCATGATAGTAGTTCCAATCATGGCAGCTTTAGGTTACAAAATTGTAAAAACTTCTTCAAGAAGTATTACATCACCAGCAGGAACTGCTGACACTATGGAAGTTCTAGCACCAGTGGCTCTTTCAACAAAAAAAGTAAAACAAGTTGTTAATAAAACAAAAGGTTGCATTGCTTGGGGTGGTGCAGTAAACCTAGCTGCAGCTGATGACAAACTTATCAAGATCAGGCACGACATGAGCATTGATCCCCTAGGTATGATGCTTGCAAGCATCATGGCAAAGAAAAAATCAGTTGGGTCAACACATGTTTTAATTGACATCCCTTGGGGACCAGGATCAAAAGTTAAACACAAAAAAGATGCAGTTAAGCTTAAGAAAATGTTCATCAAGATTGGAAAACTGCTTAACATGAAAGTTAGAGTAGTTTTAACAGATGGTACTCAACCAATTGGTTATGGAATTGGTCCAGCTTTAGAATGTTCAGATGTAATTTCAGTTCTAAAAGGTGATGGGCCAAATGATTTTAGAGAAAAAAGTATTTACTTAGCAACAGAAATGTTAAAATTAATTGGAGTAAGAGCACCAAAGAAAAAAGTTTTAGAAGTTTTAGACTCTGGCAAAGCTTACAGAAAGTTTAGAGAGGTCATAAGAGCACAAGGAGGACTAAAAAGACCTCAAATCCCATCTGCAAATCTTTTCTATGAATACAAAGCAAAAAGAAAGGGCACAGTCAAAGAAATCCATAACAAAGACATTGCCAAACTTGCTCGTATCGCAGGTTCACCTGAAGATAAAGTTGCAGGAATGTACCTCAGAGTAAAAAAGCATAACAAAGTAAGAAAGGGTGACATTTTGTTTACACTTTATGCAAAGAGCCAAACAAAACTAGACAATGCAGTTGATTATTTGAAGAGTATCAAACCCATAATATACTAAAATGAAAAAAACACTACTTATTATAATTTCAATATTATTAGTTCTTTTAGTCGCTTATAACATTTATGACCTTGCAAATTTTTGCACAGAGGACAACACAGTATGCTATCTAGAAGATTCACAATTCTACACACAAAAAAATAGTTGTGCTAATTGCTGTTCAGGATCATATGCAGAACTCGAAGAACCATGCATTTGCCAAGATGAAACTCCTTGCTATTGTGAACCAAAATATGTTTGTGGCTAATAAGAACTTAAAGACATAAACTCATCAGCCCTCTCTAAATTAAATCCATCATGCCTATAATGTTTAGAAAGAACAACCTCTCCAGCACCATTCAAAAAAACAGAAACTAAAGAAGATTCAACACCAAAATTATGATTAAAAAACAATCCAGCTCTTGTTAATTGTACTTTAGCATAATTAGCTGCTGTTCCTGAAGGGTCCCCCATAGCCAATTTAAATTCAATAACACACAAAGAACCATCAGGATACCTAGCAACGGCATCACAAATAGTTAAAGGTGATGTTTTATGTTCCTCACTACGACACAATCTAGAATAGTCCCCAAGATCTCTAGCCAAATAAGAAAACTCTGTCTTTATACAAACTTCATTATAAAATTCAGAACAATTTGGATCTAACCCAAGAGAATGAAGTGCAAACTCTGGATCTGCACAAAAATACTCAACAACAAAATCAGGAATCTCAGACTTAAATTCCAGTTCTGTATCACAGTATTTGTCAAGATAATCTTCCAAACCCAAACCCTCGCTAGAACCCAAAACCCCTCTCCTTGCAAAATCTTCAGCAACAGATGCAAATTCAGAAGGATCACAGATAGTAGTAGGCAATCTTAAGATCCTATTTAATGATCCAGTAAAAAAAGGGACTTTATAGTTCCCTCCAGGAATAACACTACAAATTGCAGAGTTAAATATCCTTGGCCCATCTGGGATTTTCAACAATTTTAAATCACAACCATCCAAATAAACAACACCTAAAGCACGATCAGAAGAACCTCTACCAAGACACATATGTGCTACCAAAACTCGTACATCCATATTTGACCAACCAATCATAAAAAACCTACAAAAACTACCCTATATAAAGATTATTAATCTAGTAAACAAATCTTTAAATAATTCTAAACAAAAGAAATTTTCATGAAAGAAATCAAATCAAAAATCAGGACAATTCCAAACTTCCCAAAAGAAGGAATCATGTTTAGAGACATAACAACCTTACTAGCTGACCCTGAAGGACTAAGGAAAACATTAGAATACTTTATGATCAGGTACAAAGGCAGGAAAATTGACAAAGTTGTTGGCATTGAAAGCAGAGGTTTCATTTTAGGTGGAGCACTAGCTTACCTATTAAACAAAGGTTTTGTCCCAGTAAGAAAAAAAGGAAAGCTTCCTGGTGAAACAATTAAAGTCACTTATGATCTTGAGTATGGCACAGACACTTTAGAAATGCACACAGATTCAATCAAACCAGGTGAAAATGTTTTGCTTGTTGATGATCTAATTGCAACAGGAGGTTCCTGTAGAGCAGCAGCAGACCTTATTGAAAAACAAGGTGGAAACATTGTAGAATGTGCATTCATAGTAGATCTTCCAGATCTAAAAGGTAAAGAAAAAATAAACAAATATGATATATTCACTTTAGTTGAATTTGAAGGAGATTAATTATCTTCTTTTCTTTCTTTTCTTCTTAACAACCTTCTTTTTAGAAGCAGTTCTCTTCTTACCCAAAATAGCAGCCTCTAACTGAACAATTTTCTTTTCCAGTAGAAAGATTCTCCTCAAACCATAAACCATCGCAATAACAGCAGCCAAAGTTATGTAGGATATAAACAATATTTGATTTTCAACAGCCATAGTAATATCACCTCAAACATATAGTATACAAAATCCTTTATATAATTTACTCTTTATCATACAACTTTTCAATCACAACTGCAAACGCAGGCCGTGTTAAGAAAACACCAATTGTAACACCAACAATAGTTGTAACTGCAAATCCTCTAATCAAACCAGCACCAGCATTCCATAAAGGAATCATAGCAGCAACAGTTGTTGCATAAGCTACAAAAATAATAAAGAATGCTCTCTTAATTTTTTCTTTCCAATTACTAAACTTTTCACTCCTTCCTTGAATAGCTTCATCAACAATAACAATCTGATGATCAACACCAGTACCAATCGCAGCCAATATACCAGCAATTGAAGCAACATCCAAGTTCCAACCAACAAACGCAGCAAAGCCAAGTATCAAAAAGATTTCTGACATTACAGTAACTACCATAGGCAACACAACTTTGTAAGCTCTGTACCGGATAAACACAACAAGTGCAACACAAATCAAAGCAAGAATTCCAACCCAAAGAATATTCTTTAAGAAACTCTCACCTAAAGCAGGAGCAACACTATCCAACTGCGCAATCTCAAGATCAAATGGCATAGAACCTGTTATCAAAATAGTTTGCAACTGATCCATACCAACAGATGCAGTTTCAACAGCTTCCATCTTATTAGAACCATATCCTGGTCCAGAAATAGAAATTGAAGTTGTAGGCTTACCTTTCAACTCTTCAGCAATATTCAAACTATCAACAACTTCACCATCAAGATAAAAGTCAATTGTTTCATTCAAATAACTTGATCCACTATCACCATACACAACTTCTAAATCACTTGTTGCTTCAGCCATAATCTCAGCAGCTTCTTGTGAAAGTGTAACAGAAAAGTCAAACTGACAATACCATTGACTACCAGAAATTTGGTTACAACTTCTTATACCAGAACAAGAACCATCATTCCTACAAACATACAACACATCCTCATTACCCCCCTCGAAAACAAGAGTCTCACCAACATAAGCTTCAAACTTACCCTGCTGAGAAATCAAATCCCTAACTTCATCTTGTGTAACCCCAGCAATCTCAACCAACACATACTGGTTACCTTGCCAATCACTAGCAGTCCTAATAACAATATCACTCAACCCATAAACATTCAACCTGTTACTCAAAACTTTAATCAAATCATCAATGTCAGCATCACTAACCTCTTCTTCAGAAACAGGTTGCAACAATACTCTAGTACCCCCTTGCAAATCCAAACCAAGAACCAGATTAGTTTTTCCAGCCTCACCAACAGTTATATCCAACCCTTCTCTTGTAAGATAAGCAACCTCAGCACTATCAGTTATAATAACTATAGTTTGCCTTGGCACAAGTTCATTGTAATAATCTTCAAAAGCATCATAATCAGCAAATTCTTCACCATTAATTGCTAACAGTATTTCATCTTCATCTAGGTACTCAGAATCCAAAATAGTAAAGTTCTCATCAATAACAAACCCAATATCATTTGTAATAGTATAAGCTGTTTGCTCAGCAGAAGTTTCAACAACAATAACTTGCTCCTCATACCCCAACTCTTCAACAGCAGAACTAAAATCCTCTAAACTTTCAATCGTATTACCATTAATACTATACAAAATATCACCATTAGCCAACCCATACTCAGCAGCATCAGACCCACTCTGAACACTTTGAACCTCAATACCTTCTGCCCAAGGACTAGGACTGATTGCAATCACTGCTAAAACCAAAGCAATCAACAAAACCCAAACTCTCCAATGCAACTTCATTGATTCTTCCTCCTAGCATACCAAACCAACACACCAGCATTCATAGCATAAGTCACAACAATATCAACCAACAATCCAACAACAATAACTAAAAACATTTGCTTCAAAACCAAAGAATTAGAAACAAGTAACGCAACAGTCAACGCAACCAAAGTAGTACCAGTCATTGTAAGACCTGTTTTCATAGCACCAATCATTCTATCTACAGCCTTACCCTGTGTTCTTTTCAAAACCTTAGTAGTCAACAAGATATCAGTATCAATAGAATAACCAATCAACAACAACAAAGCAGCAATACCAGATGTAGATAACCTTACATCAAACAAACTAAATATAGCCAAAGTTACAACCATATCAGAAAAAGCAGCAAACACAACAGCAAACGACGGCACAAAACTTCTAAATGTAATGAACACAACAATTGCCATAAACAAGAAAGCTAACCCAATAGCTACCAACATCTGTTGATAAAAACTTTCACCCAAAGCACTACCAACAATCTCTAATGAATAATTCTCAGATGTCAACCCAAACCCAACAAACTCTTCAACAGCACTAAGCAACTCCTGATCATCAACATCACTAGCTTCAACAATAAACCCTATTCGCACATCAGATGCAAACTCAGATAACTCTCTAACATTCAAATCAGAACCAGGCAAACTTTCTCTCAAATGATCATCCAACCCAGTAAAATCATCGGTTGTATACACTGTTAATGTAGTCCCACCTTTCAAAGAAACATCTTTATCAATGATATCACCAGTACTAACATAATTCATAAGCAAAACACCAAAAGCTAAAACAACTAATATAATAGGTATGAAAAATAGCTTCTTATAATGCTCTGTATACAACCCTCTCAAATCCATGGACTCTTAAAATTACCAGTCACTTATAAAGTTTTTTATCACCCAAAACCTTTTTATATATACTAAACAGATAAAATATATTATGGAAAGGGGTGTTTACATAGCAATTATAGCAGTTGTATTTTTATTAACAGTTTTCAGCCCAGCCATCATTGATGCTAACATTACAGGATTCACCACAGTTGATAATAATAACACAAATTCTACTGTAGAAAATACAACAACTGAAAACACAACAGTAATAACAGGAACAGAACCAATCACTTTATCCTTAGATTCAGCAAAGTACGCACAAAACACACCAATCACAGGAACAGTTTCACTATTCTTATCACAAGATGTCTCAGTTAGCGAAATCCTAAAAGTAACAATTGGCACAAACACCTATGAAACAACAATAAAAGAAGCTTTAGATGCAGTAGCATACTCCTACACAGAAATTCTAGGCGACACAACAGGCTCAAATCCTGCAGCATCAAAAAAACTAACATCTTCAGGTTCAATCGCAATCCAAATCCCAAGATACTCTAACATTGAATCAATTGACTTTAACATCACTGGGAACAATGCCCAGAACATCATGATCGATGTGGGTGGTGAAGGTGCAACAGACTGGCATTATATAGGAACATTCCAAAACTATGCTACAGACTTGATTTACTCTGACGACTTTGACTTAAGTTCAGGAGGCACAAGCTATGTTCAAAGCTCAGACTATTACTGTGAATACCTAACACTACCAAAAACTAAGAATGTAAAAATATTTGCAAATTATACACTAGTTTCAGCAAATGGTGACATCAGAGCAGCAATACTATCAGCACCAACAGGCTATCCAACCAATGGTTGGGATGGTGGTTCTGACACTTGCAACTTACCAGAAACTCAAGGCTCATGTGACATCACACTAGATTATGCAATTGAAGGTGATTACCTAATCTGTTTATTCTCAAACGAAAGCGCAGACTTAACAGAAAACCTTTACTCACTACCAACTGATACCAATGATGAAACAACAACAGCCTACACATGTCCAAAAGAAGAAGGTGGGCTTTGTGCAAAAACTTACAATGTTAACTTCCCTATCTATATCCAAACAGGAGAATATGAAAACACACTCTCCACCACAGTTAATGCAGAGTCATGGCAAACAGCACCCCTAACAATCAAAACAGGAATAGAATACTATGTAGGCTCTGAAGCTGATGATGGAACAGTCTACTCAGGTATTTGTAAAACTGACACATGCTCAGTTCCAATTGAAGTAGATTTTTCAGGCGGAGACATAACATTCACAGACCTAGCTTTAGTTTATGAGTACAACTATGTTGACACTTCAATATCATCATTTTACGATTTACAAACACAAGCTTCAACAATCGCAGCACCAACCTCAACAATCCAACTAGACTTGGAAACAGTATTCAACATTAGTTTGAGTACAATTGCAGATTATACAATGACAACTGAGTTTTTAGGTAACACAAGTTCACAAGAATTCTCAGTTTTAGATCCAGCTGACATTTTAGATGCTTCAAGCTTAATCACAGAATCACTAAGCAGTTTTAATAGTTTAACAGACCAATCACAAAATGCATACTATGTAGTTTACATACTAGGCTATGCACAAAGTTTAGACACAAAGATTAATCAGCTAGAAACCTACCAAAATCAAGTAGGATTTGTTGATGAAGATACATTATTAGCTAATGTAGAGTCCACTGTTGATAGCATGCCAAATTCAGTTACATTCACAAGCCACAAAGAAGAGATTCAAACAATTTCTCTTGATGACATTCCTTCTTCCTTAGATCCAGAAGAAACTTACCTAATGCAAGAAGATATTACAGTTACAGAAGTTATTCAAAGTGTAACAGTTGAATATTATGGTGGCGAAACTGAAAATTATTACCTAATTGAACAAGAAGTTTCACCTTCTACAACTTTAGAAGATGCTTATGTTTATGTAATAGCACCTTCGGATGTGATGAGTTCACAAAGAGGAGAAACAACAGAATCAGGTATCAAATATTCAGTTCCTTCTTTCAGTTCAACAGAAAGGTATTACTTCCTTAGCTCTGAACAAGTTAGTTTAAGTGATTTTACAACCATTGTTAGTTACACTGAAGATGAAGAGGTTATAGAAATTCAAGATCTACAAGAAGTTGAAGAAAGTTCTAGTTTCCCTTGGGTTTGGATCATTATTGGGATTGTTATATTAGTGGTTGTTCTTTTAGTTGTGATTAACTTGCCAAAGAAAAAACCAGTTAAAACATTCAAACCTGCAATGAAAAAACCCTTGCCAAAAATACAAGTTAAAAAACCTTCTAGCACAGGCCCAAAGCCATTATTCAAAAAGTAAATCTTTTAAAGGCTGACTAATTCTAACAAAGCTATGCGTGGGTAGTTCAACGGCTAGAGTATATAGCTAATACGGCCAAAATTTCGGCCTTCCATGGGATTGGGCTTTCCAGTTCACGAGGAGAGCCGACGATCCGGGTTCGAATCCCGGCCCGCGCATATATACCCAACTTGGATGCGCCAATTATGTATTACATTCAGTTAAATACTAATTCTTAAACATTAAAAATAACCCTACAAAATAGAAGGATTTAAATATATGTAGGGTTACATTATCTTATGACCTTTGTAAGTAAAAAAATAATAAAAAAGAAAGAAAGATATTACCTTGAAGAATCTATAAGACTACCAAACAGCAAAGTAAAAAAATTCTCAGTATATATCAAAGATTACTCTCCAAAAAATAAATACACTAAAGAAAAAGAAACCCTAAAAGAAAAGATAAACAATGCACGAAAAGAATTTGCGGCAACATACTACAAAAAAGACAGCATCTTCACAAACACAACTTTAAAAAAACTTGAAGAAATAAGAATTGATTATAAACAAATCCTAAAAAAACTAACAAAAACACAAATAAAAGATATTTTAGACAGATTTACAGTCAACTTCACATATGAATCTAATGCAATAGAAGGAAACTCTCTAACTCTAAAAGATGTAACTTTCATAATAAAAGAAGGAAAAATACTAAAAAATAAAGATTTAAGAGAAATCTATGAAACACTGAACACAAGAAAAGCAATGGACCTTTTATTTGAAAATAAATTAAAGATAAATCATAAAGATATCATAAAACTTCATAGTACTTTGATTGCAAACACAGGAGTAGCAGAAGGATACAAACAGTTACCTAATTTTCTATTAGGAAGACAAGTAGAAACAACCCCTCCTGAAAAAGTTAAAAGGGATATGGAAAACCTAACTTCTTGGTATGAAAAAAATAAAGATCTACATCCATTACAATTAGCCTCAATATTTCATGGAAAATTTGAAAAAATCCATCCTTTTGAAGATGGAAATGGAAGGGTTGGAAGATTATTGATTAATGTTATACTTATAGAAAATGATTATCCTCCACTAATAATAAGAAAAACTCAAAGAATAAAGTATTTTGCAGCTCTTGAAGCCTTTGACAACAAACATCCAGATAAATTACACAGGTTTGTATTAGATAAATACAAAGCAACCCATGAAAAGTTTTTTAAGATTTATATAAAATACTTAGATTAATCCATCAACTTACACAAAGCATACTCTACAGCATGACTTCTATTTCTGAACTTCCTGCTCCTTAACTCTTCTCTTAATTTAAGTAAAGTGTTCTCTTCAATTGATACTGATATTTTATGTTTCATTTTAATCTCTTTAAAACTTCAATATATATATCTCTTGGAATTGAATAACCATCTTTTACACACTGATTGTTAAATCTTGGTCCCATCTTATAATTGCGACTATTGACCCAAATTTCTCTTAAGGGTTGTTCCCTTATATCTTGGGCTACAATAAATGGCCATAAATCATTTCCAGGACACCTTTGAACAACACCATCTTTCCTAATATACATACCAGAAGATAACTGATTACAAGGGGCAGTTCCAGCATATGAAGATACACCTTCATCTTGTAATTGTCTATATGTCATTATTCCTCTGTCAATTAAAAATGCATAAATATCAGTATACAATTGAATTAATTTTTCTTGAAACTCTTCCTGTTGTGAACCTCTAACCAATCTTCTTCCCCTACCACTAATCATAGTTGGGGTTACAATTACAGGAATGTTCCTTTCAGTTCCCCATTGAAAAATTTCTAAAACTTCATCAATATTATCCCTTTTTACAGGATTGGTTTGTAGAGACATTCTTTGACAAAATAGATCAGAATTCATTCCATTTTCTACTAACAATTCAATAGTCCTATTTCTAGCTTGTGCATAATTTTCAGAGGTGCTATGTGTTGACCTATTTGCTTTTTCTTCATCAAAAGTTCTGCAATCTACTAAAAACCTTGTAACATCATAACCACTCAATTCAGCGACCAAATCCTCAGAATTTAATCCCTGATATTCCATTGCTAACTTATCATCTCCAAGAATTCCTCCTTTTGTAAATATCCCTATCTTTATGTTCTTTTCTTGTAGATAATCTAATATCTTAAACAAGTCAGGATTAGTTATTAATTCGCCAGGTCCCAAAAATTTAATAGATTCTAAACCTAACTCTAAAGCCTCTTCTAAGTAATTTTTAACTTCGTCAAATCCAAGAAGATCATTCCTTAGATCACCTTTTTCAAAACATCCAGAACAATTATTTGGACAAATCATCTTATAGAACTCGTTTGCAATTTCTTGTTGATTCTCAAGTTTATATGGTTCATTAACAATTTCCACATATTTCTCAGGAGAAATACCAACATCTAACGTTAGCAATTTCCTAGTTCCATCTTCCAAGGTTTCTTTTAGCTTCTCTTCAGGAAAAGACCAACCATCAACCCCCAACCTATATCCTTCTAGAACTTCTCTGGGCAATGTTTCCTTTACATCTGGTTTCTTTTTCATAACCACTCTGTAGTGAGTATTGTTATAATAAACCTTTGACGCTATTTTTACCAAAAAGAGTAAACTTTATATATTAAAAACAATTTATGGTAAATATGGAGAAAATAAAGCTAGATTTAGTAGATAGAAAGATATTGGCTGAATTAGATAAAAATTGCAGAATTTCCGATACAAGCCTAGGGAAAAAGGTTAATAAATCACGAGAAACAATAAAATATAGGATCCAACAATTACAGAAGAAAGGAGTAATTGAGAAATTTATTACATCCATCAATCCAAATAAGTTAGGTTTCTATATGTTTAAAGTTTATTTAAAACTTGAGAATATTCCTAAAGAAAGAGAAAAATTGTTCAATTACCTTAAAGAAAACAAAGACATTTATTGGTTTGGAATTTGTGATGGTGCTTTTGATTGTACTTTTGCTATACTTTCTAAAAGAATTCCTAAATATTTTGAAAAAATAAACACCTTACTCTCAAAATGGGAACATTTGATTGTTAGTAAAGTATTGGGAACAATGGTTGATACTAGACAGTTTAACAAAAAGTTTTTTACAGATGATAAAGATGGAAAATACGTAACTTTTGGAGGAGATGTTATTGATAACAAAATAAATGAATTGGATTATAAGATCCTGAACATTATGGCAAATGATGCGAGAATACCAATAACAAAATTATCAAAAAAAGTTAAATCAACTATTGAAATTGTTCGAGGTAAGATAAAAAAACTAGAGGAAAAAGGAATAATACTGAACTATAGAATAGCTGTAGATTTCAACAAATTAGGTTTAGAGTTCTTTAAAGCAATTATTTATTTTAGAACCCTATCAAAAAAAGATGAATCAGCTTTATTAGAATGGATGAGAACACACCCTAAAGCATTATACTATATTAGAAGTCTTGCTCCATGGGAAGTTGAATTTGAATTCGCAGTAGAAAGTTATCAAGAGTTTAATTTGATCATAAGTGATCTTAGAAAAGACTTTCCCCATGTAATAAGGAATCATGAACACTTAATTATGAGTTATGAAACCTGGATGCCAGCTTACAAAGAGCTATTAAAAGGCAGAAAAGAGAGAAAACCAAAAAACATATAAACCTCGACGACAACTAATATATAAAACTAAGTAATACTCGAGAAGTCGGCGAGTACAAGTTGAAGCCTGTTTTGCGGCTTGCGCATTCATACTCTACTTTGATGCGCCACCCATATATGCCCCTGTTTCGGCCGGCGCATATTCTAATCACAGCATTCACTCTAAAAACAGCAAGCACACCTCCAAAAAACATATAAAGCTTCACAATAAAGAAAATATAATATAATCTTTAAGGGAGGAGATAATATGATGTTAAGAAGAAGATTACCCAACATATTGATGGTAATACAATTAGTCCTAATAGTAGTAATGATATTTCAATTAAATGTTATTAGCGACAGAATAGGAACAGTAACAGGAGACATAGTCCTTGATGGAGGTACAGATGAAGTAGATGTAGTAGCTGGCGCAGGAAATGCAGCACCAGGAGAATATGAGAACACATTTGACCTTGAGGGCTCACCAGTCCTTGGAGACTTAGACAAAGCAAAAGTAATAATTGTAGAATTTTCAGACTTTCAATGCCCATATTGTGCAAGTGGACAATCAACAATGAATGCTTTATACGAAAAGTATGGCGATGATATAGCGATTGTATTCAAACATTTCCCGCTATCATTCCACCAATACGCACAACAAGCAGGAGAAGCTTCAATGTGCGCAGATGACCAAGACATGTTTTGGGAATACCACGATGGACTGTTTGAAAACCAAGCAGGAATTAATCCAGGATACTTCTCAGAGTTAGCAACAGAACTTGGACTTGATATAGATGACTTCAATGACTGTTTAAACTCAGGCAAATACACAAGCAAAGTTAACGAAGACTTTGCATATGGTGCTGAGTTAGGTGTAACAGGAACACCAGGATTCTTTGTCAATGGTGAGATTGTTAAAGGTGCACAACCACAAGCAGTATTCGAAGGAATGATTGAGGAATGGCTATAAAGCCTTCTTTTTTTTCTTTTTTTAACACAAATTATATAAACAATTCTAGCCACTTTATAGTATGCCAAATGTACTGATATTTTGCGCGCATTCAGATGACGAAGCAATTGGGATGGCGGGGGCCATTGCCAAATATGTAAAAGAAAAGAAAAAAGTAATCAAGATAGTTTTTTCTAAAGGTGAAAAATCACTGCCACACATACAAGAAAAACACATGAAAAAAGCAAGACTAAAAGAGACTAAAGAAGCTTCTAACATGATTGGTATCAAAGAAACAATCCATTTGGATCTAAAAGACACTCAACTAAAAAAAGAGATCAAAAGACCCTCTATTCCAAAAAGGATCAAAGAGCTAATTAAAAAGTACAGACCAGAAAAGATCTACACACTAACTGGAGCAGATCCTCACCCAGACCACCAAGCTGTCAACAAAATAGTACTAGAAGTTGTAGACACATTTAGAAAAAAATATCCAGTGTATGGTTTTGAAGTATGGAACCTGAAGAATGAAACACACCCAATTGTCTATGTTGACATCTCAGATTTCATGAAAAAAAAGCTTGAATACATAAAAACCTTTAAAAGTCAACGAACCTATATGTTTCCATTATACTTACCAGCAATTGCAAGAGCAAAACAAAATGGGGTGAAAAACAACTGCAAATACGCAGAAAAGTTTTACAAACTAAGATGAAACTATTATTCATAGTAACAGGAGTAGGATTTGGAGATTCAACAAGAGAACACACAAACATCTTAGCAGTAAAGAAAAAATACCCAAAAGCAAAAATCATGGTTGCTTGCTATGACAATTCTTATAACTATTTCAAAGACAAATATGAAACAATCAGAATAGGCAGTTATGTTTTTGCAGAGAGAGGAATGAGACTTAGAACAATTCCATTTTTAGGCCAAATGATCTACTTACCATTTGCTTGGGGCTTAAGCACACTAAAACTAAAATTACACACACTTAACTTCAAACCAGATTTAATAATCTCAGATTTCGAAGCCATAGGTGTAATGCTATCTAGAATCACAAAAGCAAAATGCTTAACAGTTTTCAGTTACGATCCAGAACTTTACAAAGAGTACAAAAAGGAATATGGTGCAAGCCCAAAATTAAAGTTCCAAACTCACCATTTTGAGAAGGTTTACGACAAAGCAGACCTAGCAATTATCCCATCTTTAAGAATTCAAAAACCAAGAAAGCTAAGGTACACTTACATAAATCCCATCATAAGAGAAACTCCAGACAAACTAGGGACAGAGAAAAAGTTAATGAAAGAATTAAAGCTAAAGAAAAAACCAATCCTAGTTATGCTTGGTGGTTCAAAAATAGGAACAAAACTCGCAGAGGACTTAAACAAAATGGCAAAAAGTTTCAAAGAAGATTTCATAATCTTTGGTGGCCATTTAGAAGGCATAGATTTTGTAAAAAACATACAATATCATAACTACATACCACATTTCCTAGAATATTTGAAAGTTTGTAAAGGAATTATCACTTTAGCTGGTTCAAAAACACTCTCAGAAGCACTAGTTTACAAAAAGCCAATAATGTGCTTTCCAATATTTGACCATGGCGAACAAATTACTAACGCTTACTCAATCAAAGACATTGCACATGTTCATTATAACACAAAAGATCTAAAAAAGAAAATAAAAGCATTCATCAAAGATATGCCAAAATTACAAAGAAAAGTAAACAAGTACAATATTAAATCAAATGGTGCACAACAATTTGTTAAATTAGTTGAGATCGCACTTCAAGAATAATCTTTTAGCACTTCTAACCACTCTTTTCCTCTCTTAGTAATCGCACTTAGTTCAAAGATTAACATTTTATCTACACCTTGCTTCTTCAAGAATTTCAAATCAGTTTCTAACTCTGAAACATTACCATAACTCGGCTCATTACCAAAAATGCCAGGTCCAATAGGCCCAACACTAAAACCAGCATCTTTATTAAACAAAATATAAAAAGCAAAAACAAACCTGTACAAAGGTCTTAACCACTTTGGCAAAAAGGCAGAATAAAACATATAAGCATGATTTTTCACTCTAGTCCAACCAAACCTTCGCAGAATAAACTTAGGAAAAGGATAAGATACAACTGTCATGTTAATACCACTCAATTTTTTAAGCTTATCTTGCATATATTTTTTATTAGGTGGATATTTAATCAAATGCTTTAGTCCCCAAAAGTGAGTGTCGATAAAAGAATACTTCCGATTAGGAAAAGGCAACCCAAAATCTACTCTAAAATCAACATCCTTGTAAGCATCTAAAGTATCAATATCTTTTTTAGACAAAAATCCAGAATACCAATATCCCCTTTTCTTAGGTAAAACAGGCCAAGCAATATACTTCTTAATATGTTTTGACTTAACTTTCTTCTTTAACATATCAAACTCTTTCCTAGATTTACAATTCAGAGTAACATCAACATCCAGATCTAATTCATCCAACCATTTGTGAAACCTTTTCCAATCAACCTTCTCAGGAAATTCCGACGCAATTAAAAATCTCATTTTATTGATTTGTCCTTTGTAAAATCATCAATATAAGCTGAAGCAACATAAACCTTCTCAGGAAAGATATTAGACTCAGTACAACCAGAGATAGTATATCCAGTATCTTCATACCTTTTCAACTTTT
>CAYFIU010000008.1:0-21019 GCA_964343245.1 Candidatus Woesearchaeota archaeon | reverse complement strand
ATCTCCTAATTTTACAAAATTAGAATCATAGTTTGATTTATCTTCCTCAAAGTAAACATTCACTGGTTGATCTGCTGAAATGTAAACTCCATCAACCATTGCTTGCGAATTGGGGGGTACATACAAAGTCCCTTCTTCGAGAACAATATCTCCTGAAATAACATGCTGTTCTCCATTTATCTCAACATATGTTTCACTTACAAAATCTAAGTTAGTTACATCATTATAAAATTGAGGACCAATAATATGCATTGTTGGCTCACCTTCAATCTGATATATACACTGTAAACACTCAATACCATATTTTGAAAACACTATCTCAGTTTCATCATCAATCAAAATTTGACCAGAGTCATCTTCATTACCTATTGTTAGACTTCTATCTGAATTTGCTAGGATATAATCTTCACCAGACTGAAGATAATTTTTTGTACTTGACCAAGGGATATCATCGGTTGAAAGGTCATAAATAGTATCAACATAGTAAGAAGTGTATTCTTCACCATTCCCAAAATATATACTCCCATGTAGAGAGAGTATTCTTGTTTCAGCAAGGGCATACGTTGTTGAATCAACACCTTCAATGCTTCCACTCCCACTAATATCTATTAATCTCGCTTTTGGTGTGGTTAGAGAAATATCACAATCTGTAAATCTTTCAAACTCTACAACGCAATCTTTTGGAATAATAATGTCTGTATCTGAATATTCTTTATTATTAGCATCATATGTGTATCCTTCTGAAATCTCTGCACATTCCTCAGCAAAGGAAAAAGGAATAATTAAAACAACAATCACTATCCATATGAAAAATTTATTCTTCATTTTCTATCCATTCATATTTTATTAAAAATTGAAAATCATAAGGCAATCCATTCTTTGAAAAATTTGAATCTGTTAGAATATAAAGCACTTCCTCACCGTCTCTGTTTAATTCTAACCCAATATCTGTTTCAGTTAAAAGATCCATTAAACTACTAAGAGGAACGTAGTTCAACTTTTCTTCATTGAGTTCTAGAATTTGGTCTTTTAATTCTAAGATTTTGTAGATGTTCGTATTTTCGTAATATTGAAATTCAGAGAATTCGTATGTTCCATTATTAAGCTCAATACTTATAGGCAACTCTACATTTATTACAATTTCTCCTTCAATAATCTTAATTTCCGAATCATAGTCCTCATATGTTACTTCAATAGTTTCATCACTTTCTGCAATTAAAGCCACACAGTAAATAAAATCAAATCCAAATTGTTTATTGAACTCTTCTTCGAACACAGAAATATCTTGATTGTTCATCCTTGCTCCTTCATAGAGGAAATAAGGTATTTGAGAGAACCCTGTATCATAATATTTGTCAGGAACTTCATAGTACCCTCCTTGCTGTCCAAGAAAAATAAAACTGGTTTCGGTAGTTTCACCCATGCATTCATCAACCAGATCATAAATTTCCTGAGCTTCTTGAGATAAAACAATTTCAGTCCCGATACTAAACTCTCTAATGTCTGAAAGTGTTCCTTTGTAATGAAGGAATAATCCAATAACAATTACTAAAAGAATCCCAATAATAATAAACAAAGTCACCTGCCCTCTTTTCATATATAATAATAATAATAATTAATTATTTAATAAACTTTCTACAACAACAGTAGCATAAGCTCCTTTAGGTAACTGAAAACTAACCTTCTGTTTCTTCTTACCTAGGTGCAATTCATCATCATAAAACTCTAGAGTCTTAAACCTTCTAACTTCAACAACAACATCTCTTTGAGCACCTTCAACACTAAGTTCAGGGATCTGTCGAATGATAAAATCCTTAGCAACAATGCCTTCTTCCTTTAACAGTTTATCATACCTTGGATCTTTTGTAAGGAATCCAACCAACTCAAGCTTGCCTTCTTTAACACTAACAGCAAGTTTGTTCCAGAGAAAACTTTGGTAAGCATGAATAAAAAATTTCAATCTTTTCAAACCAAATTTTCGTAATGCACCAACATGATCTTTGCCATTAACTTTCAACTCTAAAAGTTCGCACACTTTAGCAAAATCTTTCTTAACCAAAGCCCTACCAACATCAACATTATTCTCAGAAAACCTTTGTGACCCAAAAAGATTAAGGACTCTATCGACTGGCTTCAACTCTTTATCAAGATCCCTTATAACAATCACAAACTCATTACCCTTATGATCACCCAAGTTAATTCTTTTCTTACCAGAACCAATAAACTCAAACTCAACACCTTCCATGTCATGGAAAATTTTTCTTTGATATACAGAGATATGTTGTGAAGTGACAGCATGCTTATCTTTCAAACCAGCAAAACCAATCTTTGTATTCAATCTTCCTTCGAGAAACTTCACAATGTCCATGGTGTTTCTCTTTTTTTTCTTAACAAGATAGTAATTATAAGATCCTTCACCAAGTTCTAGATCTATTACTTCGTTTACAACAAAATCTCCAGCTGTTTCCTTAATCTTCATACTTTTACCCTATATTCAAAATATTCATCCCATGGATTCTCAAGATGCATCATCTCAGACCTAGTTAACTTTTCAAAATGTTTTCTAAAAGGTCGCATTGAGTTCCCATGTGCAGAAATAGCAACATTAATCTTTTCTTTTTTAATCTTTCGTAACAGATCTCTAATAAAAGGCTTAACCCTAGCTTCAACATCCTTAACACTTTCACCCTGTGGTGGAGGAATATCATAACTTCTTCTAACAGTTTGTAACTCAGTTGCACCCATTCTTTCAATAAACTTTTCTCTCCTTTTGCCATGCAAGTTATCAATCATGTGCCAGTGCAATAACATTTTATAATCTTTTTTACCAACCTTATCAGCAAAATGTTTGTGTGACTTGCCTTGTAATCTTCCATAACTCCTTTCAATCATTCTATCATCAATAATAATCTTCTTACACTCAGGATGATACTTCAGGACATACATCAAAGTATCTTTAGATCTCTTCAAAGTTGATCTATAGGCAACATCAATTTTCTTACTTTTTAACATTTTAGCAACTCTTTTAGCATCTTTGATCCCTCTTGGTGTCAAGTTAGAGTTCCTTCGACCACAAAAGTAATGATTCTTATTAAAATAAGTCTGGCCATGCCTAAAAAGATATATTCTACAGTACATACATTATACATATACTTTGGGATATAAAAAGTTATTCATCGAAATTCATTTAAAGCATCTAATCAAAACATCCTTATGCCTGATGTTATAATCACCTACGAAACACTGTACGAGCTTCTTAGAAAGGAAAAATACAGGACAGAACTACAAAAGTTAGACCCAGAGTTCTTCAAACATGTGGTAACTTACCTTAATGAGAAAGAAGCAATCATAGCATCACAATCACAAAAACAAAACATTTTTGCATCTTCAGAGCTAGAAAAAACAAAAACCCAACTAAAAAATGTTAAATCAATTCTTAAGGAAATCTATGAAAAA
The DNA here is from genome assembly GCA_964343245.1 of Candidatus Woesearchaeota archaeon. GTDB lineage: Archaea > Nanobdellota > Nanobdellia > SCGC-AAA011-G17 > GW2011-AR17 > JABHYY01. The sequence continues at coordinate 17,563 of CAYFIU010000008.1, read as the reverse complement.
AGGGAATCAAAGATTGCCCAGGCAGCTCAATTCAATGCTAGAACTGACTCACTGCAAGATACCTCAGCAATGCTTCCAGAAGAGGAACAGCTATACAGAGAAATGCTAGAAACTCTCAAATCCTATAGAGAGGGCATCTTATTTACCCTTTTGAACAAACAGTTACCAGTAATACTTAAACAGAAAGATTTAAAAACAGAAAATAAAACCGATACAATACAGGTTAAGATCTTGCAAGAGGTCCAGGAATTTGTTGGTCCAGATATGGAAGTTTATGGTCCATACAATGTGGATGAAGCTTGCGATTTGCCAGCAAAAATTGCTGATAACTTGATTATTAATAAACAAGCACAAAAAAATGAAAGTTCCTAAACAACAGAAAAAATACTGCCCAAAGTGTAAAAAACATACAGGCATGAAAGTAACACAAGTAAAAAGTAAAACAAGAAGTTCTGTTCATCCTATCTCAAGAGGTTCAAATGCAAGAATGAGAGCTAGAGGGCTTAGAAGAGGTTTAGGAAATTACAACAAATATTCAAAACCAGCAATTTCAAAGTTTAAGAGGACTGGTTCAAAAGTATCAAAGAAAATTGCTTTGAAGTATACTTGCGCTGAATGTAACAAATCATTCCAGCTTGGTGAGCCAACAAGAGCAAAAAAAGTGGAGTTTATCTAAAATGATTAAAGAAACAAAATCAAAATTTTTGAAAGTAAGGTGTAAATGTAAGAATGAACAAGTTATTTTTGAAAAATGTTCAACACCTGTAAACTGTTTAGTTTGTGGAAAACCTCTAGCAGTGCCAAAAGGTGGCAAAGCAAAAGTTGAGGCTAGTGTTTTGGAAGTTCTAAGTTAACACAAAAACCTTTTAAACACCAATAATTTCTTCTTAAACTATGTTTTATAAGAAGAAAGGCCTACCACAAGAAAATGAAATTGTTGTTTGTAATATTAAGAAAATCTCATTCCATTCTATTTTCGCAACATTAGAAGAATATGAAAGATTAGATGGTATGATTCACATATCAGAGATTGCACCGGGTAGGATTAGAAACATTAGAGATTATGTAAAAGAAGGTAAAAAAGTAGTTTGTATTGTTCTAAGAGTCGACAAAGTAAAACACCATATTGATCTTTCCTTAAGAAGAGTGTCAATGTCTCTAAGAAATAGGAAAAATGAAGAGTACAAACAAGAATTAAAAGCAGAAAAACTTCTAGAAAACATAGCTTTCCAAATGAAAGTAAAACTTCCAGAAGTTTTCAAAGAAATTGGATTTAAATTAATCGATAAATACGATTTATTATTCCTTGGCCTTCTAGACATTGCAGCAAATGGCAAAAAGGCAATAGCTGACTTAAAGATAAATCCTAAGTATGAAAAGGTTCTAGTTGAACTTGTTAAAGAAAGGATTAAACCTCCTGAGTTCGAAGTTCATGAAAAAGTAATCTTGCAGTCTTATTCTTCACAAGGCATTGAAGATATAAAACAAGTACTAAAAGCAACAAGCGAATTTGCAAAAAAGAAAAAAATTGATTTCAGTCTAGTTTACATTTCAGCACCGAAGTATAGGATTGGAATAAAAGCTTCTGATAAAGTAACCGCTATTAACCAGTTAAACGAAACAATGGAAGTTATGGAAAAAGAAGCAAAAAAAGCAAAAGTATCAATTGAAATTCTACAAAAAAAATGAAAATCCTTTACTGCAAACAGTGCAAGAAATTCACTATGAAAGAAACCTGTGACTGTGGTAAAAAGACAGTTGCTTTAAAGCCAGCTAAGTACAGCCCAGAGGATAAATGGGCTAGATATCGTAGAATAGCTAAGAAAGAACAACAAGATTTATAAACTGACTTTTCTTTTTCTTCAATATGAAATTTGAGTTCACACATCTAGCAAAACCAAAGCTAAAGAATCCAATTATGATCGAAGGTTTGCCTGGTATTGGCAATGTTGGAAAGATAGCAGCAGATTTTCTTGTTGAAAACCTTAAAGCAAAAAAAATAATAGAAATTAACTCAGATCACTTTCCACACTCAGTTTTTATTAACGAAAAAAATTTGGTAGAGCTACCTGGGTTAGAAATCTATCACAAAAAAATTAACAAACAAGACTTCTTATTCTTAATAGGAGATGTACAACCTATTGATGAACCTTCATGTTACGAATTCTGTGAAACAATCCTAAAATACTTGCGTTCACACAAAACAACAGAGCTAGTTACATTGGGAGGCATTGGGCTACAAAAGATTCCAAAAATCCCCAAAGTTTACATAACTGGCAATGATAAGAAACTAATAAAAACATTTCCAAAGTGTAACAACAAAATATATGGCTTTGTAGGTCCCATAATTGGCGTTACAGGGGTTTTATTAGGCATCGCAACCAAACACAAGGTGCCTGCAGTATCGCTTCTAACGCAAACCTTTGCCCATCCTTCATACCTAGGAATCAAAGGTTCAAGGGCAGCATTAGATGTTCTTAACACAAAATACAAGTTTAAGCTAGAGCTTTCAAGACTTTCTGAAGAAATCGACGAGATTGAAAAAGAAATCAAAGCAAAAGTGCAAAGGATCGCAGAAGTTGAAGGCTTACAAACAAAACAAAACGAACTAAGCTACTTTGGTTAAAAGTCACCCAAAGACGATTGGTCTTTCTTAACAGGATCTTCTTCTTTATCATCAAATAAAGGAACACCATAAACTCCATCATAGCCAGGTTTTATTTTGATATTACTTTGCCTGTTCATTAGTATCATCTTAACTAATTTTGGATCAACAACTTTAACCAAATCTTTTTCAGGAACACTAAGTAAAACATTAAACTCGTTTTGAAACTCTTTCATCATCTTATCAAAAGTTATGCCAACTGTCTTTGTTGCAATACCTTTGTTAACATGCAACGAAATTAACTCACCTAGTGGTATTAGGGTTTTGTAGTCAGCATAATCTTTAGGTTTGTATCCAACAGGCCTATCAGCTAACTCTTCAACCCTATACTCAACACCAATAGTTAAAGCTTTTTTACAAACAGGACAAATCCCATTATGTTTCTTTGTCTCTGCAGGAGAAAAGTTTACATTACAACTACGATGTCCATCCCAGTGATACTTTCCATAGGCTGGATCGACTTCAATGGTTCCAGCATAACCTTTCTTAGTTCTAATGGCTTGAATCAAATTCTTATAAGTTAAATCAATGTCAAACAAAGTAGCTTCACGACCCATTCGCCAAGGATACATTGAATGCATGTCAGAGAACGAAACTAAATTATACTTGTCTAAGCTAGAAATTCTCCAGTTCATCTCTGGGTCAGAGGATAAACCTGTTTCAATAGCATGAATGTGCTTTTCTTGATCACCAAAACACTGTTTGATAGAATCAAAACCTCCTTTTGAACCCAAGGTTCCAAACCAAGGGGTCCATGCATGCGCTGGAATGATTTCAATATCTTTAGAAATGCCTTTCATTGCTTCAACAAACTCAATACTACTCATACCAAAGATTGGCCTTCCATCATAATCAATTCTTCCCTTTGATAAAAGGTACTCAGTTATCTGTGCAACAACCTCTCTATTTGGTGCTAAAATAACATGATGAACTCTTCGACCTTTTCCATCTTGTGTATATATTAAAGAAATTTCAGATTGCCAAACAAATGGGTAGCCTGTTTTAGTATACAATATGCCTTCCCGCTCTTCCAAAGTGTTCAACTCTTTAATCCACTCTGGGTGTTGAAAGTCACCAGTGCCCAAAACATCAATGCCTTTAACCTTAGCATTCTTCTCTAAATTAGCAATAGTAATCTTTGTGCTGCAAGCTCTAGAAAACCTAGAATGTATATGTAAGTCTGTGATTAAGGGCATAACAATCTAAGAACTCTATCTTTTAAGAATATTTCTCTTATTCATAAGTAATCTTCAAATTAGTAATCTCAAAGTCTCTTGTAGGAACTAACTTAATCACATTGTTGCCATTATCAATGTAACTAGAAATTTTTTTACTATATTCATCATCAGTTGTATCAAAACTGAAACTATGGTCTTGTAGGTAAACAGTGGCTTTTTTTTCTGAAGAATCATCGCCAAAGCTCAACTCCAGATAAACCTCTTTTTCCCCAGCAGATATATCATCATAAAGATCTGAATCTATATCAAAGCTATAGCTAGGATAATTAAGACCTTTTGAAGTAATCTCAAGGTCAACTTCATCTAAGTTATAATCCCCTTGATCAATTTCAAATGTCAAGGTGTTAGATGTAGTTAAATAATCTGTATCTAGTACTAACTCTCTTTCATCTAGATACTCACAAAATACTAAATCACTAAACTCTTCTCTATTATTAAGGTAAATAGTCAACCTTCCCTCTTCATCACTGTTACATGTAATAAAGTAACTAAGAGCAACATTACTAACATCTCCAGGATCAGAAACATAGAATGTTCTTTCTTTAGTAGTATCTTCAATAACATACTCTTTAACCAAAGTTACATCCTGTAATAAATAGTAATCAGCTGAAAAAATATTCAAACCTGGTGAACTAGTAGACAACTCCAAAACATTAATCTCTTCCAAAACACTAACTGGCAAAGAGAGTGGTAAATTGTTACTGGTTAGCTCACCCTCATAAACAATATTATCATTCAACTTAACAATTAAATCGCCTTTGGATTCAGTAATCATGAAAAGTAAGCTTAAAGAATCAAGATCTTCAGTGTCTTCAGCACTAAAAGTAAATGTTTTATAATTATTTTGTAATAGGTTCCTTGAAACCTTTAAAGAAGTAGCAATTGTTTCAGATTCACTCTCAACTGTAGAATATATCCTTATGGGTTGTAAAGAAGTTGTTGATGTTCCAGATTGTGACGCTTCAACTTCTCCTGGCGACACAGAATATAATGTTGACCCTCCTGAAGTCGCACCATCCCCTCCATCACTATCACCATCTCTAGTATCATCTAATAACTCATCTCTTACATCTTGAGGTGCTAATATTACATAGCCAATAATCAAACACATTAAAAGTAATATAAGAACAGTTATCTCAATTGCTGATTGCCCCTTTTTCATCTTCTAAATAAATAACTTTATTAATTTATAAAGTTTTTCAATTCGCAATGAAACTAATATTTAAGGATTTTAAGAAAGGTAAAGTAAAAATTGAAACAGATTCACTAGATGACTTGTGGTTTTTATCACACATAATAGAACCTAGCGATCTTATCTCAGGTAAAACAGTCCGTAAGATTAAAGTAGGTGATGCAACAGAAAAAGTAAAAATAATTAAGAAAACAGCAACTTTGAAAATTAATGTAGAGAAAGTAGAGTTTCACAAATTTTCTTCACACCTAAGAATCTCAGGTAAAATAGTAGAAGCACCTGATGACATTCCAAAAGGATCCTTTCACACCTTTGATGTAGAAGATAGTTCTAAGATTACAATAGAAAAATCTCAATGGTTAAAATATCAAATAGAAAAGTTAAATGAAGCAACACAAGAGAAGATGTCTAAAGTATTAGTGCTTGCTTTAGATAGGGATGAAGCTACATTTGCACTATTAACAACTTCTGGTTACAAGATCCTACTAGAAACAAAGGGGGATGTTGCTAAGAAAGAGTTTGATACAAAAGGTAAGGATTTCTTTGCAGAAATGGTAAAGGTGTTACAAGATTATGTGAAAAAATACAAGATTGAACAAATTATTGTTGCAAGCCCAGCTTTCTGGAAAGAGGACTTCATGAAAAAGCTAAACAAAGATCAACTACCCAAAATTACTCTTGCTACTTGCAACTCAGATGGTAGAAATGCAATAGAAGAAGTTTTAAGACGAACTGAAGTAAAAGCAGTATTAAAACAAGATCGAAGTGCTAAAGAATCCTTGCTAGTTGAAGAACTGTTAGCAGAGATTTCAAAAGATGGTGCCTCAGCATATGGTATGAAGGAGGTTGATACAGCAGCACAAGCAGGGGCGATAAAAGTTTTGCTAGTTTCTGAGGATTTAATCCAAAAGACTAAACAAGATGGTGGCTTTGATGATCTTAATAATATTATGAAACTTGTTGATAACACAAAAGGCGATGTTCACATTATTGCTTCAGATCATGATATGGGAAAACAATTAAAAGGTCTTGGTGGCATTGGTGCTATATTAAGATACAAATTAGAATATTAACCTTTTACTAAATTTAGTTAATCTTGGTTCTCTTAACAAAAGTTTAAGCATAAACTTTGTTGGAAAATCTCTATCGTGAGTTTCTATGATTTCTCTGACTTTGTCTCTAGTAAACATAGAAATTAAGTCATTATAATCTTTTTCGTTAAATCTATCCATCATCTTTCTGATTAAAAGGTTTAATCTTAAATCTCTTCCTAAATTTTTCTTAACTTTATTTTCATAACTCTTCATATTAGTTCCTAACTCTTTTGCTGCAAGCAAACCAGGGACTAATCCTCCAAATGTTGTAGCCTTTACATGTGTTGCTGCATCACCAACAAGATAAGTATCTTTTTTTTGCATTCTTTGGTTAGGATTATACAATGGGATTAACCCTCCTTGTCGACTAAGAACTTTGTATTTCCTGTTCAAATGTTTCAACAAATTGTTTAAGTGCATTGTAGGGTGTTTGTAAGCAACAACTCCTACTCTAGCAATACTTTTGCTTTCAGGAACAAGCCATCCAAACTCTCCAAACCCTAACCAGAATTCAACTTGATCATAATCAAATTTTGTTTTTACTCTTGCTTGGGTGCCAACTACAAACTTTCTTTTACCAAACATCTGGTTTGTTCTAGCAACACAGGAATTTGGTCCATCAGCACCAACTAAAGCATCAACAAGATATTTTTTTTGACCTACAATGATCTTTTTACCTTCTCTTCCTCGGTATTTTGCTCCAAAAACAAACTTTGCACCTGCCTTTTTTGCTTGTTCAGCAAGGTCTTGATCAAACTTAGCTCTATCTAATATTAAGTTTGGTTTTGTTAATTTAACATCAATGTGCTTTCCATTTGGAGAAAATATTTTTGCTTTTTTAACTTTGTTAACAATAACATCTTTTTTTATTTTTACAACTTTTTTTATTTCTTGTGTAACAATGCCAGTACACTGAACTGGCTCTCCAATCTTTTTGTGTTCTTCAAATACAAAAACATCTTCGTTTTTCTTTGCTAAGCTCTCTGCAGCGAAGTTCCCGACGGGGCCAGCACCTATGATTGCAATCATGTTTAATAAAAAAGTGTTGAATCTTTATATCTTTTTCTACTTTTTGTGCCAAAATCAATGTTCATTAACAATTGTTAATTATTTTTTGCAAAAAAATTAAAATCAAAAAGTATTTAAATTATCTTGGGGTATATATGTAGTATCAGGTGATGCATAAGCACACTTATTTTAAAAAAAGAGAGGTGATTTGTTATGGCTGTACGAAGAAAAGCTAAGCGTAAAACAGTGAAGCGAAAGGCTAAAAGAAAAACTGTTAAGCGAAAAGCAAAGCGTAAAACAGTAAAGCGAAAAGTTAAGCGAAAAGCAAAGCGTAAAACAGTAAAGCGAAAAGTTAAACGAAAAGCAAAGCGTAAAACAGTTAAGCGAAAAGCTAAGCGTAAAACTGTAAAGCGAAAAGCTAAGAAGAAAGCAAAGCGTAAAACTGTAAAGCGAAAAGTTAAGCGAAAAGCTAAAAAAAGAACTGTTAAGCGAAAAGCTAAGCGTAAAACTGTAAAGCGAAAAGTTAAGCGAAAAAGAAGGTAAATTTATTTTTTTTCTTACTTTTTTTTAAGAAAGTTATTTAAAGTATTTCTTATAATATATTCATATGGAATTAATTCTTATCACAGTCACCATTTTTGTGTTAATTATAGCATCTTATACAGATTTGAGAACCAGAGAAGTTCCTGACTGGATAAGCTATTCCTACATATTAACAGTTTTAGCTGTAGTTTTGGTATATTCCTTACAATCTGACTTCACAATATTTCTATACAGTTTGCTTGGATTTGCAACCATGTTCATCCTAGGTGTATCAATGTATTATCTTAAACAATGGGGTGGTGCTGATGCAAAGCTTTTCATGGGATTAGGTATAGTATTTCCTGTCTTAGGATTAAGACCAGCAATAATTCTTCTAATTGGAATGCTTTTCATAGGAGGAATCTATAGTTTTCTTTGGGGTTTAGCAATCTATCTAAAAAATTTAAAGAAAGCTAATAAGAAGTTTTTATTTTACTTAAAAAAGAAAAAGGCAACAAGACTAATCTTAGTTATAATCTCTATCTTAGTTTTAATAGCAATATTTTTTATACCAACAATGTATAGAATTTCCCTTTTTGGAAGTCTACTAGTAATTCTCTTACTATTTTACTTAACAGTCTTCATAAAAACTGTTGAAGCAATTGGATTCATTAAACTTACAAAAGCCACAGAGGGAGACTGGCTGGCAAAGTCAGTAAGATACAAAGGCAAGGTTGTAATTTCAAAATCAAAAACTTGTTTAACAAAAAAAGATATTCAGTTGCTAAAGAAAAACAAAATCAAAGAAATTTGGATAAAGATAGGGATCCCTTTCGTTCCAGTTATACTGCTTTCAACAATAACAGCAATAATAGTTTACTTTATGGGATTCTAATATCTTCTTTTAACCCTGGCGTATCATCTAGAACAGGCTCAGCTTGTACAGGTGTTGCTTTAACTTCAATCTTCTTAGCAATAACATCCAATTCACTTTCATCAGCTTTCTTTCTGTCCCAACCAATAGCAACCTTGTCACCTTCAAATCTGGGGATAACATTAACCAAAACATGTGGTGCTGTCTGACCAGCAATCTGGCCATTAGAAACAACAATGTTAGTTCCCTTTGCATCCATTTTTTCAAACTGATTCTTAGCAATCTTGTTCGCAACAACAAACATCTTACTAACAACATCGTCAGGAACTTCAACTAAAACAGTTGCATGCTCTTTGGGGAAAAGTAGAACATGGCCAACATTAGAAGGATTAATATCTAGAATTGCCATAATCTTATCATCTTCATAAACAGATTTAACAGGAATCTTGCTTTCAGCCATTGAACAAAACGGACAACCACCTTCACTACCGTCTGCACTCTTACCAGTAAGCTTCTCAATAACTTCTTTTTGATCCTCTGGATTCATATCCTGAACAAGCTCTTGAAACTTTTTCTGTTGATCTTCAGGGCCTAAACTCATTAACTCTTTCTTAATTTCTTCAATTTTTTCATCAGATATCATACAAACAAAAATAATTTAAACTAATAAAAACCTTTCTATTGTATGATAATCTCATTCTATGAAGAGTATCCAGACAAAAAAGAGAACTTGGACAAGCTAAAGCTTTTAACATTCCCAATAAAGTTATACATTGCAGCACCTTCTTTAAAGAAGTTCAAAGAGATAAAAAAGAGAATTAAAAAAAACTATCCAAAACAAAAAAAGTATATCAAAGAGATGGCTTACTGGCCAGTATTAACAAAAAAGGAAGGATACTGGTTCTCAGCATTCACGCAAAGGAAAGCACTGAAAAGAGTACTAAAAGAACTAAAAGGAACAAATGTTTCAGTTATGTGGGACGCAGAATTGCCAACACACCCCAACCCTTTACTATATTTAACACAGTTTCACAATTTCTTAATCAATAGAAGAGACATAAAAAAATTTGTAGAATCACACAAAAAGATTTACGTAGCAGAATACTTCTTTGTAAACAACTGGCTAGAACCTTTGTTCAGGTTACTCTGCTTGAACTTCAAAGCAAAGAAAAATCTTTACCCCATGCGGATGGCTTACTCTTCAATGCACGATTTTGGAGATTTCTTAATGAACCAAGAAATCAAAAGAGGGCAGGAAGAATTCAAAAATAACTTTATTATGGCTTATGGTGTTCTATGCAAAGGTATCCTTGGCTGGGAAAAACCAATTTCAACAAAACTTCTAAAAAGAGACCTAGACTTAGCAAAGAAATACAAAGTAAAAGAAGTAACACTGTTTAGATTAGGTGGATTAAATAAAAAATATATAAAATTATTAGAAAAATATTAACCTAAAGCTCTTCTAAAATCAATAACTTTAGCACTTGAAACACCTGGGATTGCTGCAGCCTTTTCTTCAATTTCATCAGTCCCTTTAGATTCATCAATAATAAAAGTTATTTTCATAGCAACTAATCCAAAAGCAACAGGTTCTTCTTCTTCCCTTGTTTCACCAACATCACCATAGATTTCAGTAATAACTTTCTTAACTTCTTCCATTAGAACTGTTCTATCAACTTCTACAGTTTTAGGCATTATTTTCAGTGTAACTCCAGCTTGTGCCATTTTCTCACCTCAGTTTGGTCCCTCAAAATCACAATCAGGACATTTGTATCTTGTAGCAAGCTTTCTACACTGTTCACAACGAACAATTTCATACCTACCACAGTTCGGACATTTAAATCTTGTAGAACCTTTGTTATTTGTTAACTCAGCTTTACATGAAGTACAAGTAATTTTCTTTTCCATGCATCACAAAAACTCTAAACTCTTTATAAATCTTACGCTCCAAGTGTTTTCAAATATGCTTCTGGATCAGCAAGATATATTTCAGGGGTAGCCCTAGCAAGCTCCACAGTAGTATTTTCAGCAACAAGTTCATCTAATAATCCCCTTAAGCCAGGCAATGAGACAAACCTTCTATCTCCTTTATCAATAACACCCAATTTCCCATATCTTTCCTCTCTTTTTCCTTTATCTTTAGCATCAAGCCTTATTAATCCAACAGAATCTAATCTTTTGTGTGCCACAGTAACAACTCCTGTAGATTTAAGCAGTCCTTTTGCTCCTTTTTCACCAAACAAACCATTTAAAGCATCTTTATACTTTGTACTCTTCTTTGGAACAACTTCTAATTGCAAACATAATCCTTCTCTATCTAACTGAACAAAGTATAATCTTGTTTGATCAGGCAAGGTTTGTTCTCTGCCTCTTGCAATAACTGCGTCTTTGAAAGCTTTAACAGGATTCTTGGAAACAGCAGCATGGAAGTCTAAAGCATCAACATAAATTCTTCCTGTATCTGGAGGTAAACTAGTATAATCTATTAATGGTACAACAAAAGTGTTAGGAACTTCTCTTTGAACATTATCAGGGATCCCTATAGTAACTTCAATTCCTCTTCTTAGAATTTGGACAGCTCTCCTTTGATACTCTTCAACAACTTCATCAACGGTAATGTGTGGTGTCCCAGCAATTGTAACAATTCCATCCCTCCTGATTCCTCTATGATATTGTTCTTCAAGAACTAAAAGAAAATTCCCATAAGTATCAAGCAATTTTGCATAAGTTGGTCTTTTTGTGGTTGGTTTAACACTAACTTCAAAAGTAATATCCCCGATAGGAACTTCTACTTCCTTTAATTTAGGTGGTCTATTTTCATCACTATAACCTGTTCTTAATCTAAACCCTTCCTTACAAGGATCAATAACTGCAGTTTTACAGAAACCAACATGCTCTCTAGCAACAGCACCTATCCTAAGATGTTCTCTATAGGTAATCTCACTAAATGGTTCTGGCCTTTGCAAAGTTCTTGTTACTATCATATTCTATGTTATATCCTCCAAACATTTAAGCTTTATTGCAATAAATTATGTAAAATATATAAAAAAATTATTTAACATCCTCAATTCCATTTGCATTAATCACAAAACAACACTCTCCATCAGGCAAGTGTGGACTGTCAACTAACTTTGCAACTCTGGTACCTTTCTTTCCACGTCTAAGATACAACCTTGTAGCAGAGTTATGTCCAACAATGTGACCACCAATTGCAGCAGTAGGATCACCAAAGAACACATCAGGTTTTGACATAACTTGATTAGTAATATACACACAAAGGTTATGCACATCAGCAACTTTCATTAAAGCGTGCATGTGCTTGTTCAACTTCTGCTGTCTATCAGACAATGTTCCCCTTCCAATAAACTCTGATCTAAAATGTGCCATCAAAGAATCAACAATAACCAGATTAATATTCAATCCATCCTTAGTAACCAAATCTTCAACTTTCTCAGCGCACATCATTTGATGATCAGAATTAAAAGCACGAACAACTTTGATATTTTTTAAGACTTTTATATGGTCTAAATCCCTGTTATCGCAGATTTCTTTTATTCTTTCTGGTCTAAAAGTATTTTCGGTATCAATCCAAACACTATATTTTTGCGGATCACCATTTTCATCAATATCAAGTCCATTAATAGCCAGCTGATGAGCTAACGCAGTTTTCCCTGAACCAAAAGCACCATAACATTCAGTTATACTTCCTGATTCAAACCCACCACCAACCAATTCATTAAAAGCTTTTGAACCTGTAGATATTCTAATTACTAACCCTCTTTTAGCTAACAGCTCATCACCAGAAGTAAATCCCATATCTAAATTATTTCTAGCGGCATTAATTATCTTACGACAAACAGCCTCACCAACACCAGCAGATTCAACAAGCTCACCTGGCGTAGCCACAGCAAGAGCCATCAAATTATTATAACCTGCATCTTTCAATTTTTCAGCAGTAGCAGCACCTACTCCTGGTAAATCCTCTATTTTCATTTCACCCATTTTATTTTCCTCCTTTTATTCCAAATGCAAGTCTTCTTGCAATTTTTTTAAGACTACAATCAGTTTATCAACATCAGTTTTCCGCAAACTCATTCTTTGCTCACGCAGAACATTCTTATTGTCTCTCCAACTCTTTCTTAAGGAAACTGTTTTGAACTCAACAACCCCTCCTTCTTGTAGATCTTTTTCATTTACCCAGATACTTCCTTCCAAGTTCCCAGATTTGTATGTTTTAATCGGTTTTGGCATTTTCAAGCCCTCCTATTTAGTAATTATTTACTATTCCTATATAAACCCTGCGCGTAAACGCCCTGTCACTGATTATATACTCCAGAATATGCTTTAAAAGAATTACTAAGAAAATCTGGAATATTTCCAATAAATGGTTATTTCTAAGAAATAATAAATCCAGAAAGGTTTATAAAGATAAATTCAACTAAATCAAATTATATAGTTAAAAGAAAAACAACCAAATGAAAATAATCCTAGACCTTCTAATGAAAGAAAGGAACAGACAGGTTCTAAAGTTCCTAAGAGAAGGAAAAAAGATCCTAGAACTTGGCTGCGGAAGTGCACCTTTAATAAAAACTCTGAGGAAAAACCAAACTTATACTGGTATAGACCTGAATAAAAAATTAATCAGAACTTTAAAGAAAAAATATCCTAAACACAAATTTTATGCTTATAATTTAGAAAAAGACCAAGTTAAACTTAAAGAAAAATATGATTGTATTTTACTTATTGCTTTCATTGAACATATGAAAAATCCAGACAACCTCCTTAAACAGGTGAGGAAAAAACTTCAAAACAATGGAAAGATTGTTTTAACAACACCCACAAAAATAGGGGATTTCCTTCATACATTGGGGGCTTATGCAGGATTAACTTCAATGAGTGCAGTACAAGACCATGAAAAGATCTATAACAAAAAGGATTTCTTTGAGCTATGTAAAAGAAATAAGCTAAAATTAATACATTACAAAAGGTTTGAATTTGGTCTAAATCAAATCATTGTTCTGAGCAAATAAGGGCCTAGATCAGAGCTATTTTAAGCACAAGTATATAAAATTTGTCACTTCTTAGTAATCACAACCGAAAAGTTTATAAACTGCGAATTTTTGAGACAGGCTATGTAATTCTTGTGAATTTTGGCTTTTCAGACGAGGATGAAAAGGGAGGTTCGTTAAAAATGCCAAGAGTTCAGAAAAATATCTTTAGAGAGCTAGATAAAGTAAAAAATTTAGTAGAGGATAAGATCCCTAGTTTTGATATTCGTAATCTGTGTGTCACACTAGGAAGATTGGGAACTTATCATTACAATAAAAAGAAAATACTTTTGTTAGGTGTTGAAAGAGAATTGTATAACTTATTAATCAAAAATTCTTACAACCCTTATACAGTATATCGTTGGGCTTTGCTTGAAAGAGTTCCTGAAGAGATAAAATTTCAACTAAAAAACCATTATCTCAGTCAGAAAAAAGCAACAAAATTGTTTCTTGAGAGAAGACATGAAACAGAAACAAGTTTGCAACAAGATATTAGAGAGTTAGGTTTAAAAATGATAAGAGAAATGTAAAAAATGGCAAACATAAGAGAATTAAAGGGAAAAGGAAGAAAACTTCCTAATGTTTTCAACAAAAAACAACTACTCAAACTTTTTTCTTGTATTGAAGAGACTGATATTTTTATTGGTTCTTTGCTTGCTTTATGTTGTGGTTTAAGATTAAGTGAAGTTTGTGATTTAAAAAAGCAAGATGTTGATTTTGGTAACATGAAAATCAAGGTTGTACAAGGAAAGGGAAGTAAGGATAGATATGTAATGTTACCAGAAAAACTAAAACCCATTTTACAAAAATGGTTTAGAGTAAATGAATCTGAGTTAGTTGTTCCTGCTGTTTACAGAGAGAAATTATCTGGGGGACAATTGTCCTTAAGATTTAGGAAATATATTAAAAAAGCTGATTTAAAAATTAAAACTTTTAAGACTACTTTAGGACAACAGAGATATGCCTACAGCTTTCATACTTTGAGGCATACTTATGCAACTTTTTTGTTAGATAAGGGTGTTGATCTTTATTATGTACAAAAAGCATTAGGTCATTCAGATATTCATACAACTCAAATATATACTCATATAAGCAACAAAGATTTACAAAATAAGATTAATTTTGCTTTTGGTAAAAGTTCAAAGAAAAAGAGATATGGAGATGTGGTTGATCCTGTGCAATTATTGCAGTTGAAATATGCAAATAATGAGATTGGAAGAGCTAAAGAGAGAAGACAAAGAGCTAGTTATTCTGGAAGTATTTCTTTTGAGAAGCATTTGGCTGAAATTACCTTGGGTGATGCTAGAAAGTTTGTTAATAAGATAGCTAATATTTTGAGTAACTGATTTTAACTTTACAGTAGTAACAAAACCAAAAGATTTAAATATAAGTTGTTAATCTGTAATCATAAAGTTATAACTTTATGACAAAATGGACTTAACAATCACTAAAAAAATTGCAAAACAAGGAAGGAACTTAGTACTTATAATTCCAAGAAATTTACATCCTTTTCTAAATCATAGAGATTTAGTTAAAGTACAGATTAATAAATTGGAGACTGGTGAGAAAGATGACAAATAGTTTAAAACCATTAAACTTTGGAAAAGGATTGATTCCACTAGATGAAGCTCTAGCTGAATTAGAAGCTTATCAACCTAGTGAACCTAGTCAACCAAGTCCTGAACCAGAACCTGTGCAAGAAGCCTCACCTTTACCAATTCACACTTCTAATGATATACAAGGTAGTTATATTTTAATGTCACAAACAGATACTTATGCAGGAGGTGTGCATAATTTAAGAGAAGCATGTCAAAGTGAGAATAATCAAGCACATCCAAAATTTACAAGAACACAAGGTGGAATTTATAGACCCTTGACATTTAAAGAGAATCTACAAGCAAGAGTTGAAGATTATGAAAGTCATCCTTCTGATGATGATAAAAGATTGAGGTTATTTAATATGTGGCTTGACTCTTGCTGTGGGGTTGCATATAAGAGTAAAAGCACTAAATTCAAATTAGTTCCTATATGTGAAGAGTTAATTACAATAGATCAAGATTTTGATGATCCTTCATTAGCTATTAATTATAGAAGAGCAAATGGAATTAAATTAGATAAAAATAAAGGAAGGTATAATACAGCATTAACTAAACAAGAAGTATTAGATCATCCTGCATGGCTGGCTGCTGTTGAAGGGGACAGAGCATTACTTAAAACATATTCAGATATTGTATTTGCTGAGAAGGACACAGACAGAGCTATGTGGTTTTGGGTATTAGACAAACCAGATAACGATCAGTTGAGGGCGTTGTTTGTCAATAATATAGATAACGAGTCTAATGCCGATGGTGATGATAATCTAAACAATAATGGGTGTTTCCTCCGAGTAGCCCCTTAATTGCGCCGCAGGCGTCACACGAGAACAAAGATGAAAAAAACAAAAATAATGGAGCAAGAAAATGAGTGAATTAACTTATGATGAACTAGCATTACCAAATTATGTTAATAGTAACACTGCTGTTAAATTAAGAGCACAAGTAGAAGGAAATCTAAGAACTATAGAGTTAAGTGTTTGTGATTTGGTTTATGCAATTGAACTTGCTGGTTTGAATAGTTTATGGTTATCTGATACTGGTAGAGGTAAAACTCAATTAATGTCTGATATTGCTTGGCATCATTATGGTGGAGATCAAGAAAATGGAAATGCTAACTGGGCAGATGGAAGACCAAGTTTTGATATTACTGATTTATTTGAAAGAACTCAAGTTGATCTAGATAGTGGAAAGTTTGACAGTGAAACTGCTAGACAGATTAAAAAGAATAGTATTAGAAGAATGTTTTTTGGAGTTGACGAAATCAACAGAGCTCCAAATCCAAGACAGAACGAATTTTTTGATTTAGCTGATGGAAAGTATACATTCAATGGAAGAAGGTTAAGTTTAGGTCAAGATGGTTATGCTATTTTTATGGCAACTGCTAATTTAAATAAAATGAATGGTGATTTTTCTGGAACTTTTGAGTTAGATAGAGCTCTTTTGAACAGAGCACATGTAACTGTTGATCTAGATCATCCTGATTTTAGACATACTGTTGAAGATGAAATGCTTATTGAAGAAAGAAAAGCTAATCCTAAAGTTGACATTGCTTCTGCTCAAGATTTAAGTGGTAAAATTTTAGTTGCAAACAGTGATATAGTTAGTAGAGCAACAAAATTAGACCCACATTTTACTGCTTTTAGATTTTTGATAGGAAGAGGATTAGATTACTGTGCTACAGACCAGTACAAAGAAAAAGGATCAACATTCCCAATGTTGTGTGCAGAGTGTACTGATACTGGAAAGGATTTGTGTTCAAGAGTTAAAGGTTCTTCAGAAAGAACTTTGCCTGCAGTTAAAAGTTTAGCTTATGCTTTATCGCATATTGCAAAATTAAAAACTGGAAAAGAAGTTGAAATAGATCCAATGGATGCAGCTTTACAAGCATTTAGGTTTACTACATATCATGGTAATTTAAACGAAATTATGGCTGAAGATCAATATGCAATGAGAAAACAAATCATGATGGATGAAACAGTTGAGAAATTGTCAGATGTTGTTGAGACTTTAAGACCTTATATGCCTGTTATGATTGAAGGCAGAGAACCAGTAATAGTAAACTATACATTGCAAGGAAAATCTCAGAAAGTAGCTAAAGATAAAAGATTGATTGCATCATTAAGAAGTCGAAATGTTTCTTACCAAGAACAAGGATTAAAAGAAGAACTAAGACAAAAAGGTCTTGGTACTGATTGGATTGACCCTTATGTCAGATCAATGAAAAGAAAATGACTAACTCACTAAAACCACTGGATTTTGGAAAAGGATTGACTCCACTAGATGAAGCTCTAGCTGAATTAGAAGCTTATCAACCTAGTGAACCTAGT
>CAYFIU010000007.1:0-21216 GCA_964343245.1 Candidatus Woesearchaeota archaeon | reverse complement strand
AAACCATTCAAGTCCTTCCAGTGCAGCCCCTCAATAAATATTTGGGGTCGACGCTGGTATAATAGTTTTTTTGTGACAAAAAACGATGTTTGGGCTCTATATTCCAAGTTGGCAACTTAAGTTGTCCATTTCTTGGAAAAATATCCCAACATCGCCTCTAAGAATAGTAAGTTCTCCCTGAGTCATTGAATAAATTTTTACTCTATCCTCACCAGATCCCCAACAATACTCTCCATCTTCAATTTGACCTATGATTATCATAAAATAAAAGAAATTAAACTTTGTTTAAAATAATTATTGTTTTCTATAATTCTCAACAGCCTTTTTCAAGGCTTCTGTTGCTAATATAGAACAATGCACCTTAACTGAAGGAACATCACCACCCATATCTTTAATAATATCTTTTTTGCCCAACTTTAAAGCTTCTGTGATAGTTTTGCCTTTAGCAAGCCTGCACAAAGATTCAGATGAAGCTATTGCAGCAACACACCCAAATGTTTCGAATTTTATATCTTTGATAACATCATCCTTAACTTTGATATACAGCTTTAGGATATCACCACACTTCATGTTACCAACTTTGCCAACACCATCAGCATTCTTGATAACTCCAACATGCTTAGGATCCTTGAAATATTCCATTACTTTTTTCGCATACATTTTATTTAACTGGACTCATCCTCCTTAATTTTTCAACAACCTTCTTAACTTCTTTAACAGTGTACTCAATCTCTTTCTCAGTTGTATACTTGCTTAGTGTAAACCTGATTGACCCATGTGCATCACCATGCTTCATTCCCATTGCAATCAAAACATGTGAAGGGTCTAAAGACTTTGAACTACAAGCAGAACCTGTTGATACTGCAACTCCTACCATGTTCAACATCATCAAAATACTTTCACCCTCGATTTTCTTAAACGAAATATTAACATTATTACACAACCTATGTTCACGAGATCCATTCAACATTGTATTTGGAATCTTTAACAAACCTTCAATAAGCTTATCTCTTAACTTTCTAATCTCAGCAACAGGCTGTCCAATCTCAACAGCCTTTGCAAACCCAACAATTCCTGGCAAATTTTCAGTCCCAGGCCTAACATTATTCTCTTGATGTCCACCATAAACTAAACTTTTAACTCTAACTCCTCTCTTGATATAAACAGCACCAACTCCTTTTGGCCCATGAATCTTATGCGAAGAGATTGCCATTGAAGTAAGTTTAAACTCCTTAACATCAATTGGAACTTTGGTAAAACTTTGTACAGCATCAGTATGCAAAGCAACTTTATACTTTTCACACAACGCACCAATCTTTTTCATGTTCTGAATAACACCAACCTCATTATTGCCATGAATAATTGCAACAACTCCAGTATTTTTAGTAATTTTAGACTCCAAATCTTTCAAACTAACAAAACCTTCCTTGTCAACATTCAAATAACTAACTTTGTAACCATTTTTCTCTAAATCTTTACCCAAATTAGTAACAGAAGGGTGTTCAATCTTGGTTGTAATAAAATGTTTCTTACCAGTTTTTTTCAAAATCCCTCTGATAGCTATGTTATTGGACTCTGTCCCACCAGAAGTGAAAAAGATTTCATCAGCACTAGCATTAATTGCCTTAGCAACAGTTCTCCTAGATTCTTCTAACAATGCCTTTGCTTGTTCACCAAACTCGTGCAAAGATGAAGGATTACCATAATCTCTAACCAAAACTTTCTGCATGACCTTGGCCACATCTTTATCTACTTGCGTAGTAGCTCCATTATCTAGATATACTTTCATTTTCTTTTACAAACTCTACAATTTTTAAGATCTTTATTTAAACTTTTATGTATCTTACAAAGATGTTCTCTCTGCTTAAGATACTTACAAATTTTTTGAATCTCTTTCAGACTTGCACTCTTAGCCTTTGACTCCACTATCTTCTTTGCAGAAGCTTTGATTCGAGTCATCACAGCTGGAGAAAATTCTATGTCTCCTCCTCGTTTGCCTTTTAGGTACTGTGAAACAGCAGGTTCTGTAAGCCCAAGTTTAGCTGCAATTGCTTTCTGGGTTAAGTTTAAGTCCAAGAGAGCTTTTGCTAACTCTTTCCTTAATGCTGGGATTACATACCACACTTCAATCTCTTGAGGAAGATCCATAATTAACAATAGTTAATATTTGGTATTTATAAGCTTTATGCTTGTATGCTGGGGCAGAAATTATACTTGTGGACTTTGTATATATGTAATGTGGAGTATTCTTTGATTATATCTTTAAACTCTGTCTTTATATTCATCATAATCTCCCTAAATTGTTTTGTAGATTCAACTTCTAAATCTATTTCAAACTCCCAAGGTCCCAATGCTTTTACAGTATAAACAATGTTCTGGTTTTTTCTACAATATTCAATTAACCTTTTTTCATCTTCTGGAACCAGATTTCTTAGGCCTAGAAGCAATTTGTAATGTAAAAAAGGATACGTTTCTTCGTTTGGTACAAAATTGTAATGTTTGATAATGCCTGCTGATTCCATTTTCTTAATCCTGTTCCTTATAGAGTCGGGACTAAGTTTAACTTTTTTTGCAAGGTTAATTATTGAAAATCTTGGGTTGTTTGCGATTTGGTGTAGAATCTTCCAATCTTTCATATCTACTTTGGCTTTGTTCGGAACTGCACCAAAAAAAGATTTCCTAAATGAGCTAGGCTTATTCTTTTTAACAAGATAGTCTCTAATAAAGTAAAATCCTTTGATGATTGTTGCGATTTGTCGTTCTGAGATGTGCTTTCCAAACTTTTTACTTACTCCTTTTAAAGTTTTATCTAAGTATTCAATATCCTTTGCCCATGTACCAAAAGCCAAGTCATATTTTCCTTCACAACTTGCTATCCAGACTACATCTGGGTGAGCTTTCAGAAATGTTATCATCTTTTTTTCCTTTTCATGGTCTAAATTTTGAAGACTCAAGAAACTCTTGTGTATTGTGAACCCTAACTTAGAAACATCAATGACAGTATAATAAGAAGAAACAACCTCTTGAATTTTTCTTAATCTTTGTCCAACTAATTGTTTTGAAAGGCCTACTCTCTTTGCAATCTGGGAATTAGTCTGCCTTGAATTAATATCTAGTGAATGAAGGATCTTTTTATTTTTAATATCTAATTTCTCCATGTCTTTACAAATAACTAGGAATTATATAAATATTTCGTTTTAGTAAAAGATTTGCTTAAAAGGTTTTATATATGCCTTATTAGACAATTTTCTTATTGAAAATGATAAATAAACTAGAAATCACAAGTAAATTAGAGGAACTTGAGTCTGTTTTAGATAGTTCTATTGCTATCTTAAATCTTCCAGGAGCTAATCTTTGTGAGAAAAGATCTCAATTGATTGATGTAGATGGATCTTTTGAACAAGCATGCAAAGGTTGCGTAACTCAGAGAATAAAATTAGGTAATAGATTAACAATTCCAAAAATAAGGGGTATGATTGATTTTTTTGTTAAAACCTATGGAACAAGATTTATAACAATAAATGGAAGGGGTGATCCATTTCATCCTATATTGCAAGAAGAAACTCTAGAAAAAATAAGTTCTGCTCATGAAAAAGGTGTGCAAGCATATGTATTTACAGCAGGGAATAATTTAACACAAGAGATTTGTGATTCCCTAGCAGAGCACGAAGCCAATGTAACAATAAGTCTATTTGGTAATCAATTTATTGATGCTGATTTTTTTTATGGAAGAGAGTATACTTCCAACAAGGGAAGATTTCAAAATCAAGCTAGAATTGCAGAGAATTTGAGAAGATTAATAAAGACTTATGCTAGAGCTAGAAAGCAACCTGCAGAGGGTTTAACAAGGTTGGCAATGAACTATGTTATTTCTGAAAGGGATCTGTTGGATGAAACTAAAATTGCTAACATAAAACAAGCAGCGAACAAAACTGGAATTGCTTTTGTTTGCAACTCCGATTTTGAATTACATCCTGATAGACAAACTATGGAAAAGTTAAGCAAACTTTCGAGAAAATATGCTGACTTTAATCTGCCTCACAGCACTTTTGTTATTGGTAAATGTCAAATGGGAGCAGGTTCATCTGCAACAATAGATTTTGATGGGACTTTATTTAGGTGCCCTTACTTAACTGATGAGGGGGATGGCAATATTAATTTTCTTACAGAAGAAGGATTAAAGAAGGTTGTTGAAGGTTATATGAAAGATAAAAAGTTTACCTGCACCTATAGGAAAACTTAAGAATAAAAACTAATTATCAAAACCTATGCAAAAGATAACAGATGATATATATGAAGTTGGAGGCAAACAGGGCCTTACAAGCAATGTATTCCTGATAAACAAAGAAATATTAATAGACTTAGGAATAAGAAGCAACACAAATTTTCTAATACAAAACCTTAGAGAGTTAAACATAGAACCAAAAGATATTAAGAAAGTTATCTTCACACACTTACACTACGATCACACTGGAATACCTTCAGAGTTTCCAAACGCAGAATTCTTTGCATCACAAGAAGAGATCGAAGACCTGGCAAAGTTTGGAGTGCTTGCAACAATAACACCTCAAGCCTATGCAGACATAAAAGGGTTAAAAATTCAACCACTAACAGAGTTAAAAGATTTCAAGATTATAAAAACACCTGGTCATTCAAGAGGAAGCATTTGCTTACAATACAAAGATATTCTTTTCTCAGGAGACACACTTTTCAACAATAACATGCCAGGAAGGATAGACCTGCCAACTGCCAAACCAGAGTTGATGAAATTTTCACTAGCAAAGCTAAAAGACTATAAGATGCTCTGCCCAGGACATGGAAAATGTATAATGAAATAGCAAAAGGTTATGATGAACTGTACTATCAAGAGCAGTTAGAAAAACTTAACATAATAAAACAACATTTTACTTTCAAAGGAAAAATCCTAGACATTGGTGCAGGCACAGGGATTGTTTCAAAACACTTTGACAATGTAACCTCTTTGGACCCTTCAAAAGAACTATTAAAGCAAGCTAAGGGAGAAAAAGTGTTAGGTAAAGCAGAAGAACTACCTTTTTCAGACAAAACTTTTGACACAATAGTATCCTTAACAGCACTACACCACTGTGATATGGATAAAGCAATAAAAGAAATAAAAAGAGTCTCTAAACAAAAAAACTACGCATTCACTATCTTAAAAAAGTCCAAACATTGCAAAGAAATAGTCAACAAATTAAAAAACAATTTCAATCTAAAAGAAATAAATGAAAAAAAAGATATAATCCTAGTTAGTCAAACAGTTTGAAAGGATTATTATCAGACTTAGGCAAAACAGAAGCTAACTTTTTTTGTTGAGTCCTTTTTTGATCCATTGCTTCAGTTTTATGAATCTCACTCATAACCCTCTGCTTAAAATCAGCAATACTTTTGTTCTTATCTTCAAACTGTAAACTTGGCTTTTTCTTCTTAGCTTTGATTTCAGATTTGCCAACTTTCATTGGTGGCTTATCATTCATGAATTTTTTAGGAGTTTTAGCTCCTTTTAGTGGCTTAACTTTACCATAAACAACATAACTTAAACCTCCAATAAAGATTAAAGCTAACAAGGTGTATAACCAAGTGAAAGACTTTCTAGGGGTTCCATCCTGAATAATCAAATCATTAATACTATGGCCAGTAGGTAATCCTAATGAATAGGAACCACTTGGAATCTCTTCAGCTAGATTGATAACCATGGTTTCATTTGCATCTAAGTTCCTAGTTCTCTTAATAGTATACATGGTACCATCTTCACCCTCTACTTCCAGTTCAATATCTTCAGAGTACTTGGTGTTACCAACATTTCTAATATATAGGACTTCATCTTCCATATAAACTTCTAAATCACTGAATGTACCAACAGTAAAACTATCTTCATCAGATAGTTCATCAAGTGTTACAATAGCTCTCCACAAACCAGGTTCACCAAACTGAGAAACTTCATACAACAGATCTTCACCACTTTCAACATTTCTTGTTGAGATAACATCTTCTTCAGCATCATAAACTTCTAAGTTAACCAACCCTTGCATAATATCATCAGCTTGGTCATACAACTTAACTTCGACTGAAACTTCATCCTGTGGCATAAAAGAACTGTTACTAATTGTTACTTGTACTCTTGTAGCAAGAGGTTCAACTTCAACTGTTTTGTATGTTAAACCAGAGTTACCATATCCATCCTCAACTTCAATCTCAACTTTATGATCACCAGACTCAATATCTGTTGGAACAACAAAACTGTAACTATAAGCACCAGCATTCAATGAAGTGCTGTATAAGTTATCTCCAAAACTAATCACAACAGATCCACTACTAATGTCATCCTGTTGAGCAGTTTGAACTTCTCCACTGACAGTTACAGTTTCTCCAGGCAAGAAAGACTCTTTATCAGATTCAACATAAACATAAAGATCATCCATCAACTCAAAACTGCCTGCGTTTGTAAATGATTGCATGTTACCATAATAATCTCTAACAACCAAGTTAATATCATATCTGCCAGGGTAACCACCCAAGAAGCTATACTCATAATTCAAATACCCTCCAAGCAAAGGTACACTATCAACAAGATATTCAACACCATCTTGTTCAAAATAAATTTCAGCCATCCCTTCAACATTATCTCCATCCATCTTTTCAATTTTTCCTGTGAAACTCATTGTATCACCTAACTGGTAAAGAGAATCAGATAAGTCAAAACTTCCTTCCATGTCTCGAACAACTTCAAAACTGGATGAAACTTCTTCTTCAATAGCATTATTAGACACAATTAAACCAGCTCTAACATGACAATACCCTTCCATTGAAGATGTAACCAAGATGTTTGGAAGATTTAAAGCAGAAAAGAAAACTTTTTCACCAGAAGAGATATCAACAGGCACTCTTTGCAAAGGAAACTCTTCATCATAACAAACAATGGTTAACTGCATATAACCTGAAACATCATCATCAGCCAAAATAGATCCAGAAATGCTGATTTTGTCCCCTATATTAAATTTTGATTGGGTAGGTCCATCTATATCAATATTAGCAGTTGCGACTGGTAATAATAAACAAATTAATAATATAATTAATAACCCCTTTTTCATTTTAATTATATAGTAGCTAGAGAATTTATAAACTTTGCTGTCTTACATAGGTTTCTTAGAAAGCTTTATATAAATAGAAAGAATATTGTTGAACATGGATTTAGAAACTTTAAGACACAGTTGCGCACACCTTTTGGCACACGCAGTTAAAGAATTATACCCAAAAATTAAACTTGGCATGGGTCCTGCAATTGAAAATGGTTTCTATTACGACTTTGACAGAAAAGAACCTTTCACAAAGGAAGAACTAAAAGCAATTGACAAAAAGATGCGTGAGATTGCAAAAAGAAAGCTTCCAATTGAAGAAGTAAAGCTTACAAAAAAAGAACAAAATGATTATTTTAAACAAGAGCCTTACAAAAAAGAGTTAGCAAACGAACTTAAAACTCTAACTTTCTACAAACAAGGAGACTTTATTGACTTATGCAAGGGTCCACATGTTGAAAATACTAAAGAGTTGAAAGGTTTGTACAAACTACCACGTGCTGCAAGCGCATACTGGAAAGGTGATTCCAAAAATAAACAGTTGCAAAGAATTTATGGTTATGCTTTTAAGAGTAAGGATAAACTAAAAGCTTTCATAAAACAAAGAGAAGAAGCAGAAAAAAGAGATCATAATAAATTAGGTAAACAATTAGACTTGTTTGTTCACAGTTCAGAAGTAGGTAAAGGTTTGCCTCTATTAACACCAAAAGGTGCAATCATCAAAAGAACTTTACAAAGGTTCATTGAAGATGAAGAAATGAAAAGAGGCTATGTTCCAACATCAACTCCTGTTCTAACAAAAACAGAATTGTATAAAATTTCAGGTCACTTAGACCATTACAGAGAGAGCATGTTTGTATTCGAAGCAAATGGAGAAGAATTGGCACTAAGACCAATGACTTGCCCTCACCAGTTCATGATTTACAAATCAAAAATGAGAAGTTACAGAGACTTACCTTTAAGATATGCAGAAGTTGCAGACTTGTTCAGGAACGAACAATCAGGAGAGCTTCATGGCTTGATCAGAATTAGACAATTCAGTTTAGCAGATGCACATATTATTTGTACACCAGAACAAATTGCAAAAGAGTTTGAGGATGTTGTAATACTTATTCAAGACCTTATGAAGATTTTAGGATTCAAAGATTACTGGTACAGGTTTTCTAAAGGTGACGTAACTAAAAAAGACAAGTACATTAACAATCCAAAAGCATGGAAAGATTCAGAAGCTTCAATGAAAAAGATTTTAGATAATATGAAACTTGATTATGTTGAAGAAGAAGATGAAGCAGCATTTTATGGCCCAAAACTTGATGTACAAATGAGAAATGTTTATGGCAAGGAAGATACTTTGTTTACAGTTCAGATTGATTTTGCACTGCCAGAAAGGTTTGACATGACTTATGAAGGCAAAGATGGCAAAAAACACAGGCCAATGGTCATACACAGATCCTCAATTGGTTGCATTGAAAGAACAATGGCACTTTTGATTGAACTCTATGCAGGGAAATTCCCATTATGGCTATCTCCTTTACAAGTAAAATTGTTAACTGTAACTGATAGGGCAAACAAATTTGCAGAACATGTTTTACAAGAGTTAAGGAAAGCTGGGATCAGGGCAGAACTTGATAACAGGTCAGAATCAATCAACAAAAAGGTTAGGGAAGCTACTTTGGAAAAAGTGCCTTTGATAGTTGTTTTGGGAGATAAGGAAATAGAGGGCAAGATTTTGTCAGTTAGAACTTTAAATGGGGAAGTTCATAATAGAATTGGAATAAAAAAGTTCATTAAGCTTGTTCAGGAGAATATTAATGATAAATTACTTATTTTTGAATTTAAATAATTTTTCCCTTTTTCTGTTATTGAGTAAATAAACCAACATCCTTTGTTAGTTTTTATTGCTTTCTTAACCTCGATTAGCTTTTCTTTCTTTAGAAGATAAAGATTATTCCCTGCTTTAGAATTGGAAATATTTCTCTTTTCACATACATCTCTCATTTTTGAATCCTTTTTCTCAAGTATTTTGAGGATTTTTATTTTAAAGAATATGGAATTGTTGCTTTTAGATTTCTTGCAATTTTTTATAATCTGTTTAAAGACGGGGATTTTCTTTGTATGTTCTGGTTTCACAATTCTATAAAATCTAGTTATGTCTCTTATACTTTGAATATATAATCTATATAATTTCTTTTTATCTTGATAAAGATTAGATTTTATCCCTAAACTAGATAAAGCTTTATGGATATCTTTTATGTATATACCATCTTTCATACCTATGGTTAAAGTTTTCTTATTTTGTTTCCCTTCTCTCTTATATGTGATACACCCTTCTGCATCAAAAATTCCTCTTATCGCGCTGATATAAAACTGGGGTTCCCTTTTTATGAACCTTGGAAGAAATAAATCTCCTTTTTTCCCAAAAGGAATAAGAAAAAAATTCTTGAGCAGATAAGAAAATATTTCAGAGTGAGCATACAAATATTTCATGTCTGGATCTTTAGAATCATTATAGATACCTATGTGTTTCTGATTGAGCCCTTGTTTGATGAAAAAGTTCTGAACCAGATTGATAAGGCTTGTATTTTTGTTTGCAAAACAAGTGGTATAAGAATAGTTATTCCCTCTACATAAAGAACCATCTCCTCTAATCAATTCTGAGATATAAACCCACTCGGGAGTGATTGTAAGAAAAGGCCCCATTTTAACTTTATTTCCTCTTCTTCCTACTTTGATTGTAATTTTCTTGTTAAAAGTTTTAAGCTTTATTTTAGATGTCTTAAGTAACTTTAGAAACACCTTTTTTGGGATGGCTCTAGTCCCTACCTTGTATCTACTTAAATTTTTCATTTTAAGAGAGTTTTTTTTAGAAAAATTAGTTAGGGTAGTTCTAATTACGTCATCAAACAGCTCTTTTCTTAGCTTATCATCAATATAAATGAAAGTCTTATCAGGGAGGTATAATAACAAATTTATTTCCATAATCAATATCTAGTTTATGCCTTTAAAAGTCCTGCGTGTACCAATGTCACTGTCACTCATTATATTCTAGAGTATATATGTTTGCTATAGAGATTGACACTAAGGCTATCAACTAGCACAACCTTTTTATAACATTATTAATTCTTCAAACCAATGTTAGATGATCTTAAACAACAGTTAGAAGAATTACATAATTCAGAAAATTACAAAAAAGCAAAAGAACAAAATCCTGATTTAGTTTTAGTCTCAGCATTCTTCATGGGTACTGACCTTAATGAAGTAAACTGGGAATTAACATTCTATTCAAAAGAAAAGCACAAAAACTTTCTATTCAAAGAAAAAGCAGAAGAGCACGAAGTATTCCAAAAAGAAGAACATGAATTAGAAGAGTTGAATATAGAAAGTGTTAAAATGACTTTAGAAGAAGCTTGGATGAAAACAGAAAGTCTTGCACAAGGCCATTCTCTAGCAAAAGCAATAGTTGTGCTTCAAGTTCAAAATGGAAAAACCATATGGAATATTACTTGGATAACAAACGAACTAAAGTTCATGAATGTTCGGTTAGATGCTGTTACTCAAGAAGTTATCAAACATGAAATTAATTCTCTGACAGATTTGAGAGCTAAATAATTTCTAAAACTTTCTTCCTAGAAGTCAAACCATGTTTAACCCTGACTCTAATGCCAAGCTCTTTCTTAAACAGTTTAACCAAAGCAGTGTTAGCCTTCCCCTCAACGGGTTTAGCTTTCAACGAAACATAATAAACACCTTCTTTCAAAACAATGGAATCATTTTTAGCTCCAGGTTTAACTATGCACTCCATAGCTCCAACATCTCCTCTTCAACAAAGTGCAATTCACCAGGCACTATCAAACATTGTGGATAGAGCTTTAACTCTGAAACAGAGCCAGCCTCTAGGTACTTAACAACATAATCCTTACAACCCAACTTAGCACAAACTACAACTTTGGTATCAGCTGTAATAGCTCCATTATTAATCAAGTAAGAAACAGCCTCTTTACACTCCATATACTTATTCTCTTTAGGAGCAAGATCCAAAAGAAACAAAGAATGCAAGCCATTAGCAAGATTCATCTTCAAAACATCACAAGGCGCCTTCACATCAGAATGCCCAAAAGGAATAGATGCAACCTTGCCATACTTATATAACTCTAACCCAACAACTCCAACAGCATTCAGCACAGAAGCATTATTAACAATTCCAACCTTAACATTCCTTTCCTTAGCCTCTTTAAACAGCGAAATATGGGTGGTAGCGCCGAAAACATCGCCAATTATCAATAAAGCAACATTTTTTTCAGTAGATTGACTCAAAATAACCTCTCCATCCTCAACAAACTCTCTTTCAGCCAAAATCACCTTTTTTCCATACAATTTCTCCAAATCAGACAAAGGACAGTCCAATTTAGAGGTATAATTCTCCAAATAGATATAATCGCAAGATTTGACCATTTCAAGCCCCCTAAGGCTAATATCTTGAGCATCCCACAGTCCCAAACCTATCATATATAACATACAAAAAGGAATCCAAAAACTATTTAAATACCTTTGTATTCCTAGACCCCAACAAGAGACGAGATAAGGAGACTAAAACTTTCTCAATATGAAACTAAAACAAGTTTTGCCCAGTTTAAGGGAAAAAAAGCGATATGTAGCATTTGAAGTGCAATCCAAAGCATCTATTACAAGAGCTACAGCTAAAAAAGCAATAACAGAAAAAATGCAAGAATTTATAGGAACATTAGGGATGGCAAATGCAGGATTACAATTTTTACCAGACTGGGAAAACAATAAAGGTATTTACAGAGTTAACACTAAGTATATAAGTCACAGTAAAGCTTGTTTAGCTTTAATGAAAACAGTAGACAACAAAAAAGTCATAGTTAAAAGTCTGGCAACAACAGGCGTTATTAACAAAATAAGAAAAAAATATTTTACAAAGGAGGGCAAGTAAAAATGCAAGAAGGTTCACATCAAATGATGGGTTATGATAGAGCATCAACAATGTTTAGTCCAGATGGGCGGTTATTACAGGTTGAGTATGCAAAAGAAGCTGTAAAACAAGGTTCAACAGCAATAGGAATTGTCTGTAAAGATGGGGTTGTTTTAGTAGCAGACAAAAGAGTAGTAGACAAATTAATAGTAGCCGATTCAGTTGAAAAGATTTTCCAGGTTGACGAACACATTGCAGGAACTGCAGTAGGTTATGTTATGGATGGAAGAGTTTTGATCGAAAGAGCACAACTGATCTCACAACAGCACAGGATTACATATGGTGTGCCAATTGAAACAATGGGTTTGATAAAAGAAATCTGTGACATCAAACAAAGTTACACTCAGTATGGTGGTGCAAGACCATTTGGAGTTTCATTATTGTTCGTTGGCGAAGACGATGGCGAAAATGTTTTGTTTGTAACAGAACCAACAGGAATTTACTTTGAATACAAAGCAACAGCTGTTGGTGAAAGTTCAGAACTAGCAAAAGAAATCCTAAGAAAAGAGTACAGTGAAAACATGATGGTTGCCGATGGAATTAAGCTAGCAATCAAAGCACTAAAAAAAGTTCTTGGCAAAGAGTTTGACTTGGCAAGAATCGATGGTGCAGTTGTACAAAATGGCGAATACTCTAAACTAGACAGGAAAAAAATAAAATAAAATGGTAAGCGTAGACAAAGCAATAATTGCAAGGTACAAACATGGAGAACAAGTTTTCGAAATTCTTGTAGATTGTGACAAAGCTTTAGAATACAGGCAAGGAAATGATGTCAGTTTAGATGATGTTTTAGCTACAAGAGACATCTTCAAAGATGTTAAAAAAGCTGAAAAAGCGTCAGAGAACGAAATCCTAAAACTTTTCCAAACAACAGATCCATTAAAGGTTGCAAAAGTAATAATTAAGAAAGGAGATATCCAGTTAACAACAGAGCACAGAAACAAGTTAAGGGATGAAAAAAGAAAAGCAGTTGTATTTTTCATCCACAGGAACTCAATTGATGCTCAAACAGGACATCCTCACCCACCTCAAAGAATTGAAACTGTTATGAGGGAAGCAAGAGTTAGGATTGATGAATTCAAACCAGTCGAAGAACAAGCAAAAGATGCGCTTGACAAAATAAGACCTTTGATCCCAATCAAGTTTGAGGTTAGAGAACTAAGCATAAAAGTTCCTGCAGACTACACAGGTAAAGCTTATGGTCCTGTAAGAAATTATGGAAAAGTTTTGAAAGAAGACTGGTTAAGTGATGGTTCTTTACTACTTATCTTAGAGATACCAGCAGGTACTCAAGAGACATTAGAAGATGAGTTGAACAAATTAACAAAAGGAGAGATTGAAATTAAAATTTTAAATAGGAGATGAAAAAATGAGTAAACTATTAGTAGAAAATAAACAAGTTGTCATTCCTGGAGACATCCTAGCAGAAGGTATGGATTATTTACCAGCTGCAGGAAGCTTTAGAGAAGACGACAAAATCATTTCTGCACAAGTTGGATTAATCAACGTAAGTGGCAGATTGATTAGGATTATCCCTTTGAAAGGAAGGTATATTCCAAAAAAAGATGATAGTGTGATTGGTTATGTTAAAGACATGACTTACAGCAGTTGGTTTATCGATGTAGGCTATGCTTACGATGGAAACCTACCACTAAAAGATGCAACCTCAGAGTTTATTGAGAGGGGAGCAAACCTAAGTGATTACTATGCTGTAGGAGAAATAGTTTTAGCAAAGATCAGCAAAGTATCAAAAGAAAAAGCAATTGACTTATCAATGAAAGGCCCTGGCTTAAGAAAGCTAAGGAGTGGACGAATTTTAGAGATTACACCTTTCAAAATACCAAGAGTAGTTGGTAAACAAGGTAGCATGATTTCTATGATTAAAGATGCAACAGGTTGTACAATCTTCGCAGGCCAAAATGGTAGAGTTTGGATAAGAGGAGATTCACCAGCACAAGAGTTGCTAGCAACCAAAGCAATTGAGTTAATTGAAGAAAAAGGACATGTCTCAGGACTTACTGAAAGAATAAAACAATTCCTTGAAAAGAATGCAGTGAAGAAGGAGGCAACAAAATGAAGTACACAAAGAGATTTGATGGTAGAAAATTCGAAGAAGTAAGGCCAATGGACGCTAAAGTTGGCGTTGTAAAAAACGCACTTGGCTCTGCAATGTTCAAGATTGGAAAAACAGTAGCAATAGCAGCTGTTTATGGTCCAAGAGACCTTTTCCCAAAACACTTGCAAAATCCAGGGAAAGGTGTTCTAAGATGCAATTATAACATGATGGCTTTTTCAGGTTCAGGTGACAGAGTAAGACCAGGACCAAGCAGAAGAAGTAAAGAAATTGCAATGGTAACACAAAATGCACTAGCACCAGCACTAGACCTTTCACCATTCCCAAAAACTGTTGTTGATGTTTTCGTTGAACTGATTCAAACAGATGCAGGAACAAGGTGTGCAGGAATCTGTGCAGCATCAATGGCACTTGCAGACGCAGGCTTCAAAATGAAAGACCTAGTTTGTGCAGTATCAGGTGGTGTTGTTGGTGGTACTCCAGTTGTAGATGTAGACTATGCAGAAGAAAGCTACGAAGGTGGTTCAGTTGACATTCCAGTTGCAGTAATGCCTAGGAATGGAGAAGTAACTTTGTTACAGCTTGATGGAGAAGTTCCAAAAGAAGAATTCCACAAAGCAGTAGAGCTTGCAAGGAAAGCTTGTGACAAAATCTACGAAATACAAAGAAAAGCATTAAAGGCTAAGTATTCACAGGAGGCAACAAAATGATAACAAAGCAATACATGAAATCACTTTTAGACAAGGGAACAAGACTTGATGGAAGAAATTTCGATGAATACAGACAACTTGCTGAAATTGAATATGGTGTTTCACCAAAATCAGCTGAAGGTTCAGCAAGAGTTAAGATTGGTGACACAGAAGTTATAGCAGGTGTTAAGATTGACACAGGTACACCTTACCCTGACCGACCTGACGAAGGTACAATCATGGTAAATGTAGAGTTATTACCTCTGTCTTCACCACACTTTGAATCAGGCCCACCAAGCATTGACTCTATTGAACTTGCAAGAGTAACAGATAGAGGGATCAGAGAAAGTGACGCAATTGACTTCAAAAAGTTATGTATCACAGCTGGTGAAAAGATTTGGATGGTTTTCATTGACATCTATCCAGTTAACGCAGATGGTAATTTGTTTGATGCAGCAGCATTAGCAGCAATTGCAGCAGTCAAAGATGCAAAGTTCCCTGAGCTTGACAAAGATGGTAATGTTGATTTTAAGAACAGAAGCGACAAAGGCTTACCTTTATCAAAGACACCTGTTTCATGTACAGTATGGAAACTTGGCGACAAGTTCTTAGTAGATCCAACAGTTGATGAAGAAAAGCTAGCTGATGCAAGGTTAACTACAGTGTTCACTGAAAAAGGAGACATTTGCGCAATGCAAAAAGGTAAATCAGAAGCACTTCTTTCAGGAGATTTGAAGATAATGGTTGATCTGTCTGAAAAGAAAACTCTAGAATTGAGGAAATTACTAAAATGAATGACTGTACAACAAAGTACGAAAGAGCAAGAGTGATTGGCGCAAGAGCATTGCAAATTGCAATGGGCGCACCAATTTTGCTAAAAATGAAAAAAAAGGACTTTGAAGATGTTAATTACAACCCAATTAACATTGCAAAAAAAGAATTTGAATCAGACATTTTGCCAATAACAATTCGAAGACCTTTACCAGCAAAGAAGACAACTAAAAAAGCTTCTTAATTTTTTCTTTTTATTTTCTTAATTCTGGTGGATAAACAAAATCAGAAAAATCCTCTCTTACTCTTGTAACAATCTCAGCAACTTCAGCATCATATTCCTGATCTTTGTTAGCAAACCTTAAAGCCAAGGATGTTCTTCTCAATAACCTTCTTTCAAATTCAGAATCATCATTCCATTTTGGCAAATAACAAAAGCTATATCCTCGAAGCATGTGACTCAAATGACTAGAGATAGTACTCTCACTAACTCTTGTATGTGTTGTAATCAATCTAATAAGTCCCACTCTGTCTTTCCATCGATTGGTGGAGAATTCTCTCACTTCAGGATCAACCAAAACCATCCTAGCAAACCTTGGTGCAATATATTTTGCTAATTTTTTCATATCCTGGTGATATGCCTGCTCGTCTTGAGATAGAACCATAAAAAACAGAATTAACAACTCACTTAAAACCTTTTCTGAATCTCATCTAACTTCTTCTTAAACTCTTTGAAAGCTTCAAACTTCTTTTCTCTGTTACCCCAAGAGTCAACAAATGTTAAATAGTGCAAATCTTCCCTTAAAGAATCAGCTTTCTTTTCATTAGAATAACCTAAAGTAATTATAACCTCTGGATCCATGTTATCTGGGATACCTAATTCTCTTTGCACAGCATCAGGATCAAAAGCACCAACCCAACAACTGCCAAGCCCTTTGTCCTGTGCAGCTAACATAATAGCATAAGCCACAACAGCACAATTTTGAATACTATACATCCTGCCCATCTTCCCATAATGGTCTTTAACTTTTTCATAATCATTACAAACAACAATGTGAATCGGAGCTTCAACCATCCAGTACTGTTCTAAAGAAGCCTCAGCCAACTTTTCCTTTGCACTTTTTTTGGTAACAACAACAAACTTCCAATTCTGCAAGTTTCCAGATGAAGGTGCATGTTTAGCTAATTCTAAAATCTCTCCAACAAGATCCAAGGGTACTTCTTTATCAGAATACCTTCTAATGGCTCTCCTACCTAGAATTGTATTTTTCAACTCCATAAAAGAAATACATGTAAAAGAACTTTATAAGATTTACTCTACTTTACAAACTCTTTTCTATGTTTAATAAGAGGATACAAATACAAACCAGCAATAACTAAGAGTATAATTGTAAACATGATCTCTTCCCAAATAACAGGATAATAAATGGGTTCCATAATTGCTCGAATAAACCAAATGATGCCTAAAAACATAAAAAAGATCCATGCTCCTTTACTTTTTTCTTTAAGCAATGGCAGATAAATAAAAGATAAAATCCC
The DNA here is from genome assembly GCA_964343245.1 of Candidatus Woesearchaeota archaeon. Taxonomy (GTDB): domain Archaea; phylum Nanobdellota; class Nanobdellia; order SCGC-AAA011-G17; family GW2011-AR17; genus JABHYY01. The sequence goes on along the minus strand of CAYFIU010000007.1, from coordinate 4,056 downwards.
AAAACCAGTAAACAAAACTCCCATAAAAATATTAAGCACTGCAATAGTTGCTTGGCTTTCAGGTGCCAAACCACTTAACTCTGTTCCCCAACCCATCATATTAGAAAGAAAAAACAAATGGAAAATCCCTAAGAGAATATTAACTCCTGCTAGAACTGTAAGTGTTCGAAAAACAGATTTCTTCATTTGTGATTTTATCATTTTGAAATTTACTCTAACTGAATAGATACTGTATTACCCATAATAACTCTAAGGTCCCTAACACAGGAAGTAAGGGCTTGCATAACTCTTACGTCTTTTTTACTAACTTCCTTATATTTCAGATGATTCCTTCCATATACAGCACCAACCTGGTCTTGAAAGGAATCATACTTATCATAACTAAACTCATAAAATGCTTTTTGTGCAAAATCCATCAACTCTCCAACATCTTCGACCATCTTGATAGTTTGCTTATCAGCCTTTCTCCCAGATTGTTCAACAAACACAGCCAAGAACCGATATATATGTACAATGTTTTCAAACCTTTGCAAGATAGAATAATAATTAAGCTCATGTTTTTTAATCACACCTACCTTAATCAACCTTAAACCATAATTAACAAATTTCTTTATGTTGTGTACTTTGTTTAGTATTAACTCTTGTTGCACTGGCTTCTCAAGATGCTTACCTAACTCTGAATTCAAACTATAAACTAATCTGTAAATTCTTCTCAATGTAATACCAAACTCTTCTTCATCAACCTTAGAAATTTGTTTGATCTTAACAAAACTACTTCCTTGCTCAACAATCTCAAAACCCATCATGTCTTGTAGAACATCCTCAATAAACTCAACAATTGGTTCACTAACTCTTCTATGTATTTTTTTGATACTATAACTGGTTGCACCTTTTTTGTTAGTTAGTTTTGCAATATTGCCTTTGATAGTTTTATTTTTAAAATTCAATGTTAAATCAGTAACTCCTTTGAGATATGCTGATTTTACGATCTCTCTGACTGTTTTTGTTTGCAAGTTAGTAATATTTACTTCTAGCTTTCTTTGACTCTCGCCAGATTTTGGGCTGATTATAAGTTCACTTGGCCTTTCTTTAATGCTAACTTGATCTCCCGGCCCAAGGTGGTTCTTGTTTGCCCATTTCTTTGGTATAGATACTGTGATTGCACCAATTCCTTGCTTAACTAGCTTCCTTTCCATACATTTGGGATTTTTTTAGTCTTTTTAAGCCTTTCTATACAGTATATACTTTATATAAGAAAGATATAAATAGCTGTTTTGTTCACTGAGTAGTAACGAAAAAGGTTGCTGGAGAATAAAAAAGAAAAATAAAGGGAGGAAAAGAAAATGGAAGAAAACCAGACTAAAAAATTTGAAATTAAAATTGTTGGATTTGATGCAGATCTACCTCAGGGAGAGGTAAGGGTTACAAAGAGAAATAACCAAGATTTAGAAAAAAGCGAAGAAGCATTAATTCACAAGGCTATTGAACAACACTTAAGCAAGGAAGTAGCAAATATTAATCAAATAGATTCAGAAGCAACATACAGAAAAATTGGATATTATAATTATAGAGAACAAAAAGTGCAAGAAATAACACCAAGGGTTTGGTTTGAAAGAGGATCACAAAGAAAAAACTTAGCAACCTTAAGTGGGGATCAGAGAAAATTTCATATAACAATCAGAACTGAAGATATTGAAAAACTTCTAAAATTAAAAAGTATAATTGAAGAGGTAATGGAAAGAGAATAAGGTCTAAGTACTAGCAGCAGCTTCTAAAGCCTGTGCACCATGTTGTTTCAACTCAGCACGTACATTGATAACATCATTTCTAACTTTTTTTGCATCAACAGGTAATTTTTGCATTGCAGCACTTAAATTTTGTATAACCTCTTCACTCTGAACACAAAGCTTTTCAAACTCACCATCTTTATCAGCCAGTGCAGCAAGATCACTCAATGTCTGATCAATTCCAACAACCATTTTAGAAATTCTTTTCAAAGGAACTTCTTCTGAATTATCAGCTAAGATCGCTTTGATGCCAGAAAGTTTTCCAACAATGTCCCTAAGCCTTTCTTCAGCTTCACCAATAATCTCACTCCTTTTAGCAATTTTAGTTTTAGCAGTTTGAACCATACTTTCAATACTAGCAAAATCAGACTTCAAAGTTTCAGCAGCATTTACTAACGCAGCAACAGAGGTAATATTTCCTGCACCTTGCTTCTCAGCAATTTTTCCAAGAATAACTACTGTCTTCTCAACTCTACTAACTTGTGACTTTTGAGAACTAAGACTTTGTTCAATAGTTTCCAACCTTTGTTCAATTTTTTCAAGACTAGATCTAGCTTGTAGAATATCACTCTGTTCAGCAGCAGCTTTCTCTTCCAGCCCAACTAAAGCTTCAGAAACATCCCCCTGTACATCCTCACCAAAGTTAGCATTTGCAGAAGCCTGTTTCAATTTATCCTTAACAGCAGCCAACCCGCTTCCAATATCAGTAGTTGCAGCTCGCATTCTTTTGCTCCTTCTAGTTTCCAAAGCAGACCCCTCCAACATCTTACTGCTAGTGGAAGCTATACTTTTAGCACCACCCAACAAACCCTTTGCAGCTCCCAAAAGACTACCTTTTTTACCTTTAATAAAAAATCTATACACTAAATAAAGAACTATTGCAACTACAATTATAACAATAAATGAACTAAGATTCCCTTCTGCTTGAAGTGCCATACAAAACTTTATATACATTCAAACTTATTAAGATTTCTATATGAATTATAGCAAGCTAGCCGAACTTTATGAACAATTAGAGGGCACTTCTAAGAGGATAGAGAAAACTAAATTAATCTCAACATTTCTAAAAACAGTTTCAAAAGAAGACCTAAAAAACATCATATATCTATTACAAGGTAGGGTTTTCCCACAATGGGACGAAAGAAAGTTAGGCATGAGCTCAAGATTACTAATCAAAGCTATTGAAAAAGCAACAGGTGCTAACACAAAAAAAATAGAATCTTCTTGGTTACAAACAGGTGACTTAGGACTAACAGCAGAAAACCTAACAAAAAATAAAACTCAAGTTTCATTGTTTTCAAAAAAGCTAACATTAAACAAAGTGATTGACAATATTCAAAAGCTTACAGAGTTAGAAGGTCAAGGTACTGTAAACAGAAAAACCTCTTTAATCGCAGAACTTTTAGGTTCAGCTTCAGCATTAGAAGCAAAATACATTGTTAGAACAGTTTTAGAAGAATTAAGAACAGGTGTTGGCGATTCAATGGTCAGAGACTCACTAGTTTGGACATTTTATCCAGAAGTAAAAGGTATAACTGATAAAAGAGAAGAAAAAGAAACAAAAGATGGAAGAGAAAAGTTTAATTCTTATGTTGAAGAGGTGCAATCTGCATTTGATGTAACAACAGACTTTGGCGTGGTTGCAGAAACATTGAAAGAAAAGGGTCCAAAAGGATTGGATAAACTTAATTTAGTTGTAGGCAAACCAATCAAAGTAATGCTTTACCCTAAAGTTGAAGATGTTGAAGAAGGTTTTACTGTTGTTGGAGAACCAGCAATAATTGAACCTAAGATTGATGGTTTTAGAATGCAGATTCACAGGAGTAAAGATAAAATAATACTTTACACAAGAAGACTTGAAGATGTAACCAAACAATTCCCTGATGTTGTGAAAGCAGTAAAAGATAGCACAAAGTCTTGGAACTTTATTCTTGACGCAGAAATTGTTGGCATTGACAAGAAAACAAAGAAAGTAATTCCTTTCCAAAACATTTCTCAGAGGATTAAAAGAAAGTATGATATTTCAAGACTGGTAAAAGAGTTGCCAGTTGTAGTAAACATCTTTGATGCAATGGAAATCAATGGTGAAAACCTTATTGGCATTCCATTAGAACAAAGAAGAAAAAAGTTACAAGCAATAGTAAAAGACAAAAAAGATGTAATTGAGTTAATAAGTCAACTAATAACTTCTGATACAAAAAAAGCAAACAGATACTACAAAGAATGTTTAGACAAAGGTCACGAAGGTGTAATGATGAAAAGTCTTCAA
>CAYFIU010000006.1:0-21781 GCA_964343245.1 Candidatus Woesearchaeota archaeon | reverse complement strand
ACCAATAAATAACTAATAACAATATATAAATATATCTGTACACATCTCTAAACCATGAAAATACTCAACTCAAGAGAAATCAAAGCAATTTACAAACAATTAGAAGAACAGTTTGGCAACAAAAAAAAGCTAGATTATGGTTTCTTAGAAAACAACAAAGATAAAATTTTCTTAATATCAAAAGATTATGCTAACCTTAAAACAGAAAAGCTTAGGATAAACAACATGGGGATGTACTTTGGAAAAAGACAAATTGATGGTTTCAGACTAAGCATAGAAGGTTCACAAATGATAGAACCAACAAAAAACATAATCCAACTAAACAAAAAGCAAATGGAACTCTGGGTAAAAGGAGAAGATGTTCCTTTCGAACACAATACAGCCTACGTTATAGTAAAACACAAAGATGACACACTAGGCTGTGGCAGAGTAGTAAACAACCTTCTAAGAAACATGGTCCCAAAGGAAAGAAGGATAAAATCACTTAACCAAAGCTAACTTAACATTAACTTCAGACAGAGAATCAGCAGGTATTCTCTTACTCGCTTCTAGTATTTCAATTCCTAATAACTCTCCACTTGCATCTAAATCAAGGATAGTCAAATCATCAACCTTTTTATTTTTAGCAAAATCTCCTTTACGCAGTTCAATATAAACTGCATCAGCTTTTTTATCATAACCAATTTCCATACCTTTTTGTAAGCTTTTATCACTTATATCCCTTTCTTAGCCTTCAAAGCCAACCAAGACCAGCCCCTCTTACCAAACATAACCAATAAAACAATAGCAACCAAACCAATCACCCCACACATGGCATACTTCTCACTTTTCAAATCACTCAAACTAAGTGCAGCATTTCCAGTTATCAAACTGCCAACATCATCATGCACTTTTACAGCAACAGCATTCACAACACTAACATCATCACCAAGCACTTCATACACAATAACCTGACCAGAACCAGCACCAGAAACACTAACTCTTTGCTCTTCACCATAATTCAAACTAAACCTTTCAGGCGAAACGTAGTAGTCACTCTTAACAACATACTCAACCTCCTGATCCAAATTGTTCATAACAACTATCTCCCCATCTCCGTTCAAAGAAACAGGAGAAACAGCAACACCTAAAATAAAAGGTAAAAAAAGTAATAATACATATCTCATTTTGCACACCTCATAGCTTTTTTATACATAGGAAAACACAAGTAGAACCTGTAACTGTCAACTAACAGAGCAGGAAAAACTTGCAAATCCTTACTTAACTTTTTTACAACTTTTCGCAACTCAACTTCATCCAAGTCACGCAACTCAAACCCTATTTTCCAATACATTTCTCTAACATTTCTCTTAATCTTCTTATTAACCAGTTCCTCAGTTCCTTTCAAGATATACTCAATATTCTCTCTAATCAACTCATAATCATTCATCTTGCATTCCTATCACTGAGATCACTCCTCTGTATTCACCTGACCTTGTTCCAGCTGGTAACTCAAACTTCAGTTGCAAATCTTCACTAGACCCTGGCATAACATCCAAATCTAAATAAACTCCACTCAAACTCAATGGTACCCACGAAGAATCATACACACTAAAACTTTCAATGCTAAGACTCTGTTCACCAGCAACCAAATCAGTCCCACTAACTTCAAAGTCAAGAATAACATTGCCAGAGTTCACAACCTCAATGTTTTGCTCATCACCATTACCAAAACTCAAACTAGTTGTGTTCAAAGAAGTCACAATCATGCCAAGATACTCAAAATTCACACTTGAATAAACACAACTTTCATAATCACAAACAGAAACATTTGCATCATAATATCCTGCAAGCTCACTTGTCATTAAGAAACTCCCTCTGTAAACACCTTCAGATAAATTCAAACCATAACTCCTATTTGAAACTAAAACAGTTACATTCTGTATATCAGAATCTAAATCACTAACATTAACTGACAACAAAACCTCAGTACCATTCAAACCTGGCAAAATCTGAATTCCCACATCTTCTGCATCATCGGTTAACAAGTTAACACTCTCAATAACAGGTACATTATTTTCAACAAGAACAGAAACTTGTATACCATCTTCTTCCTGCTGCATATAACCTTCACCTGGAGTACCTACACTTTCTTGCCACTCTGAGTTAACTAGCTCTAAACACATTGTACTGTTACTGTAAGTAACTTGGTCAACAACAGCTTCACCATCAGAAAGAACCACTGTATCTTCAGTGCTCAAAGAAAAATAACCATCAACAGCATTAAAAGATTCATCCCACATGCCATTGTTGTTACCATAAACACTTTCAAAACTTTCTAGGTCAACATCATCACCATCAATCAATTCACGAGCAACAACAAGATACTCACCACTAGCAAGAACAAAGTCCTCAAAGTTATACCCATCTATTTTATACTCAGCAAGATCAACAGCTTCTAAACCAGAGTTGTACAATTCAATCCACTCTCCATCAGTGTCAGACTCAGTGTTGTTAGGCGAATGCATCACTTCTGTGATCAATACGTCTGCTGCCACCATGTGTACACACAATAGCATTACTAAAATTAAAATCCCTTTCTTCATTTTTTATATCACCAAAAAGGATTTAGCAAAAATGGTTTTATAAAAACAATACAAAGAATTCTGGAATATTTCCAAGAAAGTTGGAATATTTACAAAACAGCCCAATCAACAAAACCAATTAAAACTTCAGGATCATTATACTCTGGATGAAAAGCACTCAGAACAACATTGCCATTCCCATACTGTCCAACAGACAAAGCACCTTCTCCATTAACTCCATGACCTTCTAAATTATCATAACCCAAGTTGTATTCTAAAAGAATGTCAGCATTACCATCTAAAGTAGGGCCACCAGCATAATCTAGCCAAACACTGTCACCTAGATTATAATTAGGAATAGCATCATGCTCCATAACAACATCAAAGTTCAAATTCTCCATGTTACCAACATAATTACCCCAAACAGTGTACCATGTAGCATCAACATCTAACAGGTCTAATTGGTAAGTGTAAGGTGTGACATCTAAACCTTCATAGATAAAACCATCAGATCCAACAATCGCACCACCACAGATTCCAATATAAAATCCACCATCATCAACAAAATCTTGAATCGCACTAATCATACCTGGATACTGGTTATATATCACAGCATCAACACCATCTTGACCACCTGGGTAAACAACACCATCATAACTTGAATCTAACTCTGAACTAACATCACTAAAATCAATTAAAGTTGTACTATGTCCTTCAGCTTGCAAAGCATCTTCAATCTCATCAATACCAGAACTACCAGTGTCAACAATTGCAATGTTCAAACTTTCAACAACCTCTCCTAAAACTAAATAACTAACATCTTCAGAAACATGAGTTCCATCATCACCAGGAAACTCTGACAATTTAACCTCAAAACTAGTTGTAGTTACATTTTTGACAGAAACAACAACCATATCTTCTTCATTTTCACTGTTCACACTTGCAAAAACTTGCGGCGCACTAACATAATTTTCATCAAAGCTAACTGTTTGCCAATTGGTACCAACACTAACCATGTTATATTCAGTATCAGTAAACTCTTCAAAAGCTAAAACTCCAACAATCTCCTTAGGGTGTATATTATTGAATCCAATCTCTTCCAACTTTACAAAGAAGTCAGAGTTTGTAATGTTTCTAACATCAGCATGTACAGGTTGCCAATTTCTATGGGTCTGCACTTGTGAAAAAAAGTAAGGTGTTTCACTAAAACTAGTAAAAAAGTTTTTATGCCTCCATGCAAAAGGGTTATTCTGTCTTAATCCAAAAGCTCGTGATTCTCCAACCTCATTTGGTTCAAGAGCTAGCCAAGAAAGGTCTTCAGAAGCATGAGTACCATCATAATAAACCAAAGATTCCTGTAACTTTGCTTGAAAACCTGTTGTACTAATGCCTCTCAGTCGAGTTACTGTTAAATCAGCTTCATTATCACTGTTTACCTGCGTAAAAACCAAAGGTCTTATTGAAAAAGCTTGATCAAATGTGATTTGGGTCCAGCTATCATCAACACTATCACTGCCATACTCCAGAGCACTTGCTAAAGGAAGCATCAAAAGTATCAATAATAGTGCTAATTTCTTCATAATATAAAGGGGTTTTGTGATGCTATTTAAAGGTTTTGACTCCTATTTTCAAATAGTAAACTATAAAAGGTAAGAATTTTTATTCCATTGGTAAGGACTCGTAGCTCAGTTTGGATAGAGCGCTAAATGGCAAAGTTTCGATTTACCATTCGCTAAAGCCTTCTAAACTACGAAGACAGCTAGAAGTCGTGGGTTCAAATCCCTCCGAGTCCGCTTATATTCCTTTTCCAAAATAACAACAAATCTATTTTGGAGGATATTCTAAATCAAGATCTGCTAGAACATCTCTTATTTCATTATATGACTTTCTTCCAAAATTTTTAACTTTCAATAGTTCTCCTGGAGGGGTTCTCATTATTGCAGAGACAGTCGTAATACCTGCAGCATCTAAAGTATTATGTGTTCTAGTCGATAAATCAAGATCTTCTAACCTTGTTTCTCCTTTTTCACCAAGGGTTACTCCTGCTTGCTGTTCTAGTTCTCTTAACAATCTTGGATCCCTGGAAACTTCCTCTAGAACTTTAACCCTGATGCTTGGTCCTAATTTTCTAGCCCATGCATTTTCTTCAATAGTAGTTTGCATTCCTGCTAAGTAAACTCCTGCATCAGCGTCAGAAATAGGAGGAACAATTGGCCTTAGATAATCGGCTCTACTAGGGTGCCGCAATTTTCTTAAAGCCTTAGCTTCGGATTGTCTAATTCTTTCTATTGATAGTTGATAAACAGCTGCAATCTGAGCTAAGGTCATTACATCACCTGTTTCAAAACCCAACCTTTTCCTTAGTACATCAACCTGCATATCATCTTCAAGCATTTTTAGAACAGTATCAATAACTTTTCTCTTTGCAGAGCTATCTGCAAAACCACCTTATTTAATTGATTCTAATACTTTTTGTTCAATACCTACAAATACTTGAGGCAGGGAAATTGAATCACTAGCATTATATCTTTCTTCTAATGTGTCTAGAAGAGGTATCTGAATATGCGATTCAGCACTAGGGGAACCAAATATTGCACTCATAAGGGCTTGGTAAGCATTACTAGTTCCTACAAAAAAATCCAAATTTGTTTTTCTAACAATATCTTCTATCTGCGGATCAAAAATTGTACCAATTATTTCAGTTAAAAGACTACTAGGAATACGACTTACGAATTCGTTATTTGGAACTTCTCTATCATTAGCACTGAGGTATAAATGAGCAGCATTTCTTGATCTTTGGTGGCTAGAGGTCCCTCTATAAAAATCAACTAAAGGATCTCCCCAAGTTTGAGCTCTTTTTCCAACTATGCTCTGTGTTAAAGTTGCTGGACTAATCCCATAGGCTGCAGCTACATCTTCGGCCCTAATGCCACATAAATAAGATAATGCAGCTCCTTTTTCCTGCTCTTGATCTAATAATCTCAGGGTTCCCATCTTTAAAGGGATTAAACAAGTTATTTATAAGATTTTCTTATTAACCATAAAGGTCAAAATTGGGGGTAATGAGTCCATTTTGGCTTCTTTCTCTAACAACAAATCTTATAAAGCAAAAATTATTCTATTTTGTCTATGCAGGCGTGGCCAAGCGGCTAAGGCAAAAGGCTGCAACCCTTTGATCCCAGGTTCGAGTCCTGGCGTCTGCTTATTTATTTTTAATCAACCTGAAGCAAACTCTAAACTAAAATCAACATGCTTGTATGCAGCTAAAACTCCTCTTACTTCACTTTGAACAGCACCAAATCCATTTATAGGTCCATTAATAATTCTAGCCAAACCCCAATGCACGCCATCATCATCATGTTCAGCATCTTCACTTCTCAAGTACAATCTTGGAAAAACATTTATCACAGCTAATGTAACATCAGCACTAGGCAACAGCAACCTTTTATCACCATGATCGCCAGAAGAATCATCAACACCAATTAAAGAAGCAGTTGGAACGCTATAAGAATTACTTCGAGCAAACACACTCAAAATATAATCAGCCATTTTAAAAAATAAGAAAAAAAGAGAAGGGTTTACCTTCTTGCTAAACCTATCAGCAACAACAGTGCCAACACAACTAAGATCACATCAATAACAATCCATAGCCAGTTGCTAGTCCAGTCAAATCCAGCTGATGTTACAGGCTCATCACCAAAATCAATAGTGATAATCTTTTCAACATCATTAACTGAAACAACCAAATCATGCTCACCAAATGTACCTTCTTCAAGGTCTAGGTAAATGTATGCATGTGTTGTCACACCAGGTGATAGTGTAGCTAGGTACTCAGTACCTTCTAGGTCTGCCCATGTAACAGTTGCCACATCAAGATCAAGTTCAACATCGCCACTACCTTCGTTTTCAATCAACAAAGGAATAGTCAATGAAGTACCATCTTCAATTTCAATGTTTTCATTAAGAGTTACTTTTAGATCGCTATCAGAACTTGAACTGCTTGAAGAAGATCCACCTTCAATTTCATCACAAACACCTAATGTAATAGGGAACATCTCTGACACTTCATCACTACCAAAGTCAACAGTAACTTCAGAATAATAAGTTCCAGAAGTTAAATCTTCAGGCACAGTAAAGGTTGTTGTGTATTTGTAATCATTGTCATTGTCATTATGGTCACCTAGATCAAAATTATCTGAGTAAGCCAAAATATCAAGTTCACTGTCATAGATTTCAATGTAAACATCATCCTGTTCATCAGTTCCAACATTAACAACTTCAACACTCATTGTGAAAATATCGCCACATGCCAAACCAGAACTTGGATTAACACTTACATCATCAATCTCAACATCATCTTCTGCTCTTTCAATGTCAATCCTGATCCTTTCATAATCACAGTTATCATCTTCATTTCCACTTTCGTACGCTTTAACATACAAGTAGAATGTGTCACCATCATCAACATCAGATGGAATGTCTAGTTCAAGATTAAATGTTTCAGAATCACCATCATCAATGTCAACTTCATCACTTCTAACAGTCTCTTCTTTCTTACCTTCATCTAAATTGTAAAGGATAGCTTCAACCTTAACTTCTAGCTCTTCATTATCATCATTTTCAACATCAACTTCAATCATAATAGTTTCACCAGGTGTATACTCATCACCAGATGAAGGATCTTCAATGTCAATTGTAAAACTGTTTCCTTGCTTACCATCTTCACAGATATCAGCTAGAACATCAACTGTCAAAGTAGCAGTTGTAGAAACACTAGCAACACCAGTAGCAGCAACAGTAACAGTACCATCATAATCTTCATTAAAATCAATGTCTTCATCAATGTCAGCTGTAACACTAACAGTTGCACTAGCTCCAGGATCCAATGAAGTTGGTGTGCCACTAAAAGTTAAAGTGATTTCATCTTCATCATCATCTTGCAATTTGCCTGCGTCATCATCTGCATCAGCACTTTCAAAAGTGATTGTCCATGATGTCAAGGTTGTTGAACCTGTGTTTGTAACAGTCAAATCAACACTATCACTCTCACCAGCTCTCTCTTCTAAGCCAAGAGATGTTGGATCCAGAGTAATTTCGTCTTCAGAGTTTACAACAACTGCATAACTCAATGTTTCAGTATTTGCATTGTCTACCTGATCAGTTGCAGTAACAGAACCACTGTATGTTCCAGCTGGTGTAGTTGGAATTACTACATCATAACTAACTGTGGTTGTTACACCTGCAGCCAAACCTGTAACTGTAGATATTGTTGGTGCAGTAATTGTATTGCCACCAGAAACAAGATCTGTACTAGTAATAGCAACAGTACTCATTTCAGATGCGCCGTTGTTTGTCAGTGTCAAGGTAAAAGTAACAGTATCTCCTGGATTACCACTCAATGAAGCACTATCAATGCTCATTGTAAGGTCACCAGCAGCAGCTGCTAAACCAACACTAAACAACAACACTAAAATTAAGCCTAATATTGTTTTTTTCATCATAAAAACCCCCATATATGGTTTAAGTACTACTTTTTACTCGTAGTTATATAAATATTATGGTCGAGAGAGTTACTTTTTGTCCTCACTTTGGGACAACACATCTTTTAACTCAGAAACACTTTGAACATCAAAATCACCTTTAATTTCAGCTTTCTTGACCCAATTCACAGAAATAGTCTTAATATCAAGCTCTTTTGCAACAGCCAGGTTTTTATCACCATCACCTATATAATATTCAGGCTTACCATGCTTTGCAATGAATGCTTTGAATAGCTCTTTCTTATCTGGTTCTGCAGCAGTTTCACTCTTGTAAACTATCTTGAACAAGTTTTCACAGTTTAACTTAACCAAAATAGGCTCAACAGAGTCAGCTGGAGCAGTTGTAATCAATGCTAGCTCTCTACCTTCTAAAAACTCTTTAAACTCTACACAAAGATCTTCTTGCTTAACACAAGCTACTGTAACCATTGCATAAATTGTTCTAGCAAACTTTGTCCTATCTTCTTTACTAACATCACCAATATACCTTTTCATAACTTCGTGCACTTTAGGGAAATAGTTCTCAATGCTGGCATACTAATTAATAGAATCATCATTAAGCAAAACAGCCATCAACCTAAACCACTCTTTGTGCGCTTGCTCAAAAGGCCTTGAATACATCAAAGCACCATCTAAATCTATTGCTAACATATGATCTCTCCTAACTCTGAAGGTTTTTCAATGGTATAATCAGCAATCTCCTCTTCACCACCCTGTGTATGCCCCCATTTTACAAAGATTTTTTTAGCTTTGGGTGCAATTGTAAGGTCTGTTAGCTTGTCACCTATTACAAACGCAACATTTTTTAGTCCTTTCATGTTATCTTCATTTGAAACTCCTAATACAGGTGGCTGTCCTAAGATGTAATCAACCTTTATGTTTGCAATTTCTAGCATTCCAGAAACAATAGCTATCTTGTATCCTAAGGATTGTATTCTAACTAATTCTTCAGTAAAACCTTTTGGTGCAATATCTTTTTTATACTTTTTTGCAACCATGTACATCCCAATCTGGAATAAGTTAGTTGCAATCTGGTTCTGGACCTGTTCACCTGTTAATGTAATCAAATCTAAGTTATTCATTCTATACTTAACTTTCATATCTTCAGTAATCCCGGTCAACTTTGAAACAAACTCTCTATTTGCTTTGTACAACTTTTCAGAGTGTGCATGCTCGTCATCTTTAGGCAAAGCTCTTTTTAACACACTAGATCTTAATTCATTAGCCTCTGAAATAACCTCAGGTTTGACAAGAGTTCCTCCAAAGTCCACAATAACTATTTTTTCCATTGTATATAATAGTAAACAACTTTCTTTTAAGATTTACTAAATCTTCAAGCTAACAACTTTAGAAACACCATTCTGCATTGACACACCATACACAGCATTTGCTTCAGAGATAACAGCATCATTGTGTGAGATTACAAAATACTGTGCACCTGCTGAATACTTTGCAATCAACTTTGACAACAGTTCAGAATTTCGTTTATCCAGTGCAGCATCAACCTCGTCAAGCAAATAGAACCATGAAGGCTCAAACTCTTGGATAGCGAAAATAAAAGATAAAGCAGTCAAAGTTTTTTCACCACCAGACAAACTCTTTAGGTCCATATACTTTGACCCAGAGATTCTAACCCTGATTCCAATCCCACCTTCAAAGATGTCTTCAGAGTTTTCAATAACAAGCTCAGCATCACCAACCTTAGTTAAACTGGAAAAGATCTCTTTAAAGTTTCTATCGAGCAACTTAAAAGTTTTCATAAAAGCATCTTTCTTCTTAGAATCAATTTCATAAATCAATTTTAGGACATCTTCTTTCTCAGACTTCAACTGTTCATACCTGTCTAACAACTTTCTATACTCACCATGAACATTTTCATAAATCTCAAGAGCTCTCAAGTTAACATTACCCATGTTACGCAAGTTGTTTTCAAAATTCTTAATTTCAGCATTTAGATCTTCCAAACTAATAGCTCTCCTCAACTGAACCTCTTTGTACCTCTCCATTTCCTTGTTCAAACCTTCAACCTCACCAGAAAGCACAGCTTTTTTGATAGAAACCTCATTCCTCCTGGTTTCAATACTTCGAAGCTTTTCCTGGTTCCTAATAAGAACATTGTCCATCTTAGAGATCTGCTTCTCCATTTTGGTTCTCTCATTAAACATCCCTTTGTACTCAGCATAAAACTTTCTTTGATTTTGCTCTTTCAACTTTAGAACTTCTTTATTAGAACCCAGATCCTCTTTTAGATCAGCCAACTCTTGTGTAAACTTTTCAAAATCTTTATTATTACTTTTCAAAATATGCTCACTCTTCTCAGCTTCAGACTTGTACAAACTAACTTGGTTAATCAATGAATTAACTTCAGAATCATTCTTAATTATATTCTCTTTCAAACTTTGCCTTTGTGTTTCAAACTTTTCAAGCTCATTGTTAAACTCAGAACTTGTAAACCTAGAAAGCTTTTCTCTTAGCTTTAACTTTTCTTCTTTAAAGCCCCTCATTTCAATTTCAATGTCTTCTACATCCTGCTCATAATCAGCTAGCTCAGAAACAACATCTTTCAACTTTTTGCTTGAACCACTTTTACTGTTCTCTAACTCTTCCAACTCTTCTTCAGATACTTTTGAAACTTTGATCTCAGCCTCAAGAACAGCTTTCCTTTCTCGCAAAGAATAAATCTCTTTATCATTCTCCATTTGTTTTTTCTCTAACAAATCAACAGTATTCTCTAACCTTTCAATATCTTTTTCTAGTTTCTCAATTCCAGCACTAATATCCTTTTCCTTGAACCCCATACTAGTTTTTCTTCTATGCCCACCAACCATTGCACCAGAAACTTCAACAAGGTCACCTTCTAAAGTAACCATCCTTCCACTTCCAATACCCAGCCTTCTAGCAGTAGCCAAATCATCAACAACAACAGTGCCACCAAACACATACTTGAAAACATTCTTGAATTTAGAATCAAACTTCATCAAATCAGTAGCCAACCCATGCACACCAGTACCTTTCTTAATATTGTTAATAATTCTCTTCTCTTTCAACTTATTCAATGGTAAGAAAGTAGCAACACCTCGCTTACTTTCTTTTAGAATCTTAATACATTTTGCAGCAACAATGTCAGATGAAACAACAATGCTTCTAATTCTGCCAGCAGCAGCAACCTCTAAAGCCATTGCATACTTGCTAGGAACCTCACCTAACTCAGCAACAGTTCCATGAACTCCACTAATGTTCATAGACTTTATTTTTTGAATACCAATATCACCAGCATTCATTTCCCTGATTCCAATGTTCCGAGCTCTTAACTTAGCCATCTCATCACTAGAATCCATTAACTTTGACCTTGCACTTGACAACTGGTTAGCAAAAACACTACTCTCATTCAAACATCCATTTAACTTTTTAGAAACTTGTTTAAACTCTTCTTTGTTTTTTTTAAGCTTAACAACCTCTTCCTTATTTTGATCTTTAATTTTCTTTAATCTTTCACTAGCATCCTGCGCTTTGAAACTCAACTTATCTTGCTCTCTCAACAACTCTTGCCTTTTAGTTTCAGCATCCAACAACTGCCTTTGCTTATTTTCCAACCTAGCCTCAATCTCATCCAAACTTTTATTCAAATCTTCTTTATCTTCAATTCCAAACTTTTTCTTATAATCAGAAATCTCTTTTCTCAAGGCACTTTCTTTCCCAATCAATCCTTTATTCTCACTAGAAATATCTCCTTTACTTTTCTCTAACCTTACAACATTCTTCCGCAACTCTTTAACATCTTTTTCTAAACTTCCTCTCCTTTCCTTCAACTTCCTTAACTCATTCTCAAGAACATCTTTTCTAGAATTGCCTTTGATAATCTCAGTTTTAATATCTTCAATCTCTTTTGCTAACTCTCTCTGCCTTTTGTCACCCTTTTCTCGTAACTCAGCATTAATATCATCAATCCTTTTTCTCTTTTGGATAACATCGGCTCTAACATCATTAATCTCTTTTGTAAACTTTTCAATGTCACCTTCATAAGAATTATACTTCTTTTCAATTTCCTCCAACCTTCCACCCTTATCCTTTAATACCAAGTGAACTTTTGTAGCTTTGTTCCTTTCAACATTCTTCTCTAAATCCTTATACTTCAAAGCTTGGTCTCTATCTTTTTTCAAATCCTGCAAAGTCTTTTCCCTTTCAGTAAGAATAATGTCAGCCTCATTCAACTTTTCTTGAACCTTGTTCAATTCATTCATAGACTTTTGCTTTTTATCTTCAAACATAGAAATCCCTGCAATGTCTTCAATAATCTCTCTCCTCTCAGCTGTCCGCATATCAGTGAACCTGATAACATCACCTTGCAAAATTATGTTGTGCCCATCAGGATTAATTTTCGCATGCGCTAAAAGATCAATCATTTGTTGCCTTGTATGAACTTTACCATTAATTCTATAAGTGCTCTGTCCAGTTTTCTTAACAAGCCTAGAAATTTCAACTTCTTTAGCATCAACAGGAAAAATCTTTTTCTTGTTATCAAACACAATAGAAACTTCAGCCTCTTTTGCAGGATGACCTTTTTTCCCACCATGATAAATTAAGTTCGCAGACTTTTCAGCTCTTAACCCTTTTGCAGAACTTTTACCAAGGACAAAACATACAGCATCAGAAAGATTAGATTTGCCAGAACCATTAGCACCAATCACTACATTGTAACCATCAGTAAGAGGGATATCTGTTTTCTTTGCAAATGATTTAAATCCTCTACATGTAAAGCTCTTTATCAGTGTCATCTAAAAAATCCCTCCTTGTACCTTCACTAAAGTGACTTGCTTTTTAAAGTTTTTTGTTTTAATTAAATAAAGAAATGGTTATAGAACTATTTCTGCTGTTGCATCAACCACAAACCCTCCAGGAAGACTAAGGCAATCAGCAACATGCTTTACCCGCTCAAGTAGTCTTCTTGGTACTTCCCTAGCACAAACCTCTGTTGCAAACTTTCTTTCTGTACAATGCTTGCCCCAAGGATGGTATTCAGCAACATCCAGATGTAAAGATAGGTTTTCTCCCCATCCTTTAACTCTTGTTACACAATATATATCTTGGCCCCTTTGGGAATCATAAACTAGAATTTCATATCTAGGGAATCTTCCTACTGTTCCTTTTTGAGATATAACTGCGACTCTTTGCATAAAAAAAGAAAACTAAGAATCTACTTATAAAGCTTGCTGTCTACTAGCATGAAAAGTTAACTCTTGTAAACCAAAAGGTTTCTGTAAGAAAACATCTGGTTCAGAACTACAACCTTCTATAGCATCCAAACCTCTTGCAGACATACCAATAACTCTTGCATCTGGATGCTTTTCTTTTGCTTGTTCAATAAGTGCTCTGCCATCATTACGTCCAGGGGTTTGAATATCACTAACAATAAGGCCATAAGCTCTACCATTGCCTAAGTGTGGCAAAGCATCATCAACCCTATCGAATTCATCAACTTGATAACCAGCTCTCTCTAATGTCATTTTGTACCCTGTTCTAAGAATGGGTTCATCTTCCACTAACATCGCTATTTTATTACTCATTTCTGTATTTACCTCATTTTTTAATTTTAATCCAATTCGTGACAGCAATTGTTTATAAAACTTTCTCTTAAAGTTATGCAAAACTATTTAAAACAAAAGAGCCCTATATAATTTAATATATTAGAGGTGATATTAAATGGATAAAAAAGGAGCAGTTGAACTTTCTATGACTACTATTATTATCATTGTTATAGGGATTACCATTCTTAGTTTAGGCTTAGTATGGATCAGAGGCGTATTTTCAGATGTTTCAACTATTAGTTCAGGAGCATTTGATCAAGCAAACTCAGAGATTGATGAATTGTTTGCAGGAACAGACCAAGCAGTGGGTGTTTCCCCTTCACAATTAACACTTGATCAAAAAGGTTTGGATCAGGCAAGTTTAGCAATTAACAACCTAGAAGGGGGAGATATACAGGTCTCAGCATCGGTTGAAGCACGTGCCATGGGTGGTGAGCCAGCTGAAAAATTGGTTTGTGCATTCTCAGAGACCCTAACTAGTGAACTTCCTTCAAGAACTCTTCCTTCAGGTAGAGGCATTGGAAACTTGTATATCTATGTTGAGGACAAAGGTTCAGATTTGGGTACTTATTCTTGTGCAGTAACAATTGATATGGGTGGTTCCCAAGAAACAGTTTCTCTATTGGTATCAATAGAGTAATTTTCTTTTATTTTTATTTTGATAAACTTTATATATCTAGGCTTCTAAAGTATTAACATGCAATTATATAACACTCTTAGTAGAAAGAAAGAAACTTTTAGTCCTATTAAAAAAACAGTTGGATTTTATTCATGTGGTCCTACAGTTTATAATTTTGCTCACATTGGAAACCTTAGGACTTACTTATTAAATGATATTCTAAAAAGAGTTCTTTTGTTTAATGGTTACAAAGTAAAGCATATAATGAACATAACAGATGTAGGCCACCTAACTTCAGATCAAGATAAAGGCGAAGATAAAATGCTCAAAGGAGCAAAAAGGGAAAAGAAAACAGTTTGGGAAGTTGCAGAGTTTTACACAGAAGCCTTTAAGCAAGATATGAAAAATTTGAATTGGCTACCTCCTGACAAATTGCCAAAAGCAACAGACCATATCAAAGAACAGATTGAAATGGTAAAAACTTTAGAAAAAAAAGGTTTTACTTACACAGCAGGTGGCAATGTTTACTTTGACGCTTCTAAATTAAAAGATTATGGCAAATTAGCAAGGTTAGATCTTAATGCAGAAACTAAATCAAGAGTTGAAAAAGATAAAAACAAGAAAAACAAACATGACTTTGTTTTATGGTTCACTAAATCCAAATTTCAAGACCAAGAAATGAAATGGGACTCACCTTGGGGTGAAGGCTACCCTGGCTGGCACTTAGAATGTTCAGCAATGTCTTCAAAATACTTAGGAAAACAGTTTGATATCCACACTGGTGCAATTGATCTTATACCTGTGCACCACACTAACGAGATTGCACAGTCAGAATCTTGCTTTGGAAAAACCCCTTGGGTAAAGTATTGGGTACATGGCGAGTTTTTGATCATGGACAAAGAAAAAATGTCAAAGTCAAAAGGAGATTTCTTGACACTGACAAAACTAATTGAAAAAGGTTATGATCCACTAGCTTACAGATACTTTTGTTTGGGCGCACACTATAGAAAACCCTTGATGTTTTCTTATGAAGGTTTGGATGGTGCTGCAAATGCATTGAAAAAGTTGCAGAATAAAGTTTTAGAAACACTAGAAAAACCTCAAGAAGGTAAAAGCACTGATGTAGAAAAATACATTGAAACCTTTCAAGGCGCTATCAATGACGACTTGAATATGCCAAAAGCTTTAGCTGCAATATGGGATCTGTTAAAAAATGAAAAGCTTGCAAATGTTAAAAAATATCAAACAATCATTGAGTTTGATAGGGTGTTAGGACTTGAGTTGGATAAAATTAAAGTTGAAAAGTTACCTAAAGAGGTTGAAGAGTTGATTACTGCTCGTGAAGATGCAAGGTTCAAAAAGGATTGGAAAAAGTCAGATGAAATCAGAGACAAACTTCTAAAAAAAGGTTATGTTGTAGAGGATACAGCTTCTGGGCCTCGGTGGAAGAAAAAGTAAGTCTTATAAATTAATGCTCAACTCGTTTCTTTATGAAAGTTGTAAGATTTACTCAAGAACATGTAAGTTACATCCCTGCAGTACGAACTTTATTTGCAAAAGAAGCAATTAAGTTAGCAAGACATTATAACCCTGGGTTAATAGATTTACAAATTGCTACAAGGGATGAAGATTATTATAGGGGTTTTTTAAGTGAATGGAGTAGGAGAGATCTATACTTGGCTCTTAGAGAAGATGGGTCTTTGCAGGGACTTTTAGAAACTTTCAAATTAGAACAAGAAGGTGTAATTATGGGTAGTGCTGCCTGGACTTTAGTAGAAGATAAGAGGGTTGGCGCAGGCAGAGCTTTACACGAAGTGTATCGAGATGATTGTCAAGGTAATGTAGATGCTATAGTGGGTGCAGTTGCATTTGATAATATTGGGTCTCTTGAATTCTGTAGAAGTATTGGTTATACTTTTCTTGGCAGAATGCAAGATTCTTATATCTTGGGGATACCTCTAAGTGAAAGGGGTAGGGAAATAATGTCTGGGACATAGTGAATGAAGTTTCTACTATCAATAAAGAGTATGCAATGGCATACATGTCATAAAAAGTCTTATAAAACAACAAAGATTTTTATTCCTTAATGCAAAAAACAAAATTTCACTCTTACACAAATGGTAAACTCCCAAGAGGTTGCGAACTCTGTGTTAAAGGAAGAAAAACAGTTATTTTCGTAACAGGTGTTTGCACTAAGTCCTGCTACTTCTGTCCTCTGTCAGAACAAAAGTTTCACAAAGATGTAATCTATGCAAATGAAATGCCCATTAAAGACATTAAAGACATTGTAAAAGAAGCAAAGCTCTGCTCAAGCACAGGAGCAGGTCTAACAGGTGGCGACCCTTTAACCAAGTTAGACAGAACAATAAAAATAATAAAACTTCTAAAAAAAGAGTTTGGGGATCATTTCCACATTCACTTATACACACCTTTAGATTTAGTAGAAGAAAAAACAATAAAACAATTAGAAAAAGCAGGTTTGGATGAAATTCGGTTCCATCCAGACTTAGATGATGATAAACTCTGGGACAGAATCAACATAAAAACAACAATGTCAAAAGGTATAGAGATTCCATGTATCCCAGGCAAAGACATAGACAAATTAATAAAAAGCATAGAAGTAGATTTCATTAACCTAAATGAACTCGAGTACGCAGATGCAAAACATAACAAACTTGCAGAGCTTGGATTTGAAACAAAAAATGAATATTCTTATGGCATAAAAGGTTCAGAAGAATTAGCATTAGCACTACTTGAAGCCTTTCCAGACAAACAAATACATTACTGCACAACCAAACTAAAAGATTCAGTTCAAATGATGAACAGGATTAAATTCAGGGCAAAGAATGTAAAACAATCTTATGATATTGTAACAGGACAAGGAACTTTAATCAGAGGTGCAATCTATGGAGATGTTAGAGATTTAAAGCTACCATTTCAAACAGAATACGATCCAGTAAAAGAGAGATTACTTTGTTCTAGGTTAAACATAAAAAAACATGCAAAAGATCTAAGAAAAAAAGGTTTAACACCAGTTCTAGTAGAAGAGTTAGCTACCTATGACGAGTTTGAGATTGAGTCAGAAGAACTTTAACGTCTACCAAAAAGATTAGAAACCATGTTTTCAAATTCTGGACTGTACTCAACAACTCTGCAGCCACCAGCAGTCCTCGAAGGTTTTTTCTTTTCTTCCTTTTTCTCAGGCTCAGGCGCACTTTGTTGAACTGGTTCTTCAGCAGGCTTACCCAAGTTCGGCTCAGAATACCTAGAAGGCCAACCACCACTAGCACCACCATCATTTGGATTTAACTTACTAGTTATGGGCGCACTCTGTGCAGGAGCTTGAACAGGCTGAGCAGGAGCACCATCCCTCTTAGCAATCAACTCACCTAACCAAGAATATAATTTCTTTAACTCACCAACATCCTCTTTTTCACTATCAAAGCTAAAATTAACTTGCATCCAGTTACCACAGCATTAATCATTAAAAAAGATTGTGGTAATAAGAAGTGATTTACCTTCAAAATCTTTAAATAATACATTTTTCTCTGTAGATGGAAATGAGTAGAGAGAGGGTAGTAGAAGCATATAGAAGATTTGGACCAAGAGTACGTGAAAATGTAGGCCAACATATAGTCATTGGTGTATCAAGATCAGCTTTATTATATAGAGTTGGAATAAATGGTTCTGCAATGTTAGAATGGGCTAGAGAATACCCCTCATTAAGTTTCTATTTATGCAGGATTGGGTCTGATGGAAATTTAGAAGACGAGATCCAGCATATTGACAGATCAATTTAGATATAATCCTTTATATTGTGCTGAAAATACTCATGCACTAACCAAACAACAAGAAGTATAGCATCGATTCCAGCATAAAGTGTTCCACCAAAAGTACTACCAGGCAAAAGATTCATCCCCCAAGCCATGGTAGAAACAGGCCAGAAAGGAATCACACTTCCAGACAACAAACCATCTAACAAAATATGGGTCACCCAACCTGCACTAACAACAAAAAATAATTTGCCTAACATTTTTCTGTACCTGTAAGCCACTAACCCAACCAACAAAAACAATACAGGAATCATAAAACTGTGAGTGTACAACCTGTGCACATTCAAATCAAACAACCAAATAATAAGAATGTCAATGTCAGGCATCAACCCTGCAACACCACCAATCAAAACTAAGTACAAAGGAAAAGCTCTTTTCTTAACAACATAATCTCTAAACAGATCAATGAACAGAATAGCAACCAAGATATGTGTTACTGCATTAGGCATAATACAACCATACCACTAAGACTTATAAAGTTTTTCAAGAACATCAACAGTGTACAAGATCATAGCCTGTGCTTGACTCTTAGAGGGATTAAACACTCTAGATTTTTTATGCACAGAAAAAACTCTTACCTGGTTAATCAAATGAATCTGTTGAGTCAACCCTGGATCCAACTGAATATCTTTCTCACACATCTTTGCAACCAACTTCCCTAACCCTATCCCTGGACTCTTTTCAAGAATATCTTTCCCAGTAACATCAAAATACTTTTTGTGCAACCCAACTTCCAAGACCCGACCACAAAGTATAACACAACTTCGATAACATCCAGTGTCAAAACATTTTCTTAATTCTTCCAAGTCAGCACTAATGTCAGGATGAATTGTAAAAGAAGGTATCTTTACACCTCTAACTACCTTAACCCTAGGGTTCAACTTTCCCATCTTATTCAATGCTAAGAATAATGATTTACTCTCCTTACAAGTTTTCAAATCCCTTAACAAAGAAAACATAACATAAGCATCTTCTTTAGAAGTCAAAACAGGCACCAAGCCCCAAACTTGATCCTCAATCTGCTTCAGACTCATAGAAATCTGTGAATCCAAGTTATGAAACCTTCGCTTTTCAGGATTCTCTCTATAATACTCTTTTCTAATAAGCAAATCCTCCATCCTTTTCACAGCATTCCGAAAGTTTCTCATACTAATTTACAAAGCAGCTAAGCTTAAATATTTTCTCGTAGGCTGGCACAGTATTCAGATGAATCCACTGCAAGCACACAAAACTTATTAACCCAAAAAACCAAAATAAACATATGGAAATCTACCACAAAGAAGATCTTGTTGCAAGAAAAGTAAAACTGTGTGAAACACTATTCTCAAAAGCAAGAGGACTAATGTTTTCCAAGATAAAACCACTTTTAATAGCAAACAAACATGAGTTTGTAATATCAATTCACATGCTTTTTGTCTTCGGAGCAATAGATGCACTCTGGCTAAACAAAGACTTAGAAATAGTTTACATAAAAAGAAAACTAAAACCTTTCACACTCTTAGTAAACCCTCCAGTGCAAGCAAAGTATGTTTTAGAATTGCCTGCAGGTTATGCAAGTGAACTAAAGGTAGGAAACAAACTAACATTCAAATAAATTATTTAGAGGTATCTTTCAGCATCAGTTCTTGTAGCGCTTTCTTCTCTTCTACGAAAACCAACATAAGCACCTGCAAGGGCAAAAGGAACAGCTAAACCACTAACACTAGCCCAATTACTTGCAACTAAATTCCTATAAGCCTGTCCACCATCAGTTCCTTCAGGACAATCCATTTCTCTTTCACCAAAAGGAGATAATGCTACTGAAGTAACTTCAGTACAAGCACTAGGGTCAGCCCCATTTCTGCCTACAAGGAGTTTTTGACATCTTAATTTGGCACCAACTGTGGCTCCGCTTGTTATTGTTAACATAAGACCAAACCCAAGTATTTCTCTTACTACCATAAACTAAAAGGAAAAATAACTCATTTATAAAACTTGCCATAGAAAACATTTATATAATCTACAATCTAACATACAAACCATGAAGATAGAATTATGTGCCATTGGTGGCTATTCAGAAGTTGGAGAAAACATGACAGCCATCAAAATTGGCAATGAAGTTATAATCTGTGACATGGGATTCTACTTACCAGAAATTATCAAAATCCAAGAAGAAGAAATTGTAAAAGGCGATCTAACAAGAGAACAGATGATACACCTGAACGCAGTTCCAGATGACTCAGTAATTGAAGAATGGAAACCCTTGGTAAAAGCAATCGTGGTTAGTCACTGTCACCTGGACCACATTGGAGCAATACCTTACCTAGCAGAAGACTACAACTGTCCAATTTATGGTACACCTTACAGCATAGAAGTTTTAAAAACAATACTAAGGGACGAAAAAATAAAAATAAAAAATAAGATCGTGTCAGCAAAACCAAATTCTACAATCCAAATCAGCAAAAATATTAAGGTTGAATTGTTAAACATTACACACTCAACACCACAAACAGTTTTCATTGCAATCCACACACCAGAAGGTACAATTGTTTATGGTAATGATTTCAAGCTAGACAACCATCCTGTAGTCGGCAACAAGCCAAACTACAAAAGAATGAAAGAGATTCAAAAGAAAGGTGTGCTAGCATTCATAGGAGATGCTTTATACTCAGACTCAGAAATGAAAACTCCTTCAGAAAAAGTTGCAAGAGAAATGTTGAAGGATGTTTTGTTAGGAACTGACAACAGAGGACACCTTGTAATTGTAACAACATTCGCTTCACAAATTGCAAGACTGAAAAGCATTGTTGAGTTTGGTAGAAAAATGGGGAGAAAGATTGTTTTCCTCGGTAGATCTTTGCACAAGTACACAACTGCAGCAGAAAGAGCAGGCATTTTAAACTTTTCAGACAATGTTGAAATTTGTGGTTTCTCAGCACATGTTAAAAGAAAGTTAAAACAGATTCAAAAAAATCCAGGCAAGTACTTAGTTGTATGCACAGGTAACCAGGGTGAACCAAGAGCAATTCTAACAAGGCTAGCACTGAACGAGCTACCTTACAAGTTCAAGCCAGGAGACCACATTGTATTTTCTTGTAGAACAATTCCAACACCTCTAACAATTGCAAACAGAACACTTCTTGAAGCAAAGTTAAAACAAAAGCATCTGAGGCTATTCAAAGACATTCATTCTTCAGGTCACGCAGCAAGGGAAGATCATAGGGACTTGATTAACTTATTAAAACCCAAACATATTATCCCAGCACATGGTGATGTTTCAAAATTAACAGCAATGGCATCATTGGCAGAAGAGATGGGATACAAGATTGGAAAAACTGTACATATAATGAGCGATGGACAGACTATTGAGCTAAAATGAATTGCTTCTATATAATTAAAAAACCAAAACATTTATAAACACCTATTTTTTCTGATTGATCACATGGTCAAAGTGTTCTATAATCCTATTAGAATTAAGGAGAATTATATAGTTTTCCAAATAAGATTATAGATAGATCCATGCCCTGATAGTGTAGTTCGGTCTATCATGTCGCCCTGTCGAGGCGACGACCCGGGTTCGAATGGGTTATCGGTTACGATGTCAACGAAAGTCCCGGTCAGGGCGTTCGGACCGGTAGCTCAGTCTGGTAGAGCACTTGAC
>CAYFIU010000005.1:0-21897 GCA_964343245.1 Candidatus Woesearchaeota archaeon | reverse complement strand
TTCTGGAAAGTTTACATAGATTAGAAAAGATCTGCACGGGACAGGGTTCGAACCTGCGTAGACACTAAGCCACTGGGTCCTAAGCTTGGCCAGGAATCAATTACTCAATCCCTTCCAGCCCGTTTGACCGCTCCGGCACCCGTGCATGGGAATCTAGCTTTAATGCTTGCTAGTTTCTTACTGTTTCGTAATTTGAAGGCCTTTAAAAATTTATCTATATTATCTTTTTTAATTCTTATTCCATAATAATATTTATTGTATTTTTTGTTTAACCACTTCTCTTTTGAGGCACTTATTCCTGCTTCTTTGATTGTTTTTATAGTATATTCTTGAAAATCTTTTGTTTTTGTTGAAAAACCAATTGTATTGCCCCTGAAGCCTCCATCTGTATCAAAATATCCTGCTACAAACTCAGATTTCAATGAATCTGGCAGATTTTTTATTTTTGCTGGTACTTTAGTCTTTCTTGTTTTGGGGCCTTTATGAGTTTTCAGATTTTCAGTTAAGAAAAGGAATAGTTCTTTATTTCTAATCTCCAAAATTCCACTCTCTTGTTTATTTTTTCTTTTTCTAGTTCTAACTTTGGATTTTGTTTTTATTATTTTTTTAAAAGCATTTAGAATTACCCCTTCTAGAAATTTTATGTTACTTAATTCAAAAGAAATCTTATAGTCTTTTGATAGGTCTTTTTTAGATTTAGTTCCTGATTTAATATAACCATCTCCATAAATGGCTCCAATTAAATAAGCAAGATCTTTATTTAGTCTCATATTCTAATTGAGACCAATATGACTTAACAATCTTTGGTATATAATTTATATAAATTAATGTTAAGAAATAATTACTTTTTTTGCCAAGAATATCTTCTAAGTTTTGCAGAGTTGCCATAGCCACAGCTAGAGCAAACCCCTTTGATTTTATGGAAGGAAGCTTTGCCACATCTTCTACATCTGATGTGGACATCCTTACCTGATTTCTTTCCTTGTGAAGGTGTTCCTTTTGACATTTTTATGCTGGAGAAATTAGTACTATTGTGTCGCCTCTAACAAATGTAGTGCCTAATTTTCTTTTCATTTCGCCATTCTCCCATTCTTCTGCTTCTGCTAGAACGGTATTAATATGAATATCGAATGCTTTTAGATTACCAATTAACTGTAATTTGTTTTTTAGTTCTACTATAACTCTCTTTCCTCTTGCTTGATTCAATGCGTCTAGTGGTCTTTCTGTTTCAACCATGTTTAAATCCTCCTTAATGCCTATGAAAAAAAGGTTATTGTTTTTAAATGTTTCTACAAGGGCAATGTATATATATAGGTAGTTTTTCTTGTTTGTTATGGGTGTATTTCATACAAGGTGGGGAGGTAAAGGAGGACATCATGTTCTTTTGGATAGGATGCCTGCTGTTGTTAGAGAGACTGCTAGTTTAGCTCAAGAAGTTGGTGCTGATGAACCTTATAGAACTTTTACTGATTTACCTTATAGTGCAAATGTTGAATCTGTTAATATGACTCTTTTGGGTTTGCTAGGACCAAATACTTATTTTGGTGTTTCTACTGAGGTTACTGATTTGATTGCAGATGAATTAGGAAGGCATTTTTTTAATTATCTCTTTAAAGGCTCTTAATTACCATAATATTTTTATAGAGGATGTTTTTTTGTATTATTATGGGTGGACAAAAAGGAAGAAAAAAAGTTGAAGTTGGTCTTGCTGCAAAAAATTCTACTTGTCGAGTTGGAAGAAGTGCTGCTGAGTCTACACTTGATTTTTTAATGCAACAAAGGAACCGTGCAAGAGAATATGAAGGTGGTGCTAGTTCTCTTCCTGATGTGCATATGGCTGATATGGAAGCTGATAGAAGACCAGGTCTAGATGCTTATTTGGGTGGTTTATCTTTAGAAGATGTAGACCCTGGGCTTGTAGATGGAATTAGGGATGCGATAGGTTATGGTAAGAAAAAAGCTTAATGGGTTAGGTATGGTTTTGTCGACTATGGAAGACTTAGGATATAGACAAAACTTTTTGACTGATTTTGTTAAAAGACATGATCCATATTTACATCCTGGTGAAGGAGATTTTTCTCTTGTTGATGATGTTGTTAATTTATTAGTGGACTATTTGTTATTTGATGAAGCTCGAAGAATTGCTAGTAGATTTCCTTCTGCACAGTCTGCAGGGTGGTATAGTAAACTAGAGCAAGTTCTTTAGTAACCCAAAAGTTTTTAAAGTGCTATTTTTTTGTTATATGCATGGTTTTAACATCATATAGATCAAAGAGAAAACTTACAAGTGGCAGATACAAAGGTGCTAGAGGTAAGAGAATTTTTGAAATTAGAAGTCCAGCTAGGTTAACTAAAGTTGGTGAAACAAAAGTTAAAGTTACTCGAGTTGCTGGAGGTAATGAAAAGAGATCCCTTATGAGTGCTAAGTTTGTTAATGTTTATGATCCTAAGAGTAAAAAGTATTCTAAGTTAGAAGTTAAAACTATTTTAGAGAATGAAGCTAATAGGCACTTTGTAAGAAGGAACATTGTTACAAAAGGTGCTGTTGTTGAGACTGCAAAGGGTAAAGTTAAGATTACTTCTAGACCTGGTCAGGAAGCTGTTTTGAATGGTGTGCTTGTTTAGTGTTTTGTTTTGAAGGTAAGATTGAACCTAAAGTTTTATAAAGAGTGGTTAAAAATCAGTTTTATGATATTTTTTGAAGATATAAGGGTATCGGATTCATATGATATTGATCGTATAGTAGAAGTATACTCAGAAGCTATGGGAATAACACCATCAGGAACTGGAGATGCAACTTGTTGGGAAAATTCTGTTGATGATGATATATTTTTTGTAGTCATTAAACCAATTGCTTATATTCCTGGAGATAATCTAATGTTGTTAGTTTTAGGTCCTGATAAACACCTATGTGAGGATGTGTCAGTAGAATTTGAAAGTATTACTGGTTTAAAAACAAGAGAAGCACCAAAATATTTAAGGGATTTATGTGAATATCATAAAAATAGATTAGGTATAGGACAATAGAAAGCTTTATAATAAACTGTTATTCTTTCTCAGGAGTAAAATGGATATGAATGATTATACTTTGGAAGAAAATGCTCGTGGTTATATGGGTGAGAGATGGGATTTTCCTAAAACTGATTTAATCAAAAATTTGAAAAGATTGGGTATTTCTGAAGGAGATTTTGTTTTAGATGTTGGTTGTGGTGGAGGATGGTCTACAGAATGTGTTTTAACTTTTAATCCAGCAAGAGTTGTTGGTGTTGATTATTCTGAACCGATGATTAAGATTGCTAGAGAGTGTGTTGAAGATGAAAGAGCTGAGTTTATACAAGGAGATATTTCTTCTTTAGTTTTAGATCAAGAATTTGATCAGGCAGTTTCAGAGGATGTTTTTCATCACCTTGATGATGTTGCTGGTGCTTTAAATTCTGTTTATAATTTGTTGAAGGAGGGTGGTGGTTTTTTCTTTAATTGGTCAGGATATTTTAGAGGAGATGAATTAATTTCTAATTATTTTCAAAGAATTGTAAGTTATGAAGCAAGAAAAAGAGGCATGAGTTTAAGCTTTCCAGATCAGTCTGGAGGAAAATTTAATAGAAAAGAATTAAAAGAATTAATTGGTGATACTTGTTTTGATATTAAACATATAAAAATGAAACCTAGAAAAGTTAAAGGAGAAGATTTAAGGGATCATCATCATGATTTTTGGGAAGAGGCTTACCCTCATTTAATGGATAGTTTTCAAAATGAAAGAATTGTTCGAGAAATAGGGTTAGCAGTTCGTAAAAAAACTTCCAAATTTTTGAAGAAAGGAAGAACATTGGGTTTCAAGTCTAATTATTGGCTTGTAAAGGCATGAATGTGGTAATTAAGAATGGTATTTTGGTTTAGAGCTGACTATTTGTGTGTTTTCGAGGGTATTTGGTGCTTTGAATGCAAGCTGAAACCAAAAAATTTATAAATGATGAATTAAAACTATTTATAAAGATTGTTGTTGGGGGTTCTATACAATGGGAAAACATATTAAAAAATGTCCGGAATGTGGAAATACACGATTAATTATTAATTCTGATAAAGGAGAAGTTACTTGTAGAAAGTGTGGGCTTGTTATTGAAGACAAGATGATTGACTTTGGTCAAGAGTGGAGAGAGTTTGATTCTGATGATGCAGGTAAGAAAAGGAGAACAGGTGCTCCTCTGAGTTATACTAAATATGATAGAGGTCTTGGTACTGATGTTGGGCAGAAGCAAGATATTTACAAGTTGGCTGGGAAAGGGAAGAATAAGTTTTTTAGATTGCGTAAGTGGCAGTATAGGATATCAACTGCTATTGAAAGAAACTTGAAGTTGGCTCTTGCTGAGTTGAAAAGGGTTGCTTCTTATTTGAAGTTGCCTAAGTCTGTTGAAGAGGAAGCTGCTCGTATTTATACTTTAGCTGTTCAAAGAGGTTTGGTTCGAGGTAGAAGTATGGAGTCAGTTGTTGCTGGTGCTTTGTATGCTGCTTGTCGTAGGCATGAAGTTCCTCGGACTTTGGATGAGCTTTCTGAAGCTTCTGGTATTGATAAGAAAGAGATTGGTAGAACTTACAGGTTTGTGACAAGAGAGTTGCAGATTAGAATTTTGCCTTCAAATCCTATTGATTACATTCCTCGTTTTGCTAGTGCTCTTCGTTTGACTGCTGATACTCAGTCAAAGGCTGTTGAAATCTTAGAGATGGCTCAGAATTCTGAGTTAACTTCTGGTAGAGGACCTACTGGTATTGCTGCTGCTTCATTGTATGTTGCTGCTTTGATTAACAATGAGAAAAGGACACAGCGAGAAGTTGCAGATATTGCTGGTGTTACTGAAGTTACAATTCGGAACAGGTACAAAGAGTTGTTGAAGAAGCTTAATCTGAAAGACCAGATTAAAAAGATTAAAAGGGATGAAGAATAATAATTCTTTTATAGTGATATATTTTTCTTATTTTTATGCCTGATGATTATTTTCCTGGATTGAGAGAAAAGATTGGTCGTTCTTTAGCTTGGTTAAGGGATAGATTTGTTCTGGATAGAGGTGAACCTATTACATGGAGCCAAGTTCATGATGAAGGCTTTTTAATGAAGTTTCAAAGATATGCTGCTGTTAGGTCTTATACTTATGGCGGGCTTGCTGCTCTTACCGCTGCAGGTGGTGGTGGTAGTGTTTTGTTTTCTATGGATGAGCCCGCTGGGCTTGAAACTTACCAAAAGTTAGGTTTTGAAGAAGAAAAACTGCGATCTAACTATGCAGGTGTTGAAAAGGCTTTGGAGAGAAAAAGGTTTGATGCTCGGTTTAGTGATGATGCAGATGATTTGGAAGCTGTTGCTTTAGAAGAACAAGGTGTAAGAATTCAAGGTTTGTTTGAGAAAAAGTTAGAACATGTTCAAGGTGTTTATGATGATTTTATGGAAGAGCAAGGTGGGCCAATAAATTCTTTTTTATTAAAACGTTGGTTAGGGATGCATGGTGTTATTATGTTGGTTTCTGCAGGCATTTTATCTTTGGGGTATATTGGTAAAGAATTGCATTTTATTCCTTATGGCAATAGTTGGAAATGGTCTACACCTAAAAATGAGTTTCCTGTTCTTAGAAGAGATGAAGATGGAAATGTTGTTTGGAATTGAACTTTTAATCCATAAAAGAGATGAAGAATAATAATTCTTTTATACTTCTTTTATTTTACTTAATTTATGTTATCTGTTGAAGTTAGTGGTGTAAAGCCAGATTTGCCTTCAGAGGTTGCTGGTTTAGATAATGCTTATCATGCAATGGCAACTTCTTTAGCAGGTTATGATAGTTTTCCTGATCTTAAAAAAGAATTTAAAGGTGATGTAGAGTGGGCTCAGCGTATGTTGGAGTGGGGGGTTATAGGGAATAGTTCTGATTTCTCTCATGTTGCTGCTGTTCTTGCTAATGGAATTGATGAGCCTTTGGAAATAAAGCTTAATGGAGGAAGACCTTCTTCTTTTGGTTCTCTTCTTAGAGATGGAACAATTGTTGTAAGGGGGGATTTAGCAGAAGAAACAGGGCATTCAATGCAGGGTGGTTTTCTTTATGTTGATGGTGATGTTGACCAAATAAAGATGCCTTTCGGGGGAGGGGTTGTTTATGTTGCTGGGCATGTAGGGTATCTAGAAGCAATGTACAAAGGGGTTTTGATTGTTGCTGGTGAAGTTTTGGAAGTTAGTAGAAGAGGGCATTTAAATTCTTCAACTCCTGTTAGGCCTTCACCTTTTGTGTTTACTTCTACACCTATTGAATTGTTTGGTTATATAGGTAGTAGGGGAAGAGAGCAGCCTGTTGGTCAAAGTTTTGTTGTGTCTGCAGATGAGTTAAGTGGATGGGATCCTGAAGAGTTAGAAAGAAGAGCTCTTGAATTGTGTAAGAGAAGGTTAACTGCAGATTTAGATGAGAAAAGAAAATTGTTAGAGGGTGTTGTAACTCCTGGAGATGCTGCGGAGTTTTTTAGAACTCATGTTGATGGGTTTCATGTAGGTTATGGTAGAGGGTATAGGCAAGGAACTTTGGATCATCTTCCTGATGATGATTTTCCATAATTCTTTTATATCTTGGTTTTTCTTTACTAGTTAATCTTATAAACTAAACCTTAATTCCCAATTTAATGGATAAAAGCAAAGCTTTGAGTTATTGGCAACATGGAGATAGATTTATTAGAATTCAGGTTGATGAAGGTAAGGAAGATAGTGATAGATTGTATACTTTTTTTAAAGTGGCTTTTGACTTAAGAGATCAGAGGTTTGGTTCTCCAGCCTATCAAAGACAAGATGATAGAACTTTTACAACTACTGTTTGGGAGTTGGCTGAAACTTTTTTTGGTCACTTTACTTCACTAGAGTTTGCAGATAGGTTAAGGCATCATTCTGTTGATCCAGATGGTCCTATGGAATCTAGGATCCAAAAAAAGATTGTTGCTTTAGATGAATATTTTAGATATGGGTTTGTTACTACACATAAAAAGGCTAAGGGAGATCATTATCGGTTTTGGCAACTTTATGTTGAGGGCTTTTCCAATGAAGAAGTGAGAAGGATTATTCCTTCAAGATTTTTTAGTAGAACTCGTTATAATGGATCTAACAAGTCGTTGGCAGTTCCAGGGCTTTCTCCTCTTTTGATTGGAAGTAAGAGAGAAGAAGCACTTCAACAATTAAGGGGTAGAACATCTACAAGGATTAGTAAAGAAGCTTTAGATGGAATGACTATGAAGTTAATGGGGCGATCAAAAGGGCCTGTTACTGATTTAGATTTGTTACAAGCTAGGTTTTATAGAAGGTGGGGTCATCCTGTTGTTGTTTTTGATAATAATCAACCTTTAGAGCATGATTCTCACTATGTTCCAATGTTGAATACTTTAGATACTTTTTTAGAATGGGCTTGCAATTTCTATCCGCGTTTAACTGGTAGTCCATACACACAGATGGGAGATCTTAAAGATTTTAATGCAAATTTTATACTGCTTGCTTAGTTTTCAAAGCTCTCTTTTTCTCTTTAGCTTTTTTCTTTCCTACTTTTCTTTTCAACTTTGGCCAGTCTTCTTTAGAAACAATGTAACCAATGCAATTCTTTGCACCACATTTACATCTATGGTCTTCATAGTTGTCAATATCATAACCATAGTCATAGTTTAACTCTTCGCCTTTCTTAATGTCTTTAATAGAAAATATAAAAATTCTTTCACCTTCAAAGTCAACTTCACAGTTTGGATCGCATGAATGATTAATGAAACGTGCTGTATTATAGTCTACATTGCCATCGATGTCATACTTTTTGTTGATTTCAAATAAATAAACAGCACCTTTTGTTTTATCTCTTAAGGAATCATCAATAACTTTGTCTGCTCTTATTGTTGATTCTGTTTTTGTAATTCTTTCACCTACATATTCAATTATCTTTGTACCTTTTGGTA
This sequence comes from Candidatus Woesearchaeota archaeon, assembly GCA_964343245.1. Lineage (GTDB taxonomy): Archaea > Nanobdellota > Nanobdellia > SCGC-AAA011-G17 > GW2011-AR17 > JABHYY01. The sequence goes on along the minus strand of CAYFIU010000005.1, from coordinate 13,947 downwards.
TGTCTTTTGCTGCAAATACACCTTTGTTGTGAACTGCAGACTCTTTCACTGTGATCCATTCTGATGTTGTTGGTTTCATAATGAGTGAATCTCATATTTTTTTGTTTATAAGATTTTCTTTTTCTTTTACTATAGTTAATGTGATCTTACATCACAAATCTTAATCCTTTGGATTCAGATAATTTTATATATGGAATTGTATTAGTTAATTAGATGAGAAAGGTGGTGTTGATTCTGTTGTTTGTGGTCTTGCTTAGTGCTAGTGTTAGTGCGGCTGGATCTTGTACTGGTGAAACAGATTCTGGGAATGATCCTTCCAATTTTGGAACTCTGACTGATAGTGGAATTATAAAGTATGATTATTGTACACAAGCTGGAGGTTTGATGGAATATTATTGTAGTGGAGGTAGTTTGGCTTCTGAAAATTATGCTACTTGTGCTAATGGTTGTGCTGGAGGGCAGTGTATAAGTGGAACTTGTACTCCAAATACTTGTAATGTTGTAAAAAACACTTTGTGTTTTAATGATCAAGTATGGTATGATATTGATGATTCTTATTGTGAAGAAGATTATTGTGGTTTGTATGATGTTGATTGTTATTCTGAATTAGCTGAGTGTGAAGATGGTGCTTGTGATTATTCTGCAGATAAGTATTGTAATGAAGGTGTTTGGACATCTCAGTACTATTGCAATGTTGATAGGTGTGGTGCTATTGATGAAAGTCAAGATACATGTTATTGTCAAGCAACTGGGTTAGAAGTTTGTAATGATCAGGTTGATAATGATTGTGATGGGTATATTGATTGTACTGACAGTGAGTGTGATGATGAAACTTATTGTGAGTGTTTAGAGGGTGATAGTCAGGCTTGTAGTACTGATGTTGGTGAGTGTACTTTGGGGGTTCAAGAGTGTGTGAGTGGATCTTGGGGAACTTGTAATGGTACTGAAGCTGTTGATGAGATTTGTGATGAGTTAGATAATGATTGTGATGGTAGTTTTGATGAAGATTGTACTTGTGTTGAGGGTGAGGTAAGAGATTGTGGTACTGATACTGGATTGTGTAATGCTGGTGTACAAATTTGTCAAGGTGATGGATCTTGGAGTTTGTGTTTTGGTGTTTCTTATGAGTCTGCGCAGATTGAAGCTTGTGATGGTTATGATAATGACTGTGATGGTGTTGTTGATGAAGGGTGTGGTTGTACTGAGGGAGCTAGTCAAACATGTGGTTCTGATGTTGGTGTTTGTCAGGTTGGTACACAAAATTGTGTGAATGGTACTTGGGGTGATTGTACTGGTGATGTTGAACCTTTTAATGAGTTGTGTGGTGATAGTTTGGATAATGATTGTGATGGTAAGGTTGATTATGATGATGAGAATTGTGCTGAAACTGAAACTCTTTTGAATTCTACTAATGCAACAAGTTCTGATAGAACTAGTGATAGTTCTTCTGGTAGTGAAAATGGTACTGCAGAAGTTGATAGTGGTGTTTGGAGTGGGAATGATGATTCTGAAGTTGATGATGATACGTCTTCTGGATCTGGTGGTGTTAGTACTAGTGGAACAAGTGATAGTGAGGGTGGGTACTTGATGTATATTATAATTGCAGTTGTTTTGTTGTTGGTGCTTGGTGGTGGGCTGTTTGCTTACAAGAAAGGTTTGTTGAAGAAAAAAGAGCCTGTTAGTGTTGGTGGTCCTATGCAAGTTAAGATGCAACATAAGCCTGTCACGCCTAAAGCTAAGTCAGAGCAACCTGTGCAACAGCCTGTTCAAAAGCCTGTTAGTGGTTTCAAAACTAAGTTAGATGAAAAATTAGAATCCTCTTTTAGTAAAAGTAAGGATGCGTTTGGGAAAAAATGAAAAAGTTAATCTTAATTTTATGCATTGTTCTTTTGGTTTTGCCTGGTGTTCTTAGTTGTGCTTCTGTTAGGCCTGATTTTTGGTTGTGTAATGGAGAGATAGAGTATGCTGATCAAGGTAATTGTATTTATGTTGAAAATTATGGTAATAGGTTGAGTTCTATCTCTATGACTGGTGAAGGGTTTCCTATTGTTAAAGTTGGGTCTAATTTTCAGTGGGCAGAGTGGGATGCTAATGCTGCTGAATTTGTTAGTACTGGATATTCAATGGAAAACAATCCTGATCCTAGAGCTGTTGGGTTAAGTGCAACATCTGAATCTCAGCTTGAGACTAGGTTAGATGCTCAGGTTCCTGTTGGCATTAACCATTTTGATGTTTATAATCCTGATAAAGAAGCTTCTTTGTTAGATTTTGGGATTGGTTGGCGGTTTGATGATCTTGAACAGTGTACTGGAGGAGGTCAAACTTTTAGTAGACAGATTGGTGTGGAGCAGTTAGGTGACATTTGGAACCAGAGGGCTCCTGTTGGTGAAGAGAATAATTTTCTTGATGCAGATCCAATGTTGGTAGGGAATTATTTTGTTGAACAAGGTGATGCTGGGTATGGTTGTGCAGTTGGTGCTGACCCTTTAGTTTTACAGAGTTTGGTTTTGTTGGTTAGGTTCCCTGATGTTGGTTTTGATAATGGGCATGATGTTGCTTACTTTGAAAGTTTTATGGGGGAGTTTACTGGCTATTATTCTGATCAGTCTGGTGGTGGTTTTTTGAATCAACCTTATGTCTACCCTTCTATTTTGACTGTTAGTAAGCCAATGGAATATTATGGAGATAATTATGAAGTTAATGTTCCTGAAATGGTTGAAGAGGCTTTGAGTTTGGTTGATGCTTTTATTGATTTTAATGATTATGATGTTGATGGAGATGGGTTGGTTGATTCTGTTATTATTGTTCATGCTGGTGGTGCTGATGAAGATGGTGGAGGTAACACTGGTGAGATATGGAGCCATTATTATGGTGCTAGTTATTCTTCTGGAGAAGGTGTTGATGTTGTTGATTATTTAACTTTTAGTGAAGAGAGTCCTGTTGGGATTTGGGCGCACGAGTTTGGGCATCAGTTAGGGTTACCTGATTTGTATGATACTGATCCTAATGATGGTGAGTCTCAGGGTTGTGGTTATTTTTGTTTGATGGGTTATGGTGGTTATTTGTCTGAGCCTGCTGATTTTAATCCTTGGTCAAAGTATTACCTTGGTTGGTTAGGGCCTGGGAATGTTGAGGTTGTTGATGTTAATCAGTATCTTTCTTTAGAGTATGGTCAGTATTTGCAAGTTTTTCTTAATGATTATGAGTATTTTTTTATTGAGAATAGGGAAGCTGAAGAGATACATGGTAATGATGTTGAAGGTATTTTGATTTGGCATGTGGATGAAGGTGTTAGTGAGCAAGAAGGTAGTTGGAATGGTTGTAGTTCTTCAAGGTGGGTTTGTAATTCTGTGCAGGGTAATGAAGAGCATAAGTTTGTTGATCTTGAGGAGGCTGGTGGTGATCAAGATTTAGATGATAATAGTTATGGTGATGGTGATGATGTTTGGAAGAAAAATTGTGGAATGTTAGGTTGTACTAATTTTGAGTTTGATAGTGTTTCTCAGCCTAACAGTGATAGTTATGTTGGTTTGGCTAGTTTGGTTGATGTGATTGTTACTTCTGATGTTGCTAGTACAATGGATGTTATGGTTCTTATGAATGAAGAAGAAACTGTTTATGTTCAGCAAGGTTTAATTGTTGAGAATGGAACTTTGGATGGTGATTATTCTTTTGTTGAAACTAATGAAACTGGTTCTATTGTTGTTGGTGATGGTGATTCTGGTATTGTTCAGAGCGATGGCCCTGATGAAGAAGAAACAGGTGGTTTTTTGCATAACTTTGCTAACTTTTTTACAGGAAGTTCTGATAGTGATGAGAGCGATGCTGGTGATGAGGTTGTTGGTGATGATGATGGAACTGAGGTTGGAAATATTGATCAAGCTGGTAGTCCTGAAGAAGAGGGTTCTGAGGGTAATCTTTGGTTGTGGATCATCATAATTCTTATTTTGATAGCTGTTGGGGTAGTTGGTGTATTCCTTTATCTAAGATCTAGGGAGTCCTATTAGTCATCAAAAAGTAGATTAAAAGTTTGTTTTGATTGCTATATTGGCTTTTGATAATCTTTATAAACTAGAAATAGTTTTTCTGTTTTCATGAAATTAGTAGGATTCATCGGGTTGTTTGTAGTATTATGTAGTGCTTTTGCAATTGCTGGTGAAAGTTACGATTTATTTTTTAGTGAAGGTGAGACTCAAGGTTTTTATCTTTATGAGGGTGATGAGGTGCGATTTGAGTTGAATGGTGATGAGCATGTAGTTATAATGAATACTGTTGAAGAAACTTCTATTAGTTTTTGGATAATTCCTTATACAAGTACCAATACTGTTATGGGTACTGGGTGGGTTTCACTTGACACTGTGGCTAATATTGATTTAGAAAAAGATGGGGTTTCTGATATTAGGCTTGCTCTGTATGGTGTTGATGAAACTGGGCTTGCTACATTGATTGTTCAGAAGTTATCAGGTGAAGTAAGTGATGTGGGTGATGTTGGGGTTGTTGGTGAAGATGATAGTATTCCTAGTTGGAAGTCAACTGTTCTAAAAGTTATTGCTGTTGTTGCTATAATTTTGATTGTGTTTTTTATCTTTAGAGGTAAAGGTGAAGAGAAAGTTGTTGAGTCTGAAGTGCTTGAAAAGACTGATGAGAAGATTCTTGAGTAAAGTTTAAATAGTGTTGATTTTTGTGTTAGTTTAGATGGAAGTGATTTCAAAGCATAGACTGTTTTCCACTCCTTATGTAAACTTGGATAAGGCTGTTGTGAAGACTAAAAAAGGTGGTGTTCTTGAGCATTTTATGTTGGATTATGTTCGTAATTCTGTTGTTGCTGTTGTTATGAGAGGGCCCTTTATTTTGATGGTTAAGACTAAAAGGTTTATTTGTGGAAAGGATGGATGGGAGATGCCTGGTGGTTGGATGTTGGCTGGTGAAACACCTTTGGATGCTGTGCGTAGGAAGGTTGAAGATGAAACTGGGTATGAGGTTAAGAAGATTTCTCGATTAGGAATGTCTGTTCCTTTGGTTGGGATTAGTAAAAAAGATCATTTGTTTTTTGTTGTTGAGGTAGGTGATCAGATTTCTGGGTTTAACAGGGATTTGGTTGAAGGTTTGGATTTTTTTGATTTTGACAAAGTTTTGAAAATGATTCGTAAGGGTTTGGTGTTTGATGAGGCTACACTTTCTGGTTTAATGTTGGCTAAAGCTGAGAGTTATGTTTGAGTATAGTTAATGTTATAAATCTGTTTCAGGTTAAACTTGTTATGAAGTATCTTTTTCCTTATCCACAAGTTAGGCCTTATCAAGGTGAGTTTATGGATGCTGTTTTTGATGCAGTTAGTGCTGGGAAGCAGTTGTTAGTGCATGCTCCAACTGGGGTTGGTAAATGTGTGAGTGGTGAAACTTTGATCTTAACTGAAAAAGGTTTAGTTAAAATTAAGGATTTATATCAAAAAAATATGAAAGTGAATACTTTGAATGAAAATTTGAAGATCTCTTTAGAAAAAGGGTATGTTGTGAAGAAAAAAAGGAGCAGATTATTTGAACTAAAAACTAGGATGGGAAGAATTATTGAGGCTACTAGTGACCATAAATTCCTCTCAATTGAAAAAGGATGTTTTTCTTGGAAAAAATTAGAAGATTTGGGGGCTGATGATTTTATAGGGTGTGCTAGAAAACTAGAATTAGTTAAATCTGATTTAGATTTGACTTTAGATTTAGTAGATGATCTAAATGATTACTATAAGAAGAAAATTAAGTTAAAAATAGATCCTTCTATATCTTATTTATTGAAGGAGATAAAAGAAAAAACAGATATGGGAAGTAGAAGGCTTGCTTGCCTTTTTGGATGTGATCGAAAACATATTGTTCAGGCTTTTAGAGGAGAATTAATTTCTTTTGACCTTGTTTGTAGGATACTGGATTATTGTAATATTAATAAGAAGGATGTTAATATTACTGAGGTAGGTTATAAATTTTCTCCAAAAAAGGTGAAAGTAAAAGTTGATAAAGATTTGTCTTATCTTTTTGGATTATTAATGGGGGATGGATGTATTCTAAGCATAAAGCGAGATATTATTTTAAGTAGTGTTGATGAATCTCTGTTAGATTTCTTTAAAAGTTATGGGAGAAAATTGGGGTCTAATGTTTTTAAGAAAGGTGGAAAAAGAAAAAATTGTGATTGGATTATGGTAAATAAACCTTTTGCTTTACTTTTGGTTTTATTGGGTTTTAAAGTGGGTAAAAAATCACATAATGTATTCATTCCAGATATATTCTTCAAAGATAAAACTGTGTTAAGACAACTTTTAAGGGGATTGTTTGATGCGGATGGTACAGCTAGTGGGGGTGTGATTGAGTATTCAACAAGGAGTGAAAAATTAATGCGAAGTTTATTAACTTCTCTTTTGATTTTTGGTATTTATCCTAACATTAAAGAAAAATATGTGAAGGGGGTAAAGTATTATAGAATTTTTATCTTGAATTCTCAGGATAAAAGAACATTTTTGACTAAAATTGGATTTTCATTAAGAAGAAAGCAGGAAGAATTAAGAGCTGGGATTAAGGAAACAAATCATAATTTAGATATCATTCCTGGGATTAGAAATTTAATAAAAAGATGTAGATATGAACTGAATGTGTCTTATTCAAGAGATAGAGATTTTAGGATTTATGAGAGCTATATTTATGGTTTTAGAAATCCTTCAAGAGAGAGACTAAAATCCCTGATTGCTAATTTTAAGAGTGGTTCTCAGGGAGGGAAAAATACATATTATTTAGAAAAACTTTGTGATTCTGATATTTTTTGGGATGAAATTGTTTCTATTAAGTTCAAAAAAAGGGATTGGGTTTATGATGCTACAGTGCCTGGATTTGGTAATTTTGTTGGTAATGGAATTATTTTGCATAATACTTCTGCTGTCCTCGCTCCTGCTTTGAAGTTTGCTATTGAGAACAAGAAGACTGTATTTTTTTTAACTTCTAGGAACACTCAACATATTTTGGCTGTTGAAACGTTGAAAGAGGTTAAGAAGAAGTTTGGTCTTGATATTGTTGCTGTGGATTTGATTGGAAAGAAAGGGATGTGTAATCAGAATAGTATTGAGATGTTAACTTCTAGCGAGTTTGTTGAGTATTGTAAGAATCTTAGGGAGAAGGGGACTTGTAAGTATTATAATAATATTAAGAAGAATGGGAAGTTGGCTGTTGAGGCAGGGTTGTTGTTGGATAATTTGAAAGAGAAGTCTCCTGATTTTGTTCAGGATTTTTGTGCTAGGTGTGATGATCATTGTGCGTATGAGATGGCTTTGGTAATGTCTAAGAAAGCTCATGTTCTTGTTGCTGATTATAATTATGCTTTGAATCCTATGATTAGAAAAGGGTTGATGTTGCGAATGAATAAACAGTTAGAAGATTGTATTTTTATATTTGATGAAGCGCATAATTTACCTGGTCGTGCTCGTGAGCTGTTGAGTGCTGGTGTTTCAACGAATGTTCTTGGTTTGGCTGCAAAGGAGTGTAAAGAGTTTGGTTATCCTGAAGTGGCTGGTAACTTGGATAAGATTCGTGAAGGATTGTTGAGTTTTGGTAAGTATTTGAAAGGTGAAAAGATGTTGGCAAAGAAAGATTTTAGTGGGCTTGTTGAGAGTGTTTGTTCTTATGAAGATTTGATTGGTAGCTTGAGTTTTATTTCTGATGTTGTGCTTGAGAAGAAGAAAAGGTCTTATGCACTTTATGTTGCAAACTTTCTTAGTTCTTGGGTTGGGCCTGATGATGGGTTTGTTAGGGTGTTTAAGAGAGTTTATGGTAAAGGTAATGAATTCTTTAAGTTAGAGTATAAATGTTTATCTCCTGACTTGGCTTTGGCTGAAGTTATCAGTGAATCTTATTCTTTTATTGGAATGTCTGGGACTTTGAATCCTTTAGGGATGTATGTTGATCTATTGGGTTTGCGTGATTGTAAGTTGTTAGAGTTTCCCTGCCCTTTTCCTAAAGAGAATAGATTGAATATTGTTTTGCCTAGAACTTCTACTAAGTATAAGTCTAGGTCTCCTATGATGTATAAGCAGATTGCTGAACTTTGTGCTAATGTTTGTAATTCTGTGAAAGGTAATGTTGCTGTTTTTTTCCCTAGTTATTCTTTGAGAGATGAGGTTTATAGATTTTTTATGGATGAGTGTGAGAAGACTATTTTGCTTGAATATAATTCTGGTGGTGATGAGTTGCGAAAAAAGTTGTTGAGAAAGTTTGAAGGGTATAAATCTCAAGGTGCTGTGTTGTTTGCTGTTGCTGGAGGGAGTTTTTCTGAAGGTGTTGATTTCCCTGGTGATCTTTTGAATGGTGTTGTTGTGGTTGGGTTGCCTTTAGCTCCTCCTGATATTGAGACTAAAGAGTTGATTAATTATTATGATAGGAAATATGCTAGAGGTTGGGATTATGGGTATGTTATACCTGCTATTATTAAAGCTGTGCAAAGTTCTGGTAGGTGTATAAGAAGTGAGACTGATAAAGGTGTTGTTGTGTTTATTGATGAGCGTTATATGTGGAAGAATTACTTTGGGTGTTTTCCAACTGATTGGAATATTGTAGTTGATCCTAATCCTGTTGATAGAATTCTAGAATTTTATAATAATAAAAAATAAAAAAAGAAATTATTTTTTCTTTCTGATCCAGTAAATGAAGCTTGCAGTGATTAAGACAGCAGCTACTATAATTACTATCCATATCCACCATGCAATTCCTGCACCTTCTTCTACTACTTCTGCCCAGTCACCTGTTTTCTTTATGGTAATATCTGCTTGTCCATCTTCAATAGAGTGTAGGGTTATCAAGATGTCGTTGATTTCATCTGCATCAAGGTCAACACTTTTTGATTCTCCTATTAATAATGTAATCTCTTGTGATTCACTGTAAATTGTTAGTGTTACTGAATCTTCTGTAATTTCATCTATTATTATGGAGTGAGCTTCTTCAACCTCTGTACCATTCTCATCAGTTGTTGTGAATGTAAACTCGAATACTTCACCTTCTTCAACTGTGGTTGTGATTTCACCATCTTCTGCCCAGTCTGTGTTGGTTTCTAAAGTGGTTACTTCTTCTGGATCTTCAAACTCTGCTGCTTCAGATTCATCTTCGTCATCATCTGCTGTAGTGTTTGAGGATGTACTACTTCCACCGCCACTACTACTATCGCTTGAAGCTACTGCTGCTGTCGCGTTAGTTAGGTTTGCAATACTTCCAGAAACTGTTGGTTCTGTACCTGAGAAATGTGGTAACCTGATCCAGATTTTGTTGTTTGTTCTGTCAATATAGCAAGGGTTTGTTACATTGAATGATGTTGCAGTTGCACTTGTTGAACAGGTTGTGCTGTTCATTAATACTGCCCATGCTGAAATTGCACCTGCGTAGTGTGTGTGGTTTGCTGCTAAGTTTGTAGCAGAGGTTCCATTTGCAGTTGCGTTCCAGATTGGTGTTGACCAACTATCTTCTCCATACATGTATGGAACAGACATTGTTACTGGGGCTGTTTCATTTAATCCTGTGGCATGTGTTACACTGTAAGGCATTGAAACAAGTACATACTCATAGATCTTTGGACTGTTTGAACCGTATCTAATTAGTCCTGCGAATGATGTTGTTGATGATTTTGTTGTGTTTATTTCACTGTCAAACAAACCATCTGGTGGTCCTGATGCTAGCAAGTTAACATTTGCGTAGTGGATTGCAATGTTACTGTAGGTCATTCTAAAGCTTATTTTACCTCCACCAAATATTGCTTTCATAGGGTTAAATGCTGCAAATGTGCTTGAACTTCCTATGTTACATGCAGTTGGTGGACTTGGCACATCACAAGTTGAATTTGAAATGTACATGTTTATTGTGATGCTTCCTACTGAAACTGGAATGTTAATCCCTCCACTAGTTTCATTCATTGGTCTCAATGTAATGTTATTGTTTGTTGGGACCTGTGCAGCTGTTTTAGTGTTTTCCCTCTTTGGTGCATAAAATTGTGAGTACACATTAATCTCTTTAAATCCTGTTGTGTTTAGCATGAGAACTGTAAAGTTAGACCCTCCGGCTGCAACTTCTACCATCTGTGTGAACTCAATAGCTCCATAGTTAGAGTAATCCACTGTTACTTCTACATGCGAGCTTGCATTTATTGTCCCATTTGTTGAGTTAACAAAGTTGAATGTTTGTTTTGTTGTGTTAACAAGCATGGATCCACCAGCTCCATCACTTTGGTTGATTGTATTATTAATTCCTAGTAGACCATACATTGTAAAGTTAAATCCAGTCATATTGCCTGTTACTGTAATGTTTCTAAATCCACCATAGTAAGTAGTTCCATTTTTTGCACTAGCAAATAATATGTATTGGACTGTTTCACCTGAAATAAATGGTAGGGTCATGTTGTAACGTCCTGATGTTGCGTTAAACCTGTCAGTGTCCCAATAAGTGAACCAACCACTTGTGTTTGAAGGTAGTGCTCCAAAACCTGGGGCTATTGTATTGCCTCCCTCTAATAGATATGGGACTATCTTAAATTCACTCCAACCATTGACTGCAGAGTTGTTGATGTAACCTTGAATTCTTGCACCAACTTCTACAACACTAAACTGTTTGTGTAATGTTCTTGTTGTGACATTGTAGAATGATAGATTGTTTGCTGAAACATTATAGGTTACTGTTGAACTGAAGTTGTTCCATGAAAAGCTAACAGGTACATAGTTTGATTCTCCTCCACTGTTTGGATAGATCATAACTGAATAGTTTTTGTTTTTGGGGACATAACATAGAACTTGTTTGTTAGAGCTTACTGTTGTACATGTTGAAATTGGATATCCTAGTTCTGTGTCAGTAACTCTTGCTGAGAGTGTTGTTAGTAGAGTTGCATTCTTTGCAGTGATGTTAATTGTTCCTGCTTCAACAAGATAGTATGTGTTGTCAACAAGGGGTGTGAATTGGGAGTATGGTACTGCTGGTAATGATTGTCCTACATAGTCAACCATGGTTCCATTATCTCTAAACATGGATAAGGTGTATGTATATGTTGAATCGTTTACAACACTTGAAAAATTAAACCAACCAGATGCATTTGACTGCGTTGTGTTGTACCAGACTTGCGCGAAAGATGCGTCTTTTACCAAGATTGTTATATTGGTATCATTTAGAGCAGTTCCAAATTCATCTCTTACAGTTCCATTGAACTCAAATGCGGCTGTTGCCATACTTAAACAAAGTATTAGCATTAAAAATAATAGTATCCCCTTTTTTATCATTATGACTACACCTCCCAGTGCTGTTATTTTTAAAGAGTATTATTTATTTAAAAGTTTCTACTTTTTTAGAATTGATTTTAGTTTTGTAATTATATAATGTTCTTCCTTTTTTACTGTTTTTTCAATCTTTTTTTCTTCTTTTATTATTGCTTCTTCTACCTCTTCAAACTCCTCTTTTGGATCATGGATGTGGTGTTTTCCTGTTGGTTGCTCAAAGAATGGAAGTGCTTTGATTAATCTTGGTGTTCTTCCTATTGGTCTGAACATTTTTATTATTTTATTTACTCTTGATGCTTTGCCTGCTTTTTCTGCTTCTTGAATTATTTTTGAGCTCTCTGCAATCATTTTTGATCCAGATTTTTCTAGTTCTAATCCTTCATGAAAGAGCATTTGAAAGTGTTTGTAATCTTGTGAAAGCTCTATTAATATTATGAATCTTTCAACAAATCTGAAAACTAAGAAGAACGGAAATACTGCGAGGATGTCCAACCATGAACTTTTTAAAAATCTTTTAATATTTTTCATTCTTCTGTACTTAAAATATAAATCTGCTATGAAAAATGTGATTACTGTGTAGTCGGCGATTTCAATATAAAGGTGGTATGTGTCTGCAATATCATGAAAGAAAAGTTCTAGGATTATGATTATTAAAAGTATTAGAATTAACCATGGAATCATCCAATCTACTGCTAATTCTAACTTGTGTAACCACTTCTTCATGCCTTTTCTTAAGTTGGGAAGTTTTATATATTTTTTCTTCTTTTGTTTTTGTATGAAATTGGATGCAAAAGCTTTTGGTTATAGTTGTGCAATAGTTTGTTCTATCTCTACTTTGGTGATTGGTTTGCTTGGTAAGCTTGCTTTTGTTTTGGATGGAAAGTTGAAAGAAGGGTTGTTGGCTGTTGTTGAAGTTACAAATCCATTTTATATTTTTGATCTTAGTACTTGGTTGGGTTTGGTTTTAGGTGGTTTAGAAGCTTTGGTATTCTGGTTCTTAATGGGGTATTTGTTTGTTTTGTTATATAATTTCTTTGTTAAGTAGGAACTTATTTAAATAAATGAAACATGAATTCTTTTAATGAAAAGAGGATTGATTTTTGTTTTGGTTAGTTTGTTTTGTATTAGTTTTGTTAGTGGGTTGGATACTGGTTGTTGCGAAGAAACTTTTAGTGATGCTTTTTGTGTTCCTGAGATGATTGAGAGTGGGTGTGAAGTTGGTTTCCATTTAGGTGAGCCTTGTGAGAATTTTGCTGTTTGTGAAGTTGGATGTTGTGTTGAAGGTGATGGTTCTTGTGGTATTAATGGTACTGAAAGTGCTTGTACTTTTGATGGTGGAACTTTTTATTCTGGTTCTTGTGGAAGTGTTGAAGATTGTACTGTTGGTTGTTGTATAATGGGAACTGAGTATGATTTAATTAGTTATGCAGAGTGTATGTATGAGTATTCTCCTTATTCAATTGAGCCTGAGTTCTTTGCTAGTAGTGATATTGCAGAGTGTGCTTCGTATGTAGGTTCTGATGAAGTTGGTTGTTGTGTTATGGAGGATGAAATTTGTAAGTATGATAGTGCTGAAATGTGTGGTGAAGAAGGGATTGACACTTCAACTGGTTATGGCTTTTATTCTGGCCAGATTTGTTCTGATGTTTCTGATTATTTAGAGACTGAAAGTTTAGAGGCTTTGACTTATTGTGAATGTGAGGCTGGTGAGGAAGAGTATTATTGTGATTATGTAACAAATGAACTTTATGTGCAAGACAGTTGTGGGAATGGTGGTGAGTATGTTAAAACTTGTCCAAGTGATCTAGTATGTTCTCCTGAGTTTGGTGATTGTATTAGTGGAAATTGTGATTCAACTTTTAGTTTTCCTTCTGGAACTGTGTTTGAAAATTTTAATTCTTATGAAACTTATTATGTTGATACTGATGGTGTTTGGAAAGATGTAACTGTAAAATTGGGTGATGATAGGGCGAACTTAGAAACTTGGTGTGTTTATGAAAGTCCTGTTGGTAGTTTTAGTGATCGGCCTGGAAGTCAACATTATCTTGGGAAATGTGTTAATGGTGTTGAAAGTTTAGAAACTTGTAGTCAGTCAAGAGAAGAAATTTGTGTTAATAGCTATGATCCTGAGCAGATGAGGTTTGAGGGTGAATGTGTGCCTAACAATTTTGGGGATTATTATAATGTTGATTATCATATGGGAACCAATGAAAATAATATTTATTTGGATGTTTATGAAGAACCTGTTGGTGGTGGTGGTGTGTCAACTGTTCCTTTAGCTGGTAATAACAGTTGTGATTTTGCTACAATGGGCTGTGAGGTTGTTTATGGGGATATTGAAACTGCAGCAACTGGGTGGAATGGGTTGGAGTTGTATGTAAATTCGCTTTGTTTGAGGAGAGAGTTTTCCTTGATTGCTGCGGATTATTGTTCTTCAAGAGGAGATTGTGGTATGGATTATAATATTTTAGGTAAAAAAGATACTAGTGGTTTTGATATTAGGATGAAGGATGGGGTTACTGCTTTTAATGATGCAACCATTGGTACTGGTGATAGTTGTTTTGATCAAGATACTCATCATAGGCATGCTACTAATTCAAAAAAAATGGTTGATTTGTTACAAGGGACTTGTCCTGAAGGAGATTCTTGTGTTGGTTCTCCTTGTAACTTTTAT
>CAYFIU010000004.1:0-23482 GCA_964343245.1 Candidatus Woesearchaeota archaeon | reverse complement strand
CATTGTCTATAATTGTGATTGAACCATCAGTGTTAATGATAACTTTTATTTCAGAACAGTGTCCTGCTAATGCTTCATCAATAGAGTTTGCAACTACTTCTTCAATTAGATGATGCAAACCTCTTACACTAACATCTCCTATATACATAGGTGCTCTTTTTCTTACTGCTTCAAGACCTTTTAGAACTTGGATATTTTCTGCTTTATAGTCATTCATATAATGAATTTAGAGATTGTGAATTTATAAAGCTTTCTGCTCTTGAAATGGCCAAATTCGAGAGGTAGGGGCCTCCTCCTTGTAGTGTAGGTTTTTAGTGAATTCGTTTTTAGAAAGGCTTTTAAAGCAAGAGAAATGCTTTATAAAATAATGGAAAAAATAGTATTAGATACAAACTTTTTGATGTCAGTTTATGAGTTAAAGTTAGATATATTTGATGAGATTAGGAAGGCTGTTGATTTTAATTATGAGCTTTTTGTCCTAAAACAGAGTATAAATGAATTGGAAAAGCTTATAAACAAAACAGGATTTTCAAAGAAGAGAGAGGCAATAAAGTTTGCTTTAAATCTCTTAGATGCTAAAATTAAAGATAAAGAGGTTAAAATCCTTGATGTTCCAGGAGAGCATGTTGATGATATTTTGGCTGGGTTGGATGGTTATATCATTGCAACAAATGATAAGGAACTGAAGTCAAGGTGTAAAAAAATACTTACAATTAAACAAAAAAAATATGTTGCGGTTGAATAAAGATGTTTTATGAATTACAAGTGAAAGGGCATATCCGAGTGGATCCTACTCTGTTTGCAGAGGATACAAGGACCGCTGTTAAGAATGCTCTTGTAAAAATGTTTGATGGTTTTATCTCAAAAGATTTAGGTGTTGTTATTGGTGTTGTTGACGTTGAGAGTGTTAAGGAAGGAGTTATTATCCCTGGTGATGGTGCTGCTTACTATGATACAACATTTAGTGTTTTAACATTTAGGCCTGAGTTGCTTGAGGTTTGCTTAGGAAGAATTAGTGATATCACAGATTTTGGTGCTTTTATTAATATTGGGCCAATGGATGGTATGATTCATGTTTCACAAACAATGGACGATTATGTTAGCTTTTCCAAGAGTAATGTTTTGACTGGTAAAGAAAAGGGTCGAACTTTGAAAGGTGGTGAAAGTTGTAGAGCTAGAGTTGTTAGTGTTTCATTCAAAGACATTTCAAACCCTAAAATTGGCTTGACAATGAGGCAGCATAGGTTAGGAAGTTTGAAGTGGGTTGAGGATGATTTGAAAAAAGAAAAGAAGAAGGGTAAAAAATGAAAATGAGAAACATTTTCAATTATAAAAATCAGGAGATTTTTACAAAATGAAAAAAGCATGTAAGAAATGTAGAATATTTGTAGATGGTGGGGAATGTCCTATCTGTCATAATAGTAATTTTTCTGAATCTTGGAAAGGTCGGTTGATTATAACTGATGCTAATGCTTCTGAGATTGCAAAGGCGGTTGATATTAAAGTTAAGGGAGAGTATGCAATTAAAGTAAGATGAAGATCGAAATTCTAAAACAAAAAGAAACACCTCTTTTAAAAAGAAAGAGAGTGAATTGTATGGTTGATTTTGTAGGTGCAACACCAGGTAGGACTGCTTTGAGAGAAGCTTTAGGTAAACAACTTAAAGTTGATAAGAAGTTAGTTGCTATTAGGCATGTTTACCAAAGGTATGGTTTGCCTAGAGCAAAAGTTATTGTTCATATTTACAAAGATTTTGAAACTCTGAAAAAGCGTGAAATGTTGAGTGAGAAAAAGTTGAAAGCTTATGAAGAGCCTAAAGAAGAGAAGAAAGCTGAAGAGAAACCTGTTGAAGCTCCTAAAGTGGAAGAGAAACCTGTTGAAGAGAAGAAGGAAGAGGCTCCTAAAGTTGAAGAGAAGGATGATTCTAAAGCAGATACTCCTAAAAAAGAAGAAAAACCAGTAGAGGCAAAAGAAGATGGCAAAAAAGAAAGCAAAGAACAAAAATCCAAGTAAAAAGTTTGAAAAGTATACAGTGAAGGATGGTGCTGTAGAGAGAAAAGCAGTTTGTCCAAAGTGTGGTCCTGGTATTTTCTTAGCTGTTCATAAAGATCGAAAGACTTGTGGAAAATGTGGTTATTCTGTTGTTAATAAAAATTAATTTTTTCTTTTGATATTGTTCTCTAAAAGAAGATTTCTGTGTATAATAATTCTATAGAATGTACATTATGTGTTATAAACCCTGGGAAGATACCACGAATGATATCTTCCTGGGGAAAAAGAGGTGATACTAATTTAGTAGATGTCACTCCTATATAAACTTTTCGGTTGTCTTAACTCGAGAGTGGTTGCAATCTTGGTAAATCCAAAGGTTTTTATATATTTTTGCTTGGTATATGCTTATGAAGCTTAAAATCGAGGCATTGCCTAAATCTAGTGGTTTTGTTGAGGTTGTTGAATGTAATGGAATTGGGCATCCTGACACTCTTTGTGATGCCTTGTGTGAGAAGGCCTCTCAGGCTTTAAATAAGTACTATTTGAAGAATTTTCGTAAAAGTTTGCATCATAATCTGGATAAAGCTTTGATTGTGGCTGGAAAAGCTAATGTGGAGTTTGGAGGAGGGTTGATTGAAGAGCCAGTGAAAGTTATTATTGCTGGAAGAGCTGTTACAAAGGTTGGAAATATTGCTGTTCCTGTTGAAAAGATTGTAAAAGATGCTGTAAAGGGGTATTTGAGACAGTTTAAAGAGTTCAAATCTTATGAAATTGAGACTGAGATTAAGGGTGGGGCTGCAAATTTGACTGGTGTTGGTGGTTTTGCAAATGATAGTTCTGTTGGTGCTGCGCATTTTCCTTTCACTGTGTTAGAGGAAAAGGTTTTGAAAGTTTCTAATCATATGAATTCAGATAGGTTTAGAAGAAAGTTTTTGGGTGTTGGACCTGATACAAAAGTTTTAGGTATTAGGATGGGTGAAAAGATTAAAATGATTGTTGCGATTGCTTTTGTTTCTAAATATGTTAAAACTATGGAAAGTTATATTAAATTAAAACAAAAAATTAAGAAAGATTTATGGGAAAGGTTTAATGTTTTGGTTGAATTGAATGCTCTTGATAAAAATGAAAGTGTTAATGATATTTATTTAACTGTTAGTGGTTTTTCTTGTGAGAATGGTGATGATGGACAGTGTGGTAGAGGAAATCGGTATAATGGTTTGATTACTCCTCAGCAAGTTATGTCGATTGAAGCTGCTTCTGGTAAGTGGGATTCTCACCCTGGTCGAACTTATCAGGTTCTTGCGCATGATATGGCTCGTGCTCTTGTTAAGAAAGCTGGGTTGAAGAGAGTTAATGTTATACTAGTTTCTAAGATTGGAAACAAGTTATCTGATCCTGAAGTTGTTTATGTGCAGAGTGAGGGTAAGATTGATATGGATAAAGTTAGCAAGGTTGTTGGGGAAAGTTTATAATCAAATGTTTTTTTTCTTTTTAAATGTTAGAAAATCTGTTTTATGTTAGAATAGTTTTAGGTAAAGGTGGAAGACCATTTAGTATTTATAAATTTAGAACTATGGTGCCTGGTGCAGATAGTCGTTGGGCTGAAGTTGTAAGTTCTAATGGAAGAGACGGAACTGGCAAATTAGTGAATGACCCTAGAATTACCCCTTTAGGGAGAGTGCTACGAAAATATTGGATTGATGAACTTCCTCAATTGGTTAATCTCATAAAAGGAGATTTAAAACTAATTGGTATAAGGGCTGCTAAGCAAGAGGAATTGGAATATCTTTTGGGAGATGAGTGGACGAGGGTACTGGACTATCAACCTGGGTTGGTTGGTGTTGGTTATGCTTTTGACAGGCAGGATGGTTTAGATAGTAAAATAGAACAAGAGAGAGAATATTTAGATCAATATAACGTTGACCCTAGGAGAACTGATGCTCTTTATTTTTTAAAATTTGTTAGAAATGTAGTTTTTAGAGGTGTAAGAAGTAGATAGATTCTTTACAATAATTCTTTTAAATCATTTTTACTAAATATTTGGGAATGATTAGACCTTTTTTTGCTGGAAAATTTTATGAAACTGAGTTTGAGGAGTTAAAGAAACAGATTGAAGTTTGTTATGAGGGTAGTTTGGGTCCTGGCAGCTTACCTATGAAAAGAACTGATAAAGTTGTTCGTGGGGTTTTGGTTCCTCATGGTGGTTATACCTTTTCTGGTTCTTGTGCTGCTTGGGGTTATAAAGTGTTGGCTGAGGCCAAGTTTGCTAAAACTTATGTTATACTTTGTGTTGATCATTATAAAAACTTTGATGAAGTTACAACTGTGATTGATAATTTTGAGACTGTTTTTGGTGTTGCACAGGTTGACAGAGAGTTAGCACAAGAGTTGATTGAAAAGGGTTTGGTCGAGGCTGTTGATGATATTAAGGAACATTCTTTAGAAGTGCAGTTGCCATTTTTACAGCATGCTTGCATGGATAGGTTGCAAGATTTGAAAATTTTGCCTTTGATAGTTCCTAATTTGGATATGTGTCAAGAAATTGCTAAGGAGTTTAAAGGCAAAGATGTTTGTGTAATAATCTCTTCTGACTTTACGCACTTTGGTGAAGATTTTAATTATGTTCCTTTCAAGTATAGTATTAAACAGAGTGTTGCTGAGCAAGATAAAAAAGCAATAAGTTATATTTTGAATTTGGATGGAGATGGATTTTATAAATTTGTTGAACGAGGTGGAATTACTATTTGTGGGAAAAATGCTATTGCTCTTGGTGTTGAAATGTTGAATGTTTTAGATGTGCAGAAAGTTGAGGTTTTGAATTATTATAGCTCTTCTGAAATTATGCATAGTGATAAGAATTTTGTTACTTATGCTGCTTTAGCTTTTGTTTAGGCTGTTTCACCAAGAAAATCTCTATGCCTTTCAGGGAATTCATGTTTCCCTGTTGCAAGTGCAAATATTAATGGTTCGATTTCTTTTGCTTGTCTTATCATCTCAGTTGCTATGGCTCTAATGTCCCATTGAGCATGTGCATCCATTCTTAATCCTGCTATGTGATGTAGCTCTCTTGGATTTGCACTGATTATTGCTCTCCTTCTATGTGCATTTGTTAATGCGTATACTGCTGCATCTGGTTCTTGTTCTGCAATTGTGTAAAATAACTCTGCAGAAGCATCACAGATATCCTGCATCTCACTTTTAAGTCCTACTTGTTTTACTGTTTCTGGTACTGTTATTCCTAAGTTTGGATCATATGGTACAGTTGTTAAACTCATAATTCTATGTCTTTTTACTTGGCCAAAGCATGCTGCTGATAATATAACCTCCCATGTAAAAGAGCTTTGTTGTAATTCATATTCCCTTGGCATTGAATGGTGTGAACTTTGATGTCTCAAAGTTCCTTGTAGAAATCTCACTTGTTGTGGTACTTGAGATCTTTGAACTACATCCATGGCTTCTACTAAACCCAATCGTCCTTTGCTTCCTCTTGTTATTAGTGATGCTAGAACCAATTCTGTTGTGCTTCTTGCATCTATTCTTGTTACTTCTTCTAACTTCTCTCTTGGGTTTGGTGCTGAAACTTCTCCTAATAATGCTTCTGTTGCAGTCACTAAATCTTTTTCTCCATGTGCTAGGATATCAAGGTCTAAATTTCTTCCTCTTGTTTTTAAGTATTCATCTGGGTCTGCGTATATAACTAAGGAGGGTGCTACTCTATCTGCTTCTTTGTAGAGAGTTCTACCAATTTCTTTTACTTCTTGTAATGGGTGGAATAATGATTGTCTTATTAAATTCTCTAATGTTCTGGCATTATATGTTGCTCCTAACTGGCCTTCTGTTGCTAAGCAAGTAACATACCTTGCATCTTCTTTTGCAATTCCTTCTATTAATCTTCTTTCATTCCTTGTCGGCTCATGATTTAATTCTCTTAGTTTTTGATCTCTTACAGCTTTAAAGATTCTTTGATACATTCTGTTTTGTTTTTCTACTAATTCTCTGAACTCACCTTCCCATGGTTTTAGCTCTTGAGGCATGACATAATCGCCATCTAGTTCGATGTATCTTTGGGATTTTTCAGTATAACCACAACCAAGTCTAAACTTCTCTATGAATTCAATTGCTAGTCTTGAAGCTCCAATTATGTCAAAATTAAAAACAGCATGTTCTGCAACTGCAGCATGACCCATCTCAAAAACTATTCTCTGATTGGATCGTCTTGCTTTTGCAACTTCTTCTCTTGCTATTTCCCTTAATTCGCCAACTGGTTTCCTGAGTCTACTAATTCTTGCATAAGCTGCAGTTAAAGGTTCTGGGGTTAAAAGATCTGGGTCTATTGCTCCTTGTGTTGCTTGTTCTAGGGTTGTACTATCAACATTATATCCTGCAAGAATTATTTCAGCCATGTCAGTTTTATTGTTTGTTTTTTATTTAAACATTGGTCTACTCTAAAATATACATTGGAGAAAGGCTTTTAAAAGTATCAAAATTCCTTTTAGTTATGTGTGGGATAATTGGAATTTTCGGAGAAAACAGTAAAGAACAGGTTGAGGAAGGTTTAGATATTCTGAAGAATCGAGGTAGGGATGGGAAGGATGTTTATGAAGGTGATAATTTCTGTTTAGGTCATTGTTTGCATTCAATTGTTGGGTTTGTAAAACAGCCAATTGTTGGCAAAGGTGTTCTGGTTTCTAATTGTGAGATATATAATTGGGAAGAGTTGAATGAAAAGTTTAAACTTGGTGCTAAAAATGATTCTGAAGTTTTGTTTAAGATGTTAGAAAGCATGGAAATTGAAGATGTGTTGAAAGAGTTGGATGGTGTTTATGCTTGTGCTTATTTGAAAAATGAAAAATTGTATGTTGCTCGAGATATAATCGGTGTTAAACCTGTTTGGTACTCGCATGTTGATGGGTTTAGTTTTGCTTCTGAGAAAAAAGCTTTGGATAGAGTTGATGCGAATGAGTTGAATCCTAGGGATATTTTAGTTTATGATGTGAAAGAGAATAAGGTTAATTTTTTGAAGAGAGATTTCTTTGATATCAAACCTGAAGTTGATGGTTCTCAGGTGGAAAAGTTGTTTTTGTCTGCTCTAAAAAAAAGAGTGCCTAATAGAAAGTTTGGGATTTTGTTTTCTGGTGGTATTGATAGTACTTTGATTGCTTTTAGTTTGAAAAAGTTAGGTTATGACTTTACTTGTTACACTGCTGTGTTGGATGATCCTGATTTTAAAGAGCCTGAGGACTTGGTTTATTCTCAAAAGATTGCTAAAGAGTTAGGTTTGGATTTGAAGGTTGTTAAGATCAAGTTGGATGATGTTGAAAGTTATTTAGAGAAAATTGTTCCTTTGATTGAAGATTCTAATGTTGTTAAAGTTGGTGTTGCTTTGACTTTTTACAAGGCTTGTGAAGAGGCTTCTAAGGATGGATGTAAAGTGATCTTTTCTGGTTTAGGTTCTGAGGAAATATTTGCTGGGTATGAGAGGCATAAGGGTGCTCGTAATGTTAACGAGGAGTGTATTTCTGGTTTGCTAAAAATGTATGAAAGGGATATGTATAGGGATGATGTTATCACTATGTATAATCAGTTAGAACTTAGACTGCCTTTTTTAGATAAGAAACTAGTTGAGTACAGTCTGAAAATTCCTGAAAAGTTAAAGCTAAATGAAAAGGGCAGCAAGATGGTTTTGCGTGAGGTTGCTGTTGGTATGGGTTTGTCTCCTGAATTTGCTTTTAGGAAGAAAAGGGCTGCACAGTATGGTTCTAATTTTCACAAGGCTTTGAAGAAGTTATCTAAGCGAAAAGGTTTTGATCGAATTTCTGCTTATGTTCGAGAGTTTTATCCAGGACATAATGTTCGGTTGGGTGCTTTGGTTAGTTCTGGGAAGGATGGGTTGTATGCAATGTATGTTATGATGAAGCAGAACTATGAAATTGGTTGCATGGTTACTTTGAAAAGTTCTAACCCTGATTCTTTTATGTTCCATACTCCTGCTGTTGATCTGGTTAAGTTGCAATCAGGGGTTTTGGATATTCCTGTGTTGATTCATAAGACTGATGGTGAAAAAGAAAAAGAGCTTGAGGATCTTAAGGAAGCTTTGAGATTAGCTAAAGAAAAGTATAAAATTGAGGGTGTTGTTTGTGGGGCTTTGTTTTCTAATTATCAGAGGGAAAGGGTTGATAAGGTTGCTGATGAATTGGGTTTGAAAATGTTTGTTCCTTTGTGGCACATTAATCAGGAGACAGAGATGAGAGAGATTATTAATGCTGGATTTAAATTTGTGTTGTCTAAAGTTAGTGCTGAAGGGTTGGATGAGAGTTGGTTAGGTCGAGAGATTGGGTTGGATGATGTTGATAAATTAGTTGAGTTGGATAAGAAGATTGGGTTTAATATTTCTGGAGAGGGTGGCGAGTTCGAAAGTCTGATGGTTGATGGTCCTATTTTTTCTAAAAAGTTGGTGTTGAAAGAGTTTTCTAAAGTTATGGAAAGTTCTTGTGTTGGTGTGTTGGATGTTAAGAAAGTTGAATTTAAGTGAGGATATTTTTTTATATGTTGTAATATCCTTTTTATTATGACAGAATTTTTAGATTTAGATAGAGTGAGATTATATGGGGGGGAGAGGGTAAAAAGTGATCTGGTTATTTATGCGCTAGTAAGAGCAATAAATGGAGGAAATAGATTGCCTCCAGTAAATGTACTTAAATTGGATGATATTACATATGTTTTACATAATGATGAAGTTGAAGAGGAGTTAGAAAATAGGGGAGGCCATCACCTTGCAATTGCACATTTACGAGCAAGGGAACCTCTTGAAGTAGCAGTGATTGGAACAAAAACCTGTTTACCTGATCACTATATAGAAATTTGGAAAATATTTGTGGTGCCTGATGCATCATTGCCCCTACAGAAAAGATATGCAGTAAGAAAAAAATAGAATCCTAATTATCTTTAACATTAAACCTTAAAAGAATTAATTTCTTGAGTAAAACATATAAGTTATCTCTACTAACTAAATTTACATGAAACTTTTGGCCACTGATTTGGATAAAACTCTGCTTCCAAATAGTGGGGCTAAGTATGATGGAACTTTGCCTTTGTTTAGCAGGTTGTCAAAAAAATTTGTTCTTGCTTATGTTACAGGAAGAAATTATGAACAAGTTAAAAAAGCTAGAAAAAAGTATAAAATCCCTGATGCTGACTTTATTATTACTGAGGTTGGTACTGTTATTCTTAGCAAGCAAAGGAATCAGTACGAAGAACTGCAAGCTTGGACAGACCATTTAAGAAAAAATACAAAAAGATGGAACATTAAATCTTTTCAAGCTAAGTTAAAAGGTATAAGAGGTATGTGTTTGCAAGAAAAAGAAAACCAGAATGAATTCAAATTGAGTTATTATGTTAACAATCCTGAATGTGGAGAAAAACTTGTTAAAAAAATAAGAAAGATTCTAAATTGGTACAAAGGTTCAATCCAGATTGTTTGCTCTGAAGATATTGATAGGGAGGTTGGGTTTGTTGATATTTTGCCTAGGTGTGCAGGAAAGTTATGTGCTTTAAGTTTTGTTAGAAAAAAGTGTAAAGTTAAGTTTCAAGATGTGTTATATTCAGGTGATAGTGGGAATGATATCTCTTTGTTATCTTATATGTATAATGGGGTGATTGTTAAAAATGCTGCAAAGGATGTTATTAAACAAGTCAAGGCTAATAATAGGCATGTTTATGTGGCAAAAGGCAAATATGGGTTGAATGGGAACTATTCTTCTGGTGTTATTGAGGGGATGGTGCATTTTGGTTGGATTTCTGAAAAATTTGCATAAATCCTGGAAAATTTCCAAAAAATTGTATTATGTTATTATAAGGGCTTCTTAATTAGATTAACTTATGGAGAAAAGCTTAAATATGATTACTCCTACTAATCATACTACAATGGAAATGGCAATATCTAAAATGGGAGAAAGGGGTCAAATAGTGATCCCTCAAGAATTTAGAGAACAACTTCATATTAAAAAAGGTGAGAAGTTTGTAGTCGTAAGCACTGGTGATAAAATAATTTTGCAACAGATGAAAAAAATGAAAGCTAAAACTCTAGAGAGAATGTATGAAGATATGGTGGATCTAAAACTCGCTGATGAAGCCATGGAAGAGATTAAAAGAGGTGAGTATAAAAGCTACACTGCAGAAGAGTATCTAAAGAAGATGGAGAAATGGGCTAATGAATGATGGAACTAATAGAATCAAAGAGGTTTAAGAAGGAGGTTGCTAAAATAAAGGATAGTAAAACTCGTCAAAGATTGTTTAAACAGATTGGAAAGATCCTTCAAAATCCTGCAATAGGAGAATTTTTGTTTTACAAAGGAGGGTCAAGGAAAATTTATGTTCCACCTTATAGACTACTTTATTCATTTAAAGATAATAAAATTTATTTATTAAGATTTGAGCACAGAGACAAAGTTTACAGGAAAAGCAGCTAAATCCAAACCAAAAACTATATAAAAGGCCTAGATTTTCTAGGATACATTATGGTAGGTATTTATGATAACGAAGCTGCAGTGATCATTGAGAAAGCTGCAAATGAACTTAAAAAAACTAAAATGAAGGCTCCTGAGTGGTCGCAGTATGTGAAAACTGGGGTTTGTAAGGAAAGGTTGCCAGATAAAGCAGACTGGTGGTACACTAGGGCTGGTTCAATTCTTAGAAAGATTTACATGAGAGGGCCTGTTGGTGTTTCTACTTTAAGAAAATATTATGGTTGTAAAAAGAATAGAGGTGTTAAGCCAGGTAGGTTTAAACTTGCTTCTGGTAAAATTATTAGAACTATGTTACAGCAATTAGAAGCTGAAGAGTTAGTTGTACAGGTGGATAAGGATGGACATAAAGGAAGAATTTTAACACCTAAAGGTAAAAGTTTTATGGATAAGTTGGTCCAAAGAAAAGAGGTTAAAAAATGACAAGGTTTATACATTTAGCAAAAAAGTTAAGATTAGCAAAAAAAGGTAGGCAAACTAGATGGGCTCCTTTTTGGACTGTGCCAAAGATATATGGTAAAGGCCGAAGAGTGCATCCTGGAAGGCATACTTTTGTTAAAAGATTCTGGAAAAGAACTAAGACTAAGGTTTAAAGATGGCAGAGAGAAAATATATTATCCCTTTGAGAAAAGAGTATCAGAAAGCTCCTATTTATGCTAGGACTAAGAAAGCTGTTAAAGCTATAAGGGAGTATCTGCAAAAACATATGAAGTATGAAGAGGTTAAGTTGGGTAGAAATCTGAACATGTACATATGGCAGAATGGAAATAGAAATCCTCCGCATAAAGTTGAAGTTGTTGCTGATGTTTATAAGGATAAAGATGTTGAGTTTGTGATGGTTGAGTTGGTTGGGCATTCTTTAGAAGAGCTTAAGCCTAAAGTTGAAGTTAAGAAAGCTACTGGTATTGCTGGCAAGTTAGAAGATAAGTTGTCTGGTGATAAGAAAGTTATTGAAAAGAAAAAGATTGGTGCTAAAAAAGCTGACAAGCAAGTGGTTGAAACTGTTAAAAAGGTTGAAGAGAAGAAAGAAGCTGAAAAAGTAGAGAAAGAAAAACCTTTGGAACAGGCTAAGAAAAAGGTTGCTGAAGCTAAAAAAGAGGATAAAGAAGTTAAGCAAGAGCAAAAAGTTATTCGGGCTGAAAAAAGTGAGCCAATCAAGAAGTAATTCTGATATTTGTGAAAGAAGAAGTGGATGTTTAACAGATGTTGTTAATGTTGCAGCAATAGTTACAGTTCTTGATATTATGCCTGCCATTCCTTCTGAAAGTTATAGGACAATGCATGAATTAGCTGGTGCTCCTAATTTAACTGGTGGGGATTATTTTGTTGAGCTTGCTGTGTTAGTTGCATCTGCTGTCTACATGTTTGGAAGGCCTTACCTTAGAAGGAATGCTTAAATAGGAGTTGTTTTGTTGAAGTTTTTATGGTAGAGAGAAGGATTGAAACTGAGTGGGGATGGACTCTTGGTAAGGTTGTTGCTGCTAGTGTTTGGTCTGTTGGTCTTGTTGATATTGTTGGTGCTTTTGGGACTGAATTTCAAACTGCGCATCAGTATTGGATTGACTTGCCTGGACCTGATCCTGCTTATGATGTTGTTTTAATGGCTGCATCTATTGCTTATGTTGTGTTTGGGCCTAATCCTAAAAGATAATTCTTATAAAGGCTTAATTTGTTTAGCTTTCTATGGTAAAGTTACCCTTTGAAAATGTTGAGAGAGAAGTTGTTGTGAAAGAGAAGGCAGAGTCTTCAAAAGAGTATGGTTGCAAGCCTGAAGATAGGAAAGTTGAAGATTTGATTGATCATGGTATTGTTGTTTTGAATAAGTTGCAAGGGCCTACATCTCACCAGGTTTCTGATTATGTTAAGAAGATTCTTCATGTTAATAAGGCTGGGCATTCTGGGACTCTTGATCCTAATGTAACTGGAGTTTTGCCGATAGCTTTGAGTAAAGTTACTAGGATTGTGCAGGTGTTGTTGAATGCAGGTAAAGAGTATGTTTGTGTTATGCATTTGCATGGTGAGGTTGATGAGAAAAAGGTTAGGTCTGAAATGGAGAAGTTTGTTGGTGAGATTGAACAGTTGCCACCTATTAAATCTGCTGTGAAAAGACAGTTGAGGAAAAGGAATATTTATTATCTTGAGGTTTTGGAAGTTGATGGTAAGGATGTTTTGTTTAAGATGGGTTGTCAGGCTGGGACTTATGTTCGAAAGTTTTGTCATGATTTTGGTCAAAAGGTTGGTGTTGGTGCGCATATGCAAGAGCTTGTTCGTACTAAGGCTGGACCTTTCAATTATGAGCAGATGGTTTCTTTGCATGATTTGAAAGATGCTTATGATGAGTGGCAAGATGGTAATGAAGATTGGATCAGAAAGTGTGTGTTGCCTTTTGAGGTTGCTGTTTCTCATTTAGGAAAGGTTTGGGTGCATGATAGTGCTGTTGATTCTTTAGCTCATGGTGCGCAGTTGTCTTTGCCTGGGGTTGTTCAGTTTGAGACTAAGATTAAGCGAGGTAACATTGTTGCTGTGATGAGTTTGAAAGGTGAGTTGGTTTGTATTGGTAAGGCTAGGATGAACACTGATGATATGAAAAGGGAGGAAAAGGGTGTTTGTGTTGGTGAGACTAAAGTGTTTATGGCTCGTGGTGTTTATCCTAAGTGGGAGAAAGATTTATAACTTTGCTATGTTTGTATTTGTTTATGAAATGGAAATTGTTTGCATTGTTTTTGATTTTGTTGGCTTTGACAGCGTGTGGACAGCCTGCTGATGAAGGTTTGATTTCTGAGGCTGGTAGTTTTTCTGAGACTTTTTGTTCTGAAAATGCTTTAGAGGGACAGTATGTTATGATAGGTTCTGCTTATTGTTCTCACTGTGTTGAAACTAAACCTGTTTTTGAAGAAGCTTGTACAGAATCTGGTACAAATTGTGTGGTTTTGGATATTAGTACAACTGAAGGAACAGATGCAATGAATAATCTTGGAATTTCTGTTATGTACACGCCTACATTTATCTTTGATTGTGATTACTTTGTTGGTGCTTTGGATAAAGAAGGTTATCTGGAGCTTTTGGCTTCATAGATAAGTAATAATAAAACAGTCTTTTATATTTTTTATGTCTGCGAACTTGGAAATAAATTCTTTTATTACTTCAACTGGATACTTTGGTTCTAGTTGTTTTCCTGGTGTTTTTATGTATTCTATGTTTTCATAGGTTCTTTCTTTGTTTAGTTCTGCAAGGAATGCGATTGATTCTGTTAGTTTGAAATCTGCTCCATCTCTGACGATGTAACCTTTTGCTTCAAGGTTTTTCAAAGCATCTAAAAGTTCTGCAAACTGTAATCCTGATTTGCCAAACAAGTCTGCTGGTTTGAAACTTTGCATTCTTATTGCGGTGTCAAGAATTCTCTGTTGTTGCGAAGAGATGTTCTGCACTTTTAAGTTTAGCAAAGACTTTCCTTGAAGTTTTTCAATGTCAGTTATTACTCTTAAGCTCACTAGTTCTATTAATAAATTAAACTCTTCATTGTTTTGTTCGCAGTTTAGTATGATTGCTGGCACAAGGTGCACTTGTGGCTCTTTGTCATTGATTATTTTGTAATCTTCTACAGAAGTTTTTTGTTGGATTGCTGGAATTACATCTCCAGTGAACTCTTCTTGGTGTTCTTCAAAGTCTTTTTCTTCTTCTTCTTGTGCAAAAACATTTACTGCTTCACCACCATGTTTTGATTTTCTTGGCCGTATTTCTACAAAAAGGGGTGTATCGACGACACCAGTGACTAAAGCTGTGCCAATTGAAAGGTTTTGTATCTCTTTTTCAGTGTCATAAGTTATGCCTTCAACTGAGTTTGAGATTGCTTTTATGTCATGGGGGTTTGTAACTTTTAGAATAATCTGTGTTGATGCTTGAGATAGAACTGACTTGTCTACTCTTGAAGGTCTTTGTGAAACTATACAAAGTCCTAGTCCGAACTTTCTGCCTTCTGCTGCAACTTGTCTAAGTATTGCTGATGATTTAGCTTCGCCAAAGTTTCTTTCTGGGACAAAGTTGTGTGCTTCTTCAACAACTAAGAAGAATGGTGGAATGTTGCCCTTTTTTCTCTCAGTAAAAAGGTCATTTATAATTTTGTATGCAATGATTTCTTGGATTTCTGGTGCAACTCCTTTTAAGTTTATGATGCTTGCTTGGTTTGGTTTTACTAGTTCGCCAGGTAGTGTTGGATTTTCTGAAAATAATTTGAGTGTTTTAAGATATTCTAGGATGTTAATTAGTGTGTATTTTGCTGCATTGTCTTCTGCTGTTTCTAAAGCAAAGATTAAGTCATTGAAATCTATCCTCCCTCCTAAATCTTTTAGCGCAGAATAAAGTATTCCTTGCTGTGTTGTTGAGATTTTTGCTGGTAAAAGTTTTATCAATTCTCCTGATGTTAGGTTTTTTGAATTTAGTTGTGGTGGTTTAGTGTTGCCTTCAACTCCAAACTCTTGAATCTGTTCTAAGTAACCTTTTGGTTCGATTTCAAAGAGTGGCATTCGATCTTTATCTTTTGGGTTTGGTGATTTTAGTGTTGAGTATTCACCATGAGGGTCTAGAATTACAATTGGGACTTTTCTGTCTAGTAATTCTTCGAGTAAAACACCAACATTGTATGATTTTCCTGAACCTGATTTTGCTAAAACATTAACATGTTTAGTAAGGATGTTGTTTAGGTCTAAGTAGACTTTTAATTTTTCTCTGCCTTCTAAAATCCCTGCGTAGGCATTGTTTTGTTTTCCTTCCAAACCTAGAACTGTTGAGATTAGTGAATCTTCTGCAATTAAAACTTCTGTCCCTGGTTCAAGAGGGTAGTTTAAGTGTTTTAATTTCCCTTCTTCGTTTCTGTAACCTATTATTGAACATTGTGCTATTGTTTTTTCTGAATCTTTTGTGATTTCTGTGATTTGTGCAAGAACAAAGCCAAAGTCTTGGTGCATGATTTGTACATATTCAAACTTTCTTGCATTGCCTTCTACTTTGAACTGAAAATTTGTTGTTGTTACTCGTCCTGTGATCTTTCCTAGAATCATAAGATGAACCTTGGAGTATTAATTTATTAAGATTGTTATCTTATGGTCTCATAATCTTTGCCTGAGAAGAATAAAGTTTCTTTAACCCAGTAATAGAATATCTTTAAGTAGCCTTTTTTTCTGAACCTTCGCATGTCATTGTAAACATAAGAGTTAAGAATTTTGAACTTGCCCATTTTTTTTGCAGATCTTAGGAACTTGCCATCTTCATGGATAACCATGCTTTCATCGAATCCACCTACTTTGTGGTACATTTCTTTTGTGCAAAAGATTAAGCCACTGCAGAAGCCCATCCAATGTATGTTTGTTTTGATTATCATCATTAGTCTGTCAATAGGGTAGTGGTTGTTTGGTTTGACTCCACAAGTTCCAATCTCTGCATTGGTGTTAATGATCATTGGTATTAGATAGTTGTCAACTGTTGTGTCTGCATCTAAGAAAACGAGTTTGTCATGTTTGGCATGTTGTACTCCAATATTCCTTGCATAGGATACACTTTTCTTTTGTACTTCTACAACTTTTGCATACTTTTTTGCAATATTTGCTGTGTTGTCAGTGCAAGCGTTACACACTACAATCTTCTGAACATTTTGTGGTAAAGATAAAAGAGTTCTTTCTATTACAGTTTCTTCATTGTGTGCAGGGATGATAACTGAAACTGGCATGCAAAAAGGTTCTTTTCCTTTTGTATTTAAAAGTATCGATGTTTTTACTTGTCGATTCTTTCAGAATCTATGGTATTTGTAATTTAATTCTTTTTGATGTTTAGTTGTTCTCTAATATATGTGTTGTAGTATCAATTGAGTGACAGTGACATGGGTGCGCGCAGCATTTATAAACTTAATTTGTGTTTATAATAAATATGGTAATTCATTGTATAAAATGTGGAATTTTGGATTTAACTACCTCTAAACGACGAGATTTAGATCACGAATTCTATGGTTTTCAATGGTGGATGCAGTTTGGTGTAGATAAGGATATCTTATCTCAGTATAAGCGAGCCAAGGGTTATTTTTATGATAAGAAAAAAATCAAATATAAAACCTATCCTTTAATCATGCCTTCAAGACGAGTCAGATATAGAAATAAAAATACTAAACTTACTCCACATTGGATAAAAATTAGTGTGCGAAAAAGAAAAGGTGTTGGTGTTTGGTTACCAATCAAACCTCATAAAAACTTACCTAACTTTAAATATCTAAAAGATAGTTTATTAATTAAGAATCACAAAAACAATTATGAATTAAGATTGATTTTTGATGTTCCTATATTCCAAATAAAACCTCAAAATATTCTGGCTATTGATTTAGGAGAAAGAAACATTGCAACTGTCTGTGACAGTTTGGGCAAGGTTGCTTTTCTTGGTCGAGATATAAGGGGTTTGCGACGACATTTTGCTTGGTTAAGGCGATGCTTAGGCAGAAAAAAGTTGCTAAAGAAAATAAAAGCAATTGGAGGAAAAGAAAAAAGAATAATTAACCAGAAATTACATCAGGTTAGTAATGCAATCATTGCGTGGGCAAAGAAAACAAAATCAATAATTGTAGTAGGAGACCTGAAAGGCATAAGAAAATCTGCTAAGGGAAAGATGATGAGAAGGTTAGTATCAACTATGCCTTTTTACAAATTGACACAAATGATTCGATACAAAGCAGAACAGGAAGGGTTACAAGTTTTTAAAGTTAAAGAATACAACACAAGCAAAATGTGTCACAAGTGTGGAACAATAGGAAAAAGAAAAAATCAAGGTTCATTTTCATGCAAACATTGCGGTCTACAATACAATGCAGATCTAAATGGAGCAAGAAATATCTTAAACAGGGCTAGAGGGCAAGACCTTCTAGGCAGGGCAATGGCTTACGCCCAAAAGATCACTTAAAGTGGTCAAGGTAGAAAACTCTTGTTAGAGTCAAATAAAAAAGAATTCTACAAAGCCGATGTTCTTATAAAGCTATATTTGATAATTGGTTTTGTGGATAGAAAAACTGAGTTTCTGAGAGAGAAATTAAGGTTAGAGAGAGTTCAGGATAGTGATAAGAAGTTTATCTTGATTATGGTTGATGCTTTTGGTTTTAATTCTTTGAAAAAGGTTCGTGATACTAAGTATATGCCTTTTCTATCACAACTTTTGAAGCGCTATAATGTTACAAGTTATAATGTTGGTGTGCCTACAACTACACCTTATGTTCAAGCTAGTGTTTTTTATGGTGTGAATGATATGATTCCAGGATTTAGGTATTTTGATAAAAATTATAAAAAAAGAATTGTTGCTGGAAGTCCATTGGGTGCTTTCCATGTTGAAAAAAAATTACAAGAGAGGGGCAAAGGTATTTTAGTAAATGGAAGCTCCTTGGGTAACATTTTTGCAGGGGGTGCAAAGAGAACTTTGTTTACTTTTCCAGGGATGCATGCTAAGTCGAGGATTACTAATGTGAGAGATGTGTTGAGTGTGCTTGCTGTTAACCCTTTTTCATTTTTTAGGGTTGGTTATTATGCTGTTAATGAGTTTTTTGTTGAGGTCTATGAAAATGTTTATGATTTACTTAAAAAGAAGAAAGGTGAGTTTGTTAATTTTTCTTTTTTCTATCCTTTTTTCCCTTTTTTTAGGTTGGGTATTAATTCTTTTACTCGAGAGGTGTTAACAGAGGCTGCAATTTTGGAAATGAAAAGAAAAGTGCCAAGAATTGCTGTTAACTTTCATGGGTATGATTGGGTTTCGCATTATCGAGGACCAAAAAGTAAGAGTGCTAAACTTGTTTTGAAAGAGATTGATAAAAAGTTGAAGTGGTTGTACAAAACTGCAAAAAAAGAAGGTTATGATTTTTATATTTACTCTGATCATGACATTGTTCCATCGGTTCCTTTTGATAAATTGTATAATCAATCTTTGTCTGAGTTTATCACAAATGTTAAAGAGCATAGAAGATCTATCCGAGATAAAGATTGGGATTACATTGCATATAAGTTGAAGTATATGCATGAAAATCTTTCTATTCCTCTGAAAGCTGTTAATAGTTTTCTTTTACAATTGTTTAAAGTTAAGAAAAAGCACAAAGTAAAAAAAGTTTCAGTTCACAATAGTTCTTCTCTTGCGCATGTTTACTTTAATGAACATGAAGGAAGGTTGAATCTTGAAGATGTAGAAAAGCACTATCCTGGTTTGATTGATAAATTGGTTAATCATGATGGGGTTGGTGTTGTGTTAGGGAAAGATGAAAAAGGGTTTCAGGTATTAAGTAAACACAAAAAAGTTTTAGATAAGTATGGTGGTGAGAAAATGTTGTTGAAATCTATTAGAAAGTTTGTTGACATGGAACATTTTGGTGATCTTTGTGTTGTTGGTGATATTAAGGGCGATAAAATGGTTAGTTTTGAGGATTTCCATCTTGGTTCACATGATTCATTTGGTTTAGAGCAAGAGAAAGGGATTTTCATTTCAAAAGAAAAGCATGATCTTACTAATTCAGAGGATGCTTCTGTTCTATACTCCATTCTTAAGAAATATATTTAAACCTTTAAGGCTTGATATTTACTATGTTGTATTGGATGTTATTTCTCTCAGATGCAATTCATCATTTCATTGTTCTGCCTCTTTGGATTGGGCATACAGAATTTCCATAGAAAGGTTTTTAAGATAACTCTCTTTTGCATGTTTTATGAAAAAACTAGAAGATCTTTTTCCATTGCATCAGATTGTTAAACATTTTTCAGTAGGTGTTTCAGGATACATAATTAACATTTCTGTGGTATTTGCTTTGGTGGAGTTGGTTGGTGCACATTATCTCCTAAGTGCTTTTTTTGCTTATATAATAGCAATTAGCAATAATTTTCTTTGGAACAAGAGGTGGACCTTTTGTGACAAATGTGTTGACTATAAAACACAGTATTCTAAATATTTTGTAGTGAGTTTGATGAGTTTGGTTTTTAACCTTGCAATACTTACTTTGCTTGTTGAAGTGTTTGGTTTGTGGTACTTGTTTGCTCAGACTATTGCAATTCTTATTGTAGGTATTAACACTTTTCTTTGGAATAAGTTTTGGGTGTTTAGGAAAAAGCTTAAATAGAGTGATTTTAGCCTTAATTCTATGAAATATGTTGCAATTGTGCCTGATGGTCTTGAAGATGTTGCTATCAAAGAAATTAAGGGAGAGAAAGTTCTTCCTGGTAGAGTTGTCTGTAATAAGATTGATATAAAAAAGGTACAAAGTGTTATCAAGGTTTATGAGTTGTGGGGCCGAGGTAAGGTTGATGATATTAAAATTGGTAAAGTTAAGTTTGAAGGTTCTGTTAGAGTTTCTTGTCACAGGAAAGGTGAGCATGATTTTAATTCACAGGATGTTGAGAGGATTGTTGGTAAGCAGTTAGTAGAGCAAGGGTATAATGTGGATTATAAAAGTCCTGATAATATCATTTTTGTTGATGTTCTCGATGATGATTATATGTTAGGTTTAGATTTGACACCTAAACTGCTATCAAAGCGAGATTATCGAATAAAAATTCATAATAGGTCAATTAATGCTTGTGTTGCTTACTCTTTAGTTAGGCTTTCTGGTTGGAAGGGCGAAGGTATTTTTTTAGACCCTTTTTGTAAAGATGGTGTTGTTTGTATTGAAGCTGCAAACTTTAAGCAAGGTAAGATTGTTGGTTATGATTCATTGTTTCATAATGTTAGAAGTGCAGAGATTAATTCTAAGTTGGCAGAGCAAAAGATAAAGTTTGCAAGGTATGATGTTGAGTGGCTTGATACAAAGTTTAACAAAGATGAAATTACTCATATTGCAACTGTGATTCCTTTTCCATCGAAGACAGTTCCTGAGAAAAAAATAAGAAATATGTATAAAGAATTCTTTAGGAGTTTGCAGGAAGTGTTAAGTGGTAAAGCTGTTTTTATAACAAAGAAGTTAGAGATCTTAAAGGAACTTTGTACATTAGAATTTGTTGAAGAGAGGGAAGTTAGGATGGGAAAAAGTCTCTATTGGGTAGTAGTTTACAAAAATTGAGTCTTGGAAAACTTTATAAATCCCCTACTTTTCTTATTTCTGAAGTCATTAACTGATATGGGAGGTAGATAATATGGCAGATATGGTAGTAGTAAGAAGTAAAATTAAAGAATTAGCAGAAGGTATGAATGTTGCTGGAGACTTTGCTGAAGGATTAAATGGCGAAGTTGTTGCTTTAATCAAAAAAGCTTGTGAAAGAGCAAAAGCAAATAAAAGAAGTACTGTTCAAACCAGAGATCTTTAAATCTCTTTTTTTCTTTTTATATTTATTTAGATAATTTTTTATAGTTTGGTAACTTTGTAATTTGTATGAGGTACTTAGTTTTAGTTCTATGTTTAGTATTGTTAAGTTCTTGTAGTCCTGGCTCTGAATGTTCCTCTGATGATGATTGTTTTAAAGATTCTTGTTGTCATGCTACAAGTTGTACTGCAATTGAGCCTGAATGTGGTTTAACTGCATGTACTTTAGATTGTCAACCTGATACTTTGGATTGTGGTGGAAGTTGTGTTTGTGATAATGGACAGTGTGTAGGGGTGATGCCTTCTGAGTAAACTTAAAGGGACAAGGGCAGAAAGAGAACTTTTCAAACTCCTCTGGGATAATTTTGGGCCTTGTGTGAGAGTTGCTGGGTCTGGGTCTACGCCAAAACCTGCGCCTGATTTGTTAGCAAGTAATGGTGAGAGAAAGGTTGCTATTGAGTGTAAATCTGTGAAAGGTGATAAAAGATATTTTGATTATTCTGAGTTGATGCAACTTAAATTGTTTGCAAAAGGGTTTGGTGCTGAGGCATGGGTGGGGATTAGGTTTGATAATAGGGGTTGGATGTTCTTACCTGTTGAAAAAATTAGAAAGAGTAAGGGTGAGAGTTTTCTTGTTTCATATGATGGGTTGGTAAAGAGAGGTTTGAAGTTTGAAGAGTTTATTGGTAAGTATAGGCAAAAAAGGATAAATTTATAAATATTTATCCTATGTATTTATTTAATGAAAAAGAGGGGTCAGGTTACATTATTTATTATATTAGGAATTGTTATAGTTCTTTTAATAGGTCTTGGAATCTATTTTAGTGATGAATTGTTTTCTGTTGTGGGTATTTCTGCTGGTTTAAGTTATCCTTCTGAAGTGCAAGAGGTTGTTGATCATGTCCAAGAGTGTGTTGATGAGTCTGCTTATAATGCTGTGACTGTTCTTGCTTTGCAAGGTGGTTATTCTTCTTTTGATGGTGTTTCAGCTTTTGTTTTTAGCGATGCTGTTTACATACCATATTATCTTGATAATGGAACTTTGAATGTAATTAGTAGTAGAACAATGGCTGTTGAGCTTGGTTCTTATTATGATTCTTTGATGGGTTATTGTTTGGACTTGGATATGTTTAGTGAGTTTGAGTTTGAAGCTGGTGATATGGAAACTGAGGTTGTTGTAAATAATAACAGTGTTGAGTTTGTAATGGAGTATCCTATCACTGCTTATGCTGATGAAGTGACTTCTTATGATATGAATGAACCTTATGAAACTGTTGTTAATGCTAACTTGGGTTGGATGAGGGATGTTGCTGAAAATATTGCAACTTATGATGCAACTGCTGAGTATGTTGATTTTGATTTCCTTTTGGATCAAGGATTGGTTGATATACAGTTGGCTCCTTTTAACAATGATACTATAGTTTATATTTTGAAGGATGATACTTCTTTTGAAGGTGTAGAAAACTTTACTTTTATGTTTGCTGAGTATTTCCCTGGTTTGAATATTACTGAAGAGGTTGAGGAGGAGTTTGAATGAAGAAGTTGTTTTTAATCTTGGTTCTTGTATTGGTTTGCCTTAGTTTTGTTAGTGGTGAGGCTGATCGGGGAGATAGTGTTGTTTATGATAGTGCACAGCTTGTTTGTTCAGATGTTATAAACCTTAACTTAAATGAAGTTGAAGGGATCAATATTTATGAGCCTTATTCTCCTAAAAGTGTTATTACAAGTGGCATTGGTAGCTATGGAGGTTGTACTCTGTTTTATGTTTCTGACAGGGATTATGAAGGCGGGAGTAATTATTTAACAAAGGTGCCATATAAGTTTGATGGTGAGGTTTATTTTGAGACTAAATTAAAAAAAGATGATCCTTTAGAGTTAACTTTTTTGGATGTGGCAAGTAATTCACTTCATCTGATAAATGGACTTGTTTTTACTTATCTTGACCATGAAGGTGCTAAAGTTACTTTCGGGGAGGGTATTGATGAGAAATGGGCAACAGTTGAGTTTAACAGAGAAGCTATGCAGTTAGCTTTTATGAGTGGTGCTGGAAAGGTTGCTGGAGATGAAGGTGTTGAGGAAGCTGATTTTGAGTATTGGGATGCGTTCAATGTTTATAGAAAAGATGATGATAAAAACGAGTTTGAATTTTATGTTAAGGATGAAGTGCTTAATGTGAGGTTTGATGATGAAGATATTTATTTTATTGCTAGCAGTTCAACAGAACCTAATGCTGTGAATGAAGATAAAAATAAAATTAGGTTAGATGGGTTGTATGAATTATTTTTGCCTGAAGGGGCACAAGTATCATACAAGAAGAAAGGTGACCAATATCATGTTTATATCCCAGGTGGTGAGGATGTGTGGTTGAATATTCTTGAAGGGGGTGAGGTAGTTTATGCTTATGTTGTTGAGGCAATGGACAAGTCAATAACTTTACAATTGCCTCAGGAAGCAAATAATGCTTTTGTAGTTAATTTTACAAGTACATATGCTGATTCAGCAAATGTGAAAATTAATGTTGCTGAAATTGATGGTGAATGGCTAGATTCTTTTGAAGTTAGTTTGAACTATGGTGATACTCTTGAGTTTGCGAATCCTAGTCTTTCTGGTGATGATGAAAAACTGTATCCAGTTGTTCTTGATGTGCATGATCACTTGGAAAAAGGTGTTC
>CAYFIU010000003.1:0-35387 GCA_964343245.1 Candidatus Woesearchaeota archaeon | reverse complement strand
CACCGCCTAAGAAAGAATCAAATTTATCATTAAAAGTGTCTAGGAATTTTCCTGTGTCAAAGTCTAGGTTGTCTGGTACTCGCATACTACCAATGATCTTGTCTTTATATTTGTTAATAACTAGAAGTGGTTTGTTTTTAATGTGCCTTGCAGCTAAAACACCCTGAATATTTTTTTCTGATTCTATGTAAATAATATCAAGCTTGTTGAAATTTTTAATATCAACCTCTTGGGAGTATAAATTTCTTAAGTGTGCTTTGTAAGTTTGTATTGTTTGTGCTAGAGGATGAAAGTTTTCAATGAATGGGCCATAATGGTCAATGCATTTTAGTAGTTCTAGTGGAATGTCGCCTGACCAATTCATTCTTTTTCCTGTGTTCATTGCTGAAACATACTTTTCAACTGTTAGATAATAGCCTTCACTGTAGTAGCTTTTGTTTTTTTCCATAAGTTCTGGACAAAAGTTCATTGCATTCACTTTTAGTGTTGTTGGAATGTTCTCCTTTTTCCCTGCATCTCCAAAGAAGCCTAACAGTGTTAGAAAAATGTTGTAAGGGTTTGTTTTATCTTGCAAGATTTTATCATAAATTAGTATTGAACAAGATTGTGATTTGTCGTCATGGACTGCTAGTGTGCATTGTTCTGAAATTTCTGAAGGGTGGTGGTCAATGTAAATCACTTGCTTGCTAAGAATTGCTTTTGAAGGGGGTATATCTGCGCATATGACAACTTCTGCATCGCCAACATCTTCTGGCTTTACTTCGAATTCCATACCTTTAGATAGTGTTGAAATCCCTTTTGCGTGTGATTTTATTAGATGGTAGATCAAAGCCCCTGAAGTTACCCCATCTGCATCCCAGTGACAGCAAAGTTTTACCCTCTTATCTTTTACAAGTTCAATGATTTTTTCTTGCATTTTTATTTCTATATAGAAGGGGTTTATAAAAACTACTGTACTGCCTTGAAAGCTTTCATTGAAACTTCAAGCTGTTTTTCAGTTGGCTCTTTTGTAGTGATCCTTTGCAATAACAAACCTGGATAAACTATTAACTTCAATAAGGGATTCTTTGTAAACCTGCCTGAAAGTTTTATTAGTTCATACGCAATTCCTGCAATCACTGGCAAGAATAATAATCTTAAACCTAACTTTACCCAGAAAGAGAAGTCCATTGGTATCAAAATGTAAACTAAGATACTTATGAAAACTACAAATATGATAAAGCTTGTTCCACACCGAGGGTGCAGAGTGGTGTACTTCTTTGCATTTTTCAAATCATTGTTCTCGTAAGCATTAATAACTTTGTGCTCTGCACCATGGTACTGATAAAGTGTTTTAACATCAGGCATTAATGAGATTAACCAAATGTAACCAACAAGGATTCCTATCTTTATCACACCTTCAACTAAATTAAACAAGTAATTGTTTTCAATAGGCAAAAGCTGTGCACCCAAAAGAGGCAAAAACTTAAACAAGAAAATTGCTAAAACTATAGAGAGTAATAAACTAAAGAATAATGCAACTCCACTCAATTGTTCTTCTTTTTTATCACCAAGGTTTTCATTAGTAGAATAGTTTAAAGTTTTTATCCCAAGTATAAGAGTTTCAATCAAAACAATGATTCCTCTGATAAAAGGTAAGCATAATGGAAACTTTTCTGTTAATGATTTGTACTTATCTGTCTTAACTTTAATTTTGCCATTAGGTTTTCTAACTGCAACTGCAATTTTGTCTTTAGATTTGAACATTACACCTTCAATTACTGCTTGGCCACCTATGCTTTCGATTTTCTTTTCCTCCTCACTATTAGTGCAATAACAATAACTGCTAATACTACTATGATTATTAGACTTATTATAAAAGGTTGCATGAACATAAGGTTTTGTCCACCAACTGTATCTGGAGCATATTCAGCCTCACCCTCTGCAATAACTGGCTCTGTTGCTTCACCAGTAATCTCCTCTTCAACTTCTTCTTCTGTTATTTCTGTGATTACAAAATAAGAAAATCCTTCTGTTGTTGATTTGTAATAATATTCATTCTGGTATAGTTTAACATAATCTGTTGGTAACTGTTCCCAACCTTGGTTGTATCTTTGCAGGATTACATTATCTTTGTTTGAGATTTGTGAGGTTGGCACATGGAATGTTATCTCTGCCTCACTAATATACTCTTCATCAAGATTTGTTGTTGAAAGTGAGAGATATTTGTAAACTTCACCTTGAGGGTTTACAATTGAAGCTGGTTTTGCATCTAAAACTTGTGCTGTAACTTCAATGTTAGTAACAGTTGTTTCTACTGCGATTTCAATCTTGCCAATTGGGATAACTGTGCTAGAAATGCTGAATTCTATTGGTTCATCTGGTGAAGCTGAATCTACTAACAATGTTCTTGAAGTGGATTCGTCACTAGAACCACCACCACCTCCACCGCCCCCACCACCACTTGTTGATGTTGTTGTGTCACATGCGCCACAATCACCTGTACATGAAGAGCATGATTCTCCTGTTTCGCAAACTAAGTTACCACAACACATGTTAATTGTAAAGTTTAGTGTTCTTGTGGTTGAAGCTTGTGTATCATTACCATAAATTGTAAAATTAGAATCTCCACAGCCTAAAACTGTAAAGTTTGTTGTAAAATTGTAAGCAGTGTTATTTGTCATATCATAGTTTGTGTTATTGAAAGTTGTGTAAGCAGGTGATATCCCAAAAGCATTAATTAGGTATGCACTAACTGTTAAGTTTGAGTTGTTTGCAACTGTTGTGCTATAGACAGGATTTAATATTCTCGGACCCAAAACAGAATCATTTGCAATAAATGAGTTTGAGGTTGAGTTTGAATTGCCTGCTAAGTCATAAGCATAAACTACAAAACTGTTTGTGCTATTGATGAAGGTCTGGAATGTTGTTGTAAAGTTATCAGAGTTGTTTGTAAGGGTAGAATTCTCTGCATTGTAAGAAAAGTTTACATAGTCAAGATTAGTATCAGTAACATTAATTAAGTATGTCCAGTTGTTTCCTAGCTCTATTACTGCAGTGAAATTTTCAGCAGAGAATTGAGGAGCGATTGTATCAATAGTTACTATCCTTGCACTAGAGTTAGTTATAATCCCATCTGAATCATTGCACCAAATAAACCAACTGTGCTCACCTTCTGATAATGTGCTTGTAAAAAGGGTTGCTGTGTTGTTTAGTGTAGAACTGTTTGTCTGGTTTAATGTACCATCTAAGTAAAGTGAACAGTTTAAGCTAGAATCTTTTTCATCAGTGACTGTAAAGTTAAAATCTACTGTTGCATTGTTAGTCAGGGTTACATTAGCTGGAGCATTAATGGTTGTGCTTGGACCACCAAGAATGTTTATTGTTGCAAAACTAGAAGTGTTAAGGTTGTTGTTTGCATCTAAAACATTTACTCTCCAGGAAAAAACATCCCCATTAGAAAAGTTCCCTGAATCCAGAGTATAGTTGTATTGGTCTTCAACAGTGTTTGTTAGAGTAACATTTTCCAAAGAGCCTGACCAATTGCCTTCTAAGAGAACAGTTTGTAAATTTATATCTGTTGTGTTGACAATGAAAGTGATGTTGTTGTAAAAATAATGAACAGTAGTTGTGGTGTTAGGGTTGACAATTGCTGGTGCTAAGCGATCTATTGCAAAGAAAGAGGTTAATAGGTCTAACCTTGTGAAGTTTAAGCCTGAACCTTCGTCAGCAATGTTTGTACCATTTGTTGTGATGGTATTGTTAACTTCGTCTCCTGTTAGTTGTCTTCCTTCAACATCTTGTTTGTACTGTTGTAAAATTGCAACTGCGCCTGAGACATGTGGTGCTGCCATTGAAGTGCCATACTTGCCAGATGTTCCACCAGACCAGCTCAAAGAGGTTATTGTTGCTCCTGGTTCTCCCCCAACTGCTACCATGTCAGTGATGGAGTTTCTGTCTGCATAGCTTGGTACATCATCAGTTTTGTTTGCTGAGGATACTGCAATAGCGTTTTCAACGCAAGCTGGCGAACCAATGTTAGTTGTTGAATAAGCATTCCCTGTTGCAACAACAACTGAT
Source organism: Candidatus Woesearchaeota archaeon (assembly GCA_964343245.1). GTDB lineage: Archaea > Nanobdellota > Nanobdellia > SCGC-AAA011-G17 > GW2011-AR17 > JABHYY01. The sequence continues at coordinate 31,328 of CAYFIU010000003.1, read as the reverse complement.
ACATTTGCACTATAAGCACTATTAATTGCTGCTGTTAAACCTGTTGGTGCAAAGATTGCGTCACAGTGTGAAGAGTAAGAGCCCCCACCAAGGCTGATTGAAATTACTGAAATGTTGTAAGTTGCTGCATTATTAGTACACCAAGTTATACCTTGTGCAATGTCTGAAAACTCTGCATTACCTGAAGCATTGGTTACTCTAACTGCTATAATGTTTGCTTCAAATGCAACCCCTCTGTAAGTTGAATGGTTTGATGCTATGATTCCTGCAACATGTGTTCCATGGCTGTGCACATCCTCTGCGTCACTGTCTTCTGCTGTAGTGTCCGAACAACAGCCACCAGCTCCCAAGTCAGTTACACTGCAGTAACATTTTTCTGCTATAACTCTTGGAAAAAGGTTTTCGTGAGTTGAGTTAACACCTGTGTCAATAACACAAATGCTTTGATCTTTTCCTGTGAAGTTTATTGAGTTGTGTTGTTTAGGATAAACTGTTGTCATGTTTTGTTGTCCGATTGAATCTGCAAGAAAGATTGATGCGATTTGGTCAGTTACAACAGATTCAACATTTGGATCGTCCAAAAGCTCTTCGAATTCATCTTGTGTAATTTTTGCTGAATAATATTCCTCTAGAATGTTTTCTTGTTCAATTTCGTTAGTAAAGATTGCTTCTAGTATACCTGGCTCTTCTGGCTCTTCATTGTATTTAATTACAACTGAAACAGTTTCTTGCTCTCCAAGGTTTTCAGTGATTGTAGGGTCAACATATGTGTCATTGCTTATGATAGTGCTTGCGCTTAAGATAAATAAAATTATTACTAATAGAACTAACCTCCCCTTCATAAGTTATTTGATATTTTAATTATTTAATAAGGTTTTGGGTAATTTGTAGGGTTTTGTAGAGTGTTGACTGCTTTGTTTGCCTTGGTGGTTAAATTTGCTAGGTTGTTCTTGGATATATATGTTGCAGTATCAAGTGAGTGACAGGGCGTTTGCACGCAGAGCTTTTAAAGTGTTTTGTCGTCTGTTAAGGTATGGAAGTTACTGATATAAAATTAAGTAAATATGATGTTGAAAGAGAAATAAAATTGCCCTGCGAAATCACTCCTAAAGTTACTTACTTTTGTGGTGTTATGGCTGGTGATGGTTACATTGCTGGTGATCGCGATAAAAAACATAAATATGTGATAAACTGTGGAGGGAATCCAGCAGATGAAATTGAGTTTTATGATGTTAATGTTAGAAAGTTGATGAAAAAACTTTTCAATGTTGAACCTACTATGAAACATATGTCTGGTGGAACTTATGGATTTAGTTTTGGTTCAAAAGCCATTAGTAGTTATCTCACTGGATGTATTGGTTTGCCTTCTGGAAGGAAGCCATTAGATTTTTGCATCCCGAAAATCATTGAACAGGATCCAGTTTTGAAGCATCATTTTATTCAAGGTTTAGTAGACACAGATTTTGGTTTTTGTTTAAAGAAAAGATATAAAGAAAAATATTATTATCCTGTTATTTGTTTTTGTTCAAAAAGTGAAATACTCACTATTATGGTACATAACGAACTGAAGAAAAAAGGTTTTAAAGTGACCAAACATTATAGATCAAAATCAAAAGACCCAAGAGTAAGAAGGGGTTTTACAATTAGGTATAGATTTGATATAAATGGACATAAAGAGTTACTTAAGTTTATTGATATCATGAAGTTAAGACACCCAAAACATATTCAAACTTACAAATATTGGATTGCTAGAAATCTAGATAAAAAAAGATTCTTTTTAAAAATTTAAAATAAATGCCCCACTGAAACTTGGTGGGGCCCTAGCGAGGGTTGGATTTGAATTCGTCAGCAACTCCTTACGAAAGCTACTTCCAACGACCTCCGGGTTATGAGCCCGACGGACACTCCTGACTGTCCTACCTCGCTAAGCCTTATGTAAAAATCAGAGCTATTTAAACCTTTTGGCTAGCCCTGGAAAGCTTTTTATAGAGAGATTTGTTCCTTTCACCAATGAAAACACTATACATCCCAGCAAAAATTGATAAAGATATCACAGCTGTGCTAGACAAGGTTGATTTCGAGGGTAAACTTGGTGTCATAACCACTGTTCAGCACCTTGAACAAGTGCAAAAGATAAAAAGAGATAACTGGATTGTTGCTGGACAAGTTTTAGGTTGCAATGTGGAAAATGCTTTGAACTTAGATGTTGATGCTTTTCTGTATGTTGGTACTGGCAAATTTCATCCTATCAAAGTTGCCATGAAAACAGGTAAGAAAGTCTTTATGGCAGATCCTATTACTGAGACTGTTACTGAATTAGATAGCAAAGATATTGAAAAAATTAAAAAGAGAGTTATGGGTGCTTATGCCAAGTATTTAACTTCTACAAAAGTTGGTGTTTTGATTTCAACTAAAAAGTTACAGCATTGTATGCAAGGTTTGGATTTTGATTTTTCTGATAAAGAGGTTTACTATTTTATGTGTGACAATGTTTCTGGCTTGGAAAATTTCCCTGATATTGAGGTCTGGGTTAACACTGCTTGCCCAAGATTGGCTTATGAAGGTGAGTTTGGTAAAGTTATTCTTAATTTGGAAGATTTGAAGGGTTTTGTGTCGGAGTGACTGCCTTAGTAAACCCAGCATTCAACACATTTAATGCCAGCACTTAGAAACCTTTAAAAAAACTAAACCTATTCTTATTAGGATGGTTAACATTGAAGAGATGGCTGTATTTTGTAAGAAAAAGGGTTTTGTTTATCCTTCTGGTGAAATTTATGGTGGGTTAAATGGATTTTTTGACTATGGGCCTTTAGGTGTTGAGCTAAAAAATAATATTAAATCAGACTGGTGGAAGTTTCATGTACAGCAAAGGGATGATGTTGCTGGAATTGATGGTTCAATTATTACTAATCCTAAAACTTGGGTTGCTTCTGGGCATGTTGAAAACTTTATTGATGTTATGGTTTCATGTTCTAAGTGTAATGTTCGATTTAGAGCTGATCAATTGATTGAAGAGGTTTTGGATATTTCTGTTGAAGGAGCACCTTTGGAAGAGATTCAAAAACAGTTGGGAAAGATTAAGTGTACTAAGTGTAAAGGTTATCTTGGTGATGCTGTAGCTTTTCATACAATGTTTGAAACTAATGTTGGTCCTGTGAAAACTAAAAAGTCTTTAGCTTATCTTAGACCTGAGACTGCACAGTTGATATTTAACAATTTTAAGCTTGTTGTTGACAATGCAAGGTTAAGGTTACCTTTTGGTATTGCACAGATTGGTAAAGCTTTTAGAAATGAGATTTCTCCTCGGAACTTTTTGTTTCGTTGTAGAGAGTTTGAGCAGATGGAGATGGAGTATTTCATCAATCCAAATGATAAAAAATGTCCTTATCTAGTTGAAGTTAAAAATGATTCTTTTCAGGTGTTGACTGCTCCAATGCAAAAGAAAAAGCAGAAAGAAAAGTTAATGAAGTTGAGTGATGCTTTGAAGAAAAAAGTTTTCAAGTCTGAGTGGCATGCTTATTGGTTGGCAACTGAGATGAACTGGTTTATTAACTTAGGTTGTGATGCTAAGAATTTTAGATTAAGACAGCACACTCCTGACGAGAAAGCACACTATTCTGAAGATTGTTGGGATCTGGAGTACAAGTTCCCTTGGGGTTACAAAGAAATCCAAGGTATTGCTGATAGAGGAACTTTTGATTTAGATCAGCATATTAAACATTCTAAAAAGAATTTGACACTTTTTGATGATGTTGCCAAGAAGAAAATTGTTCCAGTTGTTATTGCTGAACCTTCACTTGGTGTTGATAGATCTTTCCTTGTTTTTATGTATGAAGCTTACAATGATGATAAGAAAAGGGGCAATATTGTTTTGAAGTTGCATCCTAAGCTGGCTCCTGTTAAAGTTGGTGTGTTTCCTTTGGTGAACAAAGTTAGTGATAAAGCAATGAAGGTTTATTCTGAGTTGAAGAAAGAGTTTGTTTGTGCTTATGACAAAGGTGGTTCTGTTGGGCGTAGGTATGCGCGTGCTGATGAGCAAGGTGTACCATATTGTGTTACTGTTGACTTTGATGATGGTGTGACAATTCGTGACAGGGATTCTACTATGCAGATCAGGGTTACTGAAAGTGAGTTGTTAGAAGTTCTTAGAGGTTTGTTGGCTGGGAGTTTGAAGTTTGCTAAGGCTGGTAAACTGGTTAAATAGAGCTTGCTTTTCTATTCTTTAAAGGCTATTATAGTGAGTGACAGGGCGTTTACGCGCAGCACTTATAAAAGTTTAAATCTTAGATTTATGTATGGGAATAATTTTATTAGAAAAGGAAGATTTAGCAAATTATTATGTCTCAGACTACTTTTTTCAGAGGATGTTATACAAGTACCAAAAAATATTTCCTATTGAAAGATCAACTGAACTAGCAAGCCTTGTTGGCGATCTAATGGCTGATGGACATGTACAGGGTGAAGGCAAATGGAGAATCGATTATACATCTAAATCAAAAAAAGAATTACAAAGGTTTGGCAAAGTAGTTTATGACCTTTTTGGAGTTAAGGGCAAAATTAGACCCTGTACCACTAATAAGTTTTCCAAAACATTTAATTATGGAGTTAATTGCAAACCAATTGCATTAATCCTTCATCTGTCTGGAGCTCCAACAGGAGCCAAAGTACTTAAAGCGTTTAAAATCCCCGATTGGATTCTTAATGATAAAGAATTCTTTCGTATTTTTGTTTATAGATTATTTTGCTGTGAAGGAACTGTGGATTATAGCAAGACCCCATTTATTGAAATGAATATGCACAAAGATACAAGAATTATGCAAGATGGTTTTGCCTTTTTCAACTCACTTAAAGATGGTTTATTTAATCACTTTGGCATAATTAGCAACAGTATTTTTACTGGTAGCCGTTCTTTCAGAAAGGATGGTATTATTACTATTGCCCTTAGACTTAAAATTAAGAGAAAGGTAGAAATTTCTAAATTTATAGAGGAGATTGGCTTCCCTAAAGAGGGTCATAAAAGGGATAAAATTCTGGCTGTTCTAAATGGAAATATTTAAAAATGGCAGGGATTTCTTAACACTAAGCTGAGTATCGGATGGGTCTCAAAGAGCATTAAACGGTAGCTCAGCCTGGGAGAGCGCTAGACTGAAGATCTAGATGTCGTGGGTTCAAATCCCACTCGTCCCATTTTTTTTACTATGGAAAGCAAATATATAATACTGGTAATTGCAATCATTTTGATAATTGGAATTATATACTATCCTGTTGGCACTGAAGTTGAGCAAGAGATAGCTGAAGAGGATGAAGAAATGGAAACTGAAGAAATTGTTGAAGAAGAACCTGAAGAGCTTTTTCAGGAAGAAGCTGAGGAAGTATTAGAAACAGTAGAAGAAACAACTGGTGTGCAAGTCAAGTTTGATACTAGCAAGGGTGACATTGTGATTGAGTTAGCTGATGATATGCCTATTACAACTGGCAATTTTATAAGTCTTGTTGAAGATGGCACTTATGATAGTGTTATTTTTCACAGAGTTATCCCTGATTTTATGATACAGGGTGGTGACCCAACTGGCACTGGTTATGGTGATTCTACTATCCCAACAATTGCAGACGAATTTACTTCTGATAATGCAAATGATAGAGGTACAATTGCAATGGCCAACAGAGGACCTAACACTGGTTCTTCACAGTTTTTTATTAACTTAGCTAATAACAATTATTTAGATAATGCACATCCTGTGTTTGGTGTTGTTGTAGAAGGGATGGATGTTGTTGATGAGATTGCTTTGGTTGATACTGGTGATGCTGACCGACCTTTAGAAGAAGTTGTTATCTTGCATGCTAGTGTTGTTTAAAATCCCTAGGTTTGGGTGATTCTGAATATGGTATTCTATCATCAAAAGCTGCTAAGACTTCATCTGAATCTGCTCTGTCTACAACAGATTCAAGATTCATTCTATAAATAGTTGGTTTTGGAACAGACTTATTAGCTCTTGTGCCTAAGCAAGCTTCAGGAGCCAGGTAAACTCTTGCAAAGCCACCCCTGCCAAGCCTTGTTACAGCATCTTTATGATTTCTTCCAATCTCTACCATTGCATCATCTCTATCTGTAAGGTGTTCTCTTAAAATATCTGCTGAAGCTTCATAATCAATTATTAAATATCTTACCATTTTATTTTAAAAAAATCTATTATTAATTAAACTTTACGCAAGTGCAAGGTATTCACCTGTTGGCAAGTCATGTTTTACTGTTACTGGATTTGTATTTAATTCTCCTTCTATGCCTGGCATTATTATTGGATCTGCAGGTTGTAATATTTCACTTAGTGAACCAGATTTTCCTCCTAAAGGTACAAACTTTAAAACACCTTCCCAACCCTTAACTACTTCTTTTCTTGGAGGATTATATGCCCCTATTTCAATGTTCTCTGCAATTTCTCTTGGGTTTGAGGGGTATTCTTCAAAATTATTTATTGTGTACAATGAAATATCTGCATCAGGGTTAAAATGTCTTGCTCTTAAACCTATACCCATATAATCTCTTGCCAAAATTCGATCAAATCTAGTTGATTCTAATGCTTTCGAGGCTGCTGTAAAATCTGTTGCTGTTGTAACTGCTATTTCAACATCTGGACTACTTAATCTAAGATAATCTGCAATTGCGCTAGCGCAGCCTTTATTATATTCTACTACTAATATTCTTTCCATTTTTTTATTGGTTTATACCCTCTGCGTTTCAAGTCACTTTTTTCTTGGTATACAAGAAGTATAGAATTCGTGATATTTAGTGTTTATAAAACTTTCTAATGTCCATCTGTGAAAAGTCTAATTATGCCAATTATTGTTAGTGTTGGAATGAAAGCATCGATCTGGTCAGTGAAATCGATTATTTCTAAGCCTTGTGCTAATCCTAAACCACCCCAGAGCCAGAACCCCAGTGCTGTTCCTGCAATGTCAAATCCTGTTCCTATAACAGGAATCCTGCCTACAAAGAAATCTGCTACATCAAAGATGATAGCTATTATTATTTTAAATATCCAGTTCATTTGAATTCTCCTAGTTTTGTTTGTGTTGCAACCTTTTTGTATGATTTCCAGGATTTTCTGAACAATTCAGGATGCTTTTTCCAGTTTTGTTTTAAGTAATCTTGTGTTTTTTTATCACTTGGGTATCCACTGCCAAAATCTCCATACTTGGTTTTGAGTTCTTCAATCTTTTTATCTCTTGTAACTTTTGCTAGAATTGATGCTGCTGCAACTTCTGGATGAGATTCTGCTTTATGCTTTAGTATAAGTTTTGTATCCTGTTTTAAGAAGTTTTTCATGTAATCTGTGTAAGCTTGTATGTTAGTGCTTGGGCAGTCTATGATTGCACTTTCAGGTTTTAGGTAGTTAATGATTATTGCTGTTTTGATTGCTTCTAACCAGTTTAGGTTTAGAGTGTCTGATTCTACTGCGTCATCTATTTCTTTTGGTTCAACTACTGTTAGCATGTAATCTTTTATGATCAGTTTAATCTTTGGAAAGAGTTCTTCTCTTTTTTTTGGTGTTAGAAATTTAGAGTCTCTTACTCCTATGTCAACCAGTTTAGGTATGTCTGATTCTTCTATTGATACTCCACAAATTACTAATGGTCCGATTACAGGTCCTCTCCCAGCTTCATCAGACCCTGCTACTATTGCCATTATTAATTTGTATTGTTTTGTGTTTAAATAGTTTTAGGGAGATGGTTTGTTATGACTGCTTTGCTCTGCTACAAAAAAGCTTTAAATTGCCAAAATATACTTTTCTTATGGATAATACAAAAGTAGAAGTTAAAATCACTAAAAAGTATGGTAAGTCTCTTTTTGCAAAAGAGAATATAGCAAAAGGAGAGATAATTGCTGACTGGTCACAGGGACAGATGTATCGTGCTACAAAAGCAAGTGACCTTCCTAAAGATACCAAAGATCACGCTATACAAATTGATGAAGATAAATTTGTTGATTATGATGGTATTGGGAGATATTTTGCACACTCTTGTGAACCAAATTGTGGTTTTAATGGCAATTTTGTTATTGTTGCTATGCAAGATATTTCTAATGGTGAAGAACTGACTTTTGATTATGAAATGTGTGAAGATAGTTACTGGAAAATGCAGTGTAAATGTGGTTGTAAAAATTGCAGAGGTACAATTGGTGCTTTCAAGAACATGCCTGCAAATGTTCGAAAAAAATATGGTAACTATATCTCTGAGTGGCTAAGGAAAAAATATCAGCTATGACACTAACTTAACTCCTTTCAGAACATACCTTTTCTTAAAGTCTAACTTTTCTTTCTCATAGTTGTCAGAGTCTTTTACTTCCTTGGCTGTCATGCCGAGCACTTTGAATAAAGAATTTACATCTTCTTCATTTCTGCCTTCATACTCTAAGATTACTATCTTAACCTTGTACTTTCTGCAGAGTTTAATATTTTGTATGATCCTACCTAGATCTTCTGCTTTAGACTTTAGAATGTTTTTGAACGAGATTCCAATAGCTACATTGTTTTTCTTTGCTAGCTTTAGTAGAACTTGGTTTAGGCCAGAGTTTCTTTGGTGCATTTTGTCCCTTCTGTTGCCTAGATGCGGGTCTAAGAGAATGTCTACCTTGTTTGAGTCCAGTGCTGCTCTGTTAGTCTTGTCTGAACCACCATGGACCACAATTATCTCGTTTTTGTTTAAATGCTTTGGAATCATAAGAGAATAAGAATAAATAAGAATAAATAAAGGTTTTGTTTAGAAATATTTGTCATCATCGAAGATTTCGTCAGTGTCTTTAGCTAGCAAGTCTTCTGTTGAACCGCCCATATACTTGTTATCATCAGGGTTGTAGACTTTCTTAGGTTCTGGAGCCTTCTTTGAAGCTGGTGCTTTCTTTACTACTTTCTTCTTGATTACAACTTTTTTCTTTTTTACCACTGGTTTTGGTTTAGATTCTGCACTCAGAACTTCTTTGATTACATCGTCAGTGATCTTTTCTTCGCTATAGTTCACTGCGTATTTGCAAAGTTCCTCACAGTTTTTCAACAACTCTCTTACATTGTTACTTGAAAGCTTGTACACTTTTCTAACAACATCATCTGGAAGCAATGGTAAAACACCAACCCTTTTCTTAATGAACTGAACTGCTTCATCTTCTGAAAGAGGTTTCATTTTGTATTCTTTTAGCTTTCCTTTGAATTTGTCAGGGATCTCTTTTGTGTCAAAACCATATCCAACAAGCACTATTGACTTGAAATGACCATTTTCAAAGTAACTATTAACTTTGTCATAGTCTTTCTTGCCTAACTCTTGTGCTTCGTCTAAAAGTAAAATCATATCTTTTGGTTGCATGTTAAACATTTTGCCAAACCAACCATATCTGCCATTTAACATCTTTTTAACATTCAATCTTTTGCCCATTCTGTTACAACTGTAGTAAATAACTTGCTTTTTACCACCAAAGTCGTTAAGTAACCTTTTCAGTACTGTACTTTTTCCTTCACCATAGTCAGCTTCAATCATCATTACACCTTTGTTCAGGATTCCATATGATAATTCGTCAACAAGCTCTTCATTTGCCATGATCTTGTCATTAAATGCTGCAGGTTTTATGCTGAATGGGTTATTAAAAAATCCAAGTTCTCGAAACCATAAATTATTGTTCATTTACTTCCCCTCCTTCTTTAAAATGTCTGGGACATCTTTTTCTGTAAGTTCTTTGTTATCAACATATGCTTTACAAACAGTTTCTGCGTTTTCTAGGAACTTTTTCATGTTTTTTTCTGATTGATGGAATGTTTCTTTGATAACTCTATCATTCATACAATTGTTTCCTAGCTTTTCTCTTATCACTTGAACAGCTTCATAGTCTGATAGTGTTTCTATATCCATTGTTCTTCTGATCCTTTGGTTTAAACTTTCTGTGAAGTTTAACTTGTTTGCATCTTTTGTTGCAAAGATAACTGCTCTCAGATGATTCATGTCGAATAAGTATTTTATTCTTTCATAGTTCCTCTCTGAGATGTGTTCAACATCATCTAGAAGCAAAATCATGTTCTTTGGCATTTTTTTGAACAAAGCACCAAAAAATCCATTCTTTTTTGTTACAACACCTTCAATATTAAGTGCTTTTTCAATATTTTTTCCATTCAAATAAACAATTCTTCCTTTTCCACCAAATTTTTTTACAACTTCTTGCAACAATTTTGTTTTGCCTGTTCCCTGTGAACCTTCAATAACTAAAATGTTGCCTGACATAATTGTATAGTATGCTTCGTCAAGAATGTTTTCCTGGCCTACCATCCTTGTTCTTATTTCAAAAGGATTTTCATCAAAATCAATTTCTTCGTACCATTCCATTTAGCTCATCTCCCTTGCTGTTTTTCTAAACTCTTCAGCTTGTTGATAGTATTCGTCAGCTAGATCGTAATCTCCTGTATTGTAGATCTTTTCTGCTTTTTTGTGTGCCCTTTTAGCTTTTCTATAGAACTTTTCTGGGCTTTGTTTTACAGCAAAGTAAATAACTATTGCTAATACAATTGCTGCCAAAATTATTAGTATTGTTAACCATGTAGACATTGTCCCTTCCCCCTCTATATTTAGATGAGAAATGTTTAAATTTAGTGATTTATAAGCTTTTTTATGGTTTACCACTTATTTCTCAGTGCATACTTTGCCACTGCATAGTAATCTAAGAAAACAAATTATCTTGTGTGTGTTTCAAATGTTCTAAGCCCAACCACTATACCATAAGATACACCACTAGGTGTTCCCGTTTAAGTGATATGTCCATATTTGCTCCCACCATCAACTGCTATTCTTGCTTTGAAACCTGGTGATTGCTCAAACCTCTATAAGTTTGAGTTATATGACCAATCCTTAACTCCTCTGCCGATCTAACTCTTGCTAGTAAAGCTACTAGATCTCTATCTTCAGCTACAACATGGCCTTTTGGACCTGTTTCACTAAATCCCTCTGTAAAGTAAAATTCTCCTGGATCTCCTGCTAATATTTTTTCAAACATAGTTGATTTTTCAAAAGTGATCATTTATAAAGGTTTCCCTCTATTTTCTTTATAAAGGGAAGGTTTATAAAGGATTGATTTTTCTATTTGCTGATTATGGTAAATACTAAAAATAGAATTAGAAATGACGTAAGAGCTTCTGTTGATAGGCTTGCTAATGAAGCTGAGCCTTCCAAATTAGGTGGGGATCCAAGAATTTGTGCCACAGAGCTTAAATCTATCCTTTGTCCAATAATTGCTGTTTATTCTGATTGGGGTAGCAAACAAGGAGTGAGAGTTCGTCCACTTATTACTGGAGAAGCTCGGAATTATCTCCATGAAATAGGTTTTGATCAAGGCTTTTGCAATGATTGGTATAGAACTTTAAAATAGATTCTGAAAAAAAGCTAAGATTTTATAGAATATAGGAACATCTGTTACATTGACTGCTATTTCTGTATTATAGTAGTACTCTTTGCCTAAAGAATCTTTGTATATTACTCCAATAACAACTGGTTTGTTGTAGTAAGGTTTTGCTTGCATATTAAGCTTTAGCTCTGTTGGCGGATTTAGTTCAACCTGGCCAAAATCTTCAATAGCTAGATGGATGTCATGTATGTCACCTGTTGCACTATAATCAAAAATTAGCTTTTTTGTTTCTTTGAATGAGAGCTCTGTTGGAGTTACACTATGTATTTGAAACTCTGGAGTTTGTATTATAGTTAGGTCAAAGTATGAGTAGGTTGCTTTGCCATCTTTTTGTGCTGTGATTACTGTTCTTTGTGAAGTTTGTTCTGCTAGTTCTACTTGGAACTCTGTTCCTGTTTGGCATTCACCTTTGAAACAAAGTTCAACATCTGTGTCACCTTCTAGTTCACAAGTAATGATTGCTGTTTCATCATTGTAATAAACTTCCTTGTCTGTTTCACAGTTTATTGTTGTGGTGCTTAAGTAGTCTGAATCTTCTTGTATATCTAGCTCTGCAAGAATAGTTTCTGCTTCAGTTTCTGTTAATACTATAAAATGTTGTGCATAGTCAATTTCTGCTTGTGCTGTTGCACCATATGTTGTTTGTGCTTCAACAACTGTTGTATATATTAAGTTAGGATCCAAATTATCTGGCAAAATTATTGTCCAAAATAAAGATAATGTTTGACCAGGCTCTAATAGAATATTTTTTGCATTGTCCTCTGTTAAGTCTGGTGCTATTGTGATATAAACTTTTGTTGGAACATAATAATCATTGTTGTTTGTTAGTTGGATTTCTATTGGAACATAAGAGTTTGGACCAACCTCTACTCTTGTTGGAATGAGTTCAATGTTTAAGTATTGTTCTTGGTTGTATTCAGTGTTTGTTAGTTCTGCATCAATGTTAAGTTGTCCTGGTTCGATTGCAAAGTTTAAACCTGACCATTCAAAGTTAGCTGATGCTTGATTAGGATCTGTTAGTTCGTTGAACTTAATATGAGTTGCATCTACCCAACCAAACTGGCCATATGCAATGTCCATTGGTATCCATTGTCCGTCAATATAAACTTCTGCCCAACCATGTGGACCAAAGTCATTGATAATGTTAGTGTAAGCTATTCCTGAAATGAATCTTGCTGGAATTCCTAAAGATCTACAGAATGAAATGTAAAGATTTGTTAATTCATCACAAACTCCTCTTTTGTTTTCTAAAACCCAGGAACTTGGTTCTACTGTTTCTGCTGCAATTGTTGATAAATTGTATTCAATATTTTCTTCTGTCCATTCTGCAAGCTTGAATACTACTTTGTACAAGTCTGTTTCTCCTGCACTTAACTCTTGTGCTTTTTCTTCTATGTCATCATTAATGTCAATGAACTCTGTTGCTAGTGTGTACTCTGTTTGTTCAGTGTTTGTTATTGGGAATGTTTGTTCTTGGTAAACTTTTGCCAAATTTGTTTGTGTATGTACTGTTGACTGGATGTTGTAGGTGTAAGTTGTTGCTTGATCTTCCCACTTGATTTGCATGTCTTCAGTTGAAGTTGCTGCTGGGCTTGTTATAACTTGTTGTGAGATTAGTTCTTGATGTGTGTACTCTTTTGGATAGAAACCAATGTTGGCTTGGATGTAACTAAATTGGTAACCTGAGTCTGGTATTATTGTTATGTTACCTGAAACTTCTACTGAAGTTGTTGCTTGTGAGATGTTTGTGTTTGCTGAAGCTAATGGAATTAGTAGTAAAAGAAATAAAAGTATCACCTTTTTCATTAGTATTTGGTGTTGAAAAGAATATTTAAAGTTATTGTCTAAATTAATGTCAAAAAATCGTAGAATCTTTGGAGAGCAGTTAGTGTTGAGGTTTCTGCACTTGCTCTTGGGTCATATGAATTCCCAGATGGTCTAACGAAATGGTATGCTGTTGAATCAGGTTTTCTTGTTATCCTCCAGTCTGCATCTTTAATCATGATTGTTAGATCAGTTGCTTGGTCAACTCTCAAACCTTCTAACTCATCACTTGGTACTGTTACTAGCCTTGTTGTTTGACCCTTTTCTCTTATTGAAGGTACAATCACATCTCTGCTAACAACAAGCTCTCTATTTTCTAATGCTCTTCTTACATTGACCATAAGGAAGAAGAATTTATTTCTGGTTTATATAGTTTTTGACATCTTCTTTATATAACTTTTTAGAATTGTTTTTGTTTCTGTTTCAAGTTCTGGTTTTAGGTTTAGCTTTTCTACCTCTTTATCCCAGTTAATGTTTGGCAATTTGGTTAGTGTGCTTGTGAACTCGCAGTTTGCTTGTTTTATTTGTTCTTCTATTGTTTTTGCTTTATCTGAATTAAACATTTTTGTTGCTGGGAACTTAGTAATTGCATCTGCGCCTGCGTTTAATATATCTTTTACTTCGTTTACCCTTCTTGCTGTTGTTCCTGCAATGATTTGTAATTCTGGGAATGCTTGCCTAGTTTGTTTTATCCACCATGTGTAGTACTCTGTTGTTGGTCCTTCCTTGTATGGTGTTTCTGGCACTGGTTTTAATGCATAGAATGTTATCCTGTCTAGGTTATGTTTTGTTATGAAAGCTTTTAGTTGTTCAAAATGTTCTTTTTTTTCTCCCAAACCTATTACTATAGTTATTGACTTTTGTAGGTCTGTATTTTGAAGCATTTCTTCGTAAGGTTGTATTGATTTGTTTGGACAGATTTCGTCATGTAAATCCTTATCTATTGTTTCAATTGAAGCTACTACACCTTTTATGTAAGGTTTGAATTGTTCTATTTCTTCTTGTGATAATGCACCTAGATTTAGCCAGAGTTTTTCTCCATAAATCTCTGAAATTATTTTTGTGATCTGTACTAGTTCTTCTTGTGTGTATGCTTTGTAGCCACCTGTTAAAAATTCTATTCTCCAGCCTAAGTTTTTTGCTAGGATTGCTTCTGTGATTAGTGATGCTAGCTTTCTTCTTGCGTTTTTAGCATGTTTTATTCTTGCTTTTTGTGTGCTTCTGTAACAGAATTTGCAAGTTCCTACATCACAGTACCAAGAAATGAATATACATCTTCCAAACCATACCTTTTTCATGTTAATTTCTGTTTTTTTGGTGTTTTTATATGTTTTGGGAAGATATTTATAGTTGGGTTACTTTTCTTTTATTATGTTAGGTTTAGTGGTACATCTGAGTTTTGTAATTCTTGGTGTGGTTTGGGGTTATACTAGTGCTGGTTTGGTTGGTGCAGTGGCTGGAGGTCTTCTTGGATTTTTTGCAGGATGTATTAGGAATTTGATGTAGGATTATTTTGTTTCTTTGACGACTTTGTTTCGTAAGAAAAGGTTTGAATAGATAATGTTTATATACATCTAGATGATTACAGTATTCATGGATTACAAAGGTAAGCTGAAGAAACCGACTTGGTGTGATTATTTTCATTCTGAGTTAAAGATTCTTGGTGACAAAGTTGAAAAGTATGTAAAAGAGAATAATGTTAAAATTGATTCTGTGGTTCCACTTTTGAGAGGGGGGAACATTCCTGCGACTTATTTGGCTTACAGATTGAAAATTCTTAAGATTACACCTGTTCAGTATAAGTATTTCTTTGAATGTAAGTTTGCTGAGCTGAGACAGATTCAAAAAGTTAATGAAGATTTGTTTGATAAGGATGCTAAGCTGGTTTTTCTCTTAGTTGAAGGTAATCATTGTTTTGGTACTTCTGCTTCTTATGCTGCAAAAGGGTTGAAGGAACAGTTTCCTAACTCTGAGATTATTTATGCTGCATCTGATATGGATTATAATTATCAGGATGTTGTAAAGGATGCTAAAGTTTCTTTTTATGGTAAGTTGCAGAATGATTGTGAAGAGTGTAGTAGAGAACAGTGTGAAAAGTTAGGTTTGAATTTTGGATACTTTGATATTTTCCCTTGGGAGAATGTTTCTGAAGAGTTGGATACATTGAACATGAAGCAGGCTGAGTTTGTTGATGTTGATGTTAAGAAGAAGTCTAAGTTTTTGGAAAAGTTTGATTTGAATGATTTGAATAAGAAAGAGTAGGGTTGTTGTTAGTTTGACGGCTTTGTTTCGTAAGAATGGCTTTGGATGATTAATACTTAAATCTTTTTTCATAGTTTTTATGGCTAAACCACTCCAAGAGAATACTAAGAATTGTTATTTCATCACTCTCTATTGTGTAAACTAATCTCCAACCATTTGGCAAATCATATTTCCAGAGGTTTGTAATTTGATATTTCTGTATATAGTTCTTTGGCCAGATCTTCTTTGGTATCTTTATTCCACAAGAAGGTTTTATTTTTAGGTCATTAATTGCTCTTTTTATAAATTCATACAATTGCTTGTCTTCAAATTTGCCTGATTCTAACCCTTCAAATTCTTGTTTGAGTTTTTGATTGATAAATGCAACTTCAAAATCTTTCATCCTATGACTAACCCCTCTTTAATGAGCTTCTTTACTCTCTGAGGGTTATATATCCAGATTACACAGCCATTATCAATTATAATTTTACCAGAGTCTTCAAGGTATTCTAATATAATTTGGAACGTTTGGTACATCATTTTCTTTGGTAGTTTTTTCCAAAGTTGGTATTTCCCACATTCCTGGCTATACTTTTTTATTGTCTTCTCTACCATAATTATCGACTCCAATGTTGGGCTGTGTATGGCCTGTTTCATATTATATATAGTTATATAAGTCCGATATATAAACCTTTCTATAAGATATCTGAATTTTGGTTTAAGAAGATTGCTTTGTTTTTCTGGAATATTTCCATGGTTATTGAAAAATTTACATAATTGGTAAATCTTATAAGCTTCTTTTAATTCTTTTTTATCATGAAAGTAGCAATAATTGCAGATATACATGATAATGCACATAATTTAGTGTTAGCTATGGAAAAGATTAATACTTTAGGTGTTGAAAAGGTTTTGTTCTTGGGTGATTTTGCTGGTGCTGCTATTGCTAAACTGTTGTGTAGCTCTCCAGTTCCTGTTTTTGGTATTTGGGGTAACAATGATGGTGATAAATGTTTGATTACTAAGTTTTCTCTTGAAAAGGATAGTAATTTAGAAGTTGGTTTTACTGTTTTTGATTCTATTGAGGTTGGGGGTAAGAAGTTGTTTTTGTCTCATTATCCTATGCTTGGAAAGTCTATGGCTAAGTCTGGTGATTTTGATGCTGTTTTTTATGGTCATAATCATTTGAAGCATAAAGAGATGGTTGGTGATTGTTTGTTAATGAATCCTGGAGAGATTAGTGGTTATAAAACTAATGAGCCTAGTTTTGCTGTTTATGATAGTGAGACTAATTCTGCTGAGTTTATTTCTTTTTCTGGTATTACAACTAACACTGAAGTTTCTAAGGCTAAGTTTACTGATATTAAGTATGAGTTTAATAAGCAGAGAGGGCATAGGATTTAGTTTTGTTTATTTTTATTAGAGTAGGGTGTTTGTTTGGGTGGACGGCTTTGTTTTGCTGATTTTTGGCTTTGGATTGGTAATGTTTATATATAATTGGAATTTAATTTTATACATGGCAAAGTTTGCACCTTGGAATAAAATCAAAGAAGATGAAACTGTTTATTTTAAGGATGCTGGCTGTCCTGTTACTGTGAAGGATGTTGTAAAAAAGGTTTTGCAGTTTGAAGATTACTCTGATTCCCAGTTAAAAGAGATTATTAGACTTTATGGCAAGGATATTGCTTTTGTTAAAACTAATTCTGAAGTGTTTGAATGGGCAAAGGGTAAGAAACATTGTATTTTGATTTATCTTAAGAATGCAATTGAAATTGAACCTTTTAACATTGATAAAACTGGTTTTGGTAATGCTTGCGCTTGGATTTGCGTTGATGATATTGAAAAAATTGCAGTCAATAATAAACAACACCCTACCAAACCTTAATAAACAAAAAAACCATAAGAAAAAGCATGGAAGAACAACCACAGCAGAATTTTGCACCACCAGCACAAAAAGAAATGTGCATTTGGAGCATTCTTTCAATAATATTTGCTTTTCTTATTCCTATCCTAGGATTAGTGTTTGGTGTTATTGCTTTAGTAAAAATAAAGGAAACACAAGAAAGAGGAAAAGGCTTAGCTATTGCGGGCATTGTTATTAGTTTAGTTATCCCAGCACTTGTTTTAATATTAACTCTTGGCATACTATTCTTATTTGCAGCTTCAAGCTCAGTTGGAGGAGAAATAGATCAAATAATCTTAACATTAGATGATGCCCCAGATTATATGCCAACATTTCCACAATGGGAAGCAAGCATGTTAATTAATGGTAGTAGTAGTTATGATTTTACTATATACTACTCTGTTGACGAATCAGAAGATGAAGCATTTGCAATTGTGGAAGAAACATTAATTGCTGAAGGCTGGGAAGTAAGACAAGCTGGTTATACTTATGATAAAGTGATTGATGACCAAGAATATATTTTTACTTATGATTACTCGAGTATAGGTAGCAATATTTTATTACAAACATATATCAAACCATTTCCATAATCACCCCACAACAAATAAACTTAAAAACCTTCTACATTTAGAAAAATAAATGGATGAAAATGATTACTTGTGTGTACTAAGAGCAGTGAGGGACATGCCTTTTGGTGTTGGAAGGAAATTGCTTTCAGATTTTCTGCAAGGCAACCCAACTGAACAGATACAAAAACACAATCTGAACAAATTCTCAAGTTTTGGAACTCTAGCCTATGATAACAAAGAAATAAATTCTTTAATCACATTATTAGAAAGGAACAGTTTCATAGAGTACAAAGGAATTGAAGGTAACAAGTTCATAAAAGTTATACAAATTACTGGAAAAGGCGAAAAAGAAATAATCACTCCAACTTTAAACAAGAAACAAGAAGTAAGAACAACTGAAATCACAAATGAAGATGAAGTTATGTTCAAAAACTTTGATTTCTTCTTGAACCAGTATAACCAAGGACAGAAAAAAGCCATTGTTTCAAACAAACAAAGCATTCTTTGTGTTGCAGGAGCTGGTTCTGGGAAAACTTTGGTACTAACCAAAAGAATTGAATTTCTGACCAAGTTCAAAGGTGTGAAACCACAAACTATCTTAGCAATTACTTTTACAAGAAAAGCAAGGAGAGAGATGCAAAATAGGCTAAGAAAGAACGAAGTGTTCAATGTACAAGTGGAAACTTTTAACTCATTCTGTGAAAAGATCTTAAAAAAGTTTAACAATTTAATTTATGATAAGCCAACAAGAGTCATCACTTACAAAGACAAGATTAAGTTAATCAGAAATGCTTTGCTAACAATTGGTTGTGAGCCTGCTGATGCAGTTGATATTTATTTCACTAAGTCGCAAAAGAACTTAAAGTCAGCTGAACAGTTGTTTAACATTTTCATGAATGATTGTTTTTTTATTGTTGATTACTTCAAAGCTGAAAGTAAGCATGTTGAAGACTTTTCTTGTGATGGTGCTTCAAGTTTAGTGTACAAAGTGTGTGTTTACTTAGAAAAACAGATGTATAATCAGGGTTTAAGAGATTTCATGGACCAGATTGTTGATTGTTTAAACTTTTTCAAAAGAAATCCACAACACATACCACAGTTTGAACATGTTTTGGTTGATGAGTACCAGGATGTTAATGCTTTGCAAGTTGAGCTCTTAGATATTCTAGAACCAAACAATCTTTTTGCTGTTGGTGACCCGAGACAGGCTATCTATGGATGGAGAGGGTCTAATGTAAAGTACATCCTAGACTTTGAAGACAAGTACAAGGCAGAATTAATCAACTTAACAAAGAATTACAGATCAAACAAAAGAATTGTTAACCTATTCAATGAAGCTATCAAAGAAATGAGATTACCAGATTTAGAAGGTGTTATGGATGGTAAAACAGATATTAAGTTGCTAGAGTTTGATAATGATGCTGTTGAGTTTGAATTCGTTGCACAAAGAGTGCTTTCAACTAATTTGGACAGAAATGAAATCTTTGTTTTAGCAAGAACCAACAAACAGTTATTAGAGTTGTCTAAAGTTTTCTTAGAAAGAGGTATAAAACATATTGTAAAGAGTGAAGATTTTAAGAGTATTGTTGAAGCTGGCGAAGGAGAGGTTACTCTTGCTACTGTGCATGCAATCAAGGGTCTTGAAGCTAAGATGGTTTTTGTTATTGGTTGCACTACCCAGAATTTTCCTTGCAGAGGGTCAGAGCATCCTGTCATTGAGATGGTTAAGATTGAAGACTATGATAAGAATGATGAAGAGCGAAGATTGTTTTATGTTGCACTATCTAGAGCTTCTGAGTTTTTGTATTTAACTTATTCTAGTAAAAGAGCTACAACTTACCTCACACCAGAAGTTATGAAACATTTTGATAACAAGCCTGTTACTTTAGAGAATTTTTCAAAGAATTACAAAGTTAATGACAAGTTATTTGATTCGCTAAGAGAGTGGAGGAGAGAGGTTAGCATCAAGCATGGTGTTCCTGCATATGTGATCTTTCATGATACAGTGTTAGAAGAGATTGCTAGGACAAAACCAATTGATTTGGATGACTTAGCTAGAATACCTGGAGTTGGGCAGAGTAAGTTAAGAAGGTTTGGTGAGGATGTTCTTAATGTTGTTAATCAATCATAAATATTTTTCCTGTGTCCAACCTTAATTACATAAATATACAGTTTGTCTTTTTCAATTGAAAGTAATAATCTATAATTTCCAACCCTTAAGGAATAATAAGGCAAGTTTACCAACTTCTTTACAAAAGCATAGGGCCTTATCCTAATTCTATGCAAAACAGCAACAATTCTTTCTTTTGTTTTTTGGTCTAGTTTACTAAAATCTTTTTTTGCTTGCTTTGCAAACTCAATCTTGAAATTCATTTTATTTTAAATTCCTTTTTTACCTGTTCAAGAGAAGTGGTTTGACCTTTTGCAATTTCTGATTCTGCTTTTTTGATATCTTTTAAAGTTTCTTTACTAAGACCCATTGTATCTTCTAAAAGTCCCCAGATTATATCTTCATAGGTTTCTTTAGCAAACATTTTTCTTTTGTGAAGTTCTTTTTTTAACTCTTCACTAACCTGAATCGTTGTTACCATAGCCTGCTGTAGGGCACTATAGTACTTAAAACTTTCCATTTTCACACCCCAATTTAAGGTAGTTGTAATTAGCCATGAAACCCTCTCTTTTGAGCTCTTCCATAATGTAGCACTTTTTCTTATTAATTATATCAAATCTTTCATCTAAATCTTCAAAGAATGTTTCCATTTCTTTGAAATCTCTAAAAGCAAACTCAGCTGAAAAATCAAACCCATTGCTAACAGAGTGTATTGTATTAGTATAAGGGCTTGCTTGGAGATAGTTTTTCATTCTTTCCCTTTGTTCTCTTTTTACTTTTACTAAAAAATTAGCTCTTGCTGGGAAGCCCACCTTATCAAAGTTCAAAAGGATTGTTTTCTTTGTTATACTGCCTCTAAAGTTGTTTTTTACCATTTCATGCAAAGTTGAAATTGGGATGTGTGTCTTTTTTGCAACCTCTGTTAAAGAGATTCTGGAGTTCTCCCTCAGCAGAGAAAGGATGAGTTGATGCTGTTTTATCATACACTAGATATAGCCTTCAAAGCATTTAATTTTAAGCCATATAAATTATATAATTGCCATATTTCTAACCCAAAAAGCCCAAATTTGCCAATTTTAGGCCTTCTAGAAGCAATTAGAAAGGTTTATATACTAGTTAGCCCTCTGTAGTAGTAACAAATAGGAGATAAAAATGAAAGAAAATCTAAGATTCCAAATCAATTGCCTGGAGAGGTTGAACCAAAAGGCGCAAACTTCAACAAGTATATTTAAGTTAAAAGGAGGATATTGTTAAAATGTCAGATAATGAACCAGACTATTCAAGATTTAAAGAAATTACAGACATGCAAAGGACAATGCAAGCTAAAGCTGGGGCTTTAGAAGATATTGTTGCTGATGCTGCTTACAAACATAAGTTAAGAGATGTAGGTGAGGATGAGAAAGCTGGAGCTGGTTTTGGAGTTGCTGTTTATGATGCTACAAGAGCTCAAATTTTAGAAGATTTAGGACTTGATAAAGATACACCATATGGTATCCTTGATCCAATGATTGCTGAAGTTATAGGTGGCTCTAGAGAAGAGTTAGATAGTAAATACCAAGATAAGGATGCAGATGCATTAACACTTCAAGAGATTGCAGGTATATCAGGAAGAGTTAAAGAAACAGTTGTACAGGTTTATGACCAGCATGCTCAAGCTAAGTTAAATTCATTAGCAAATGAGGATTTAGAAGACTTCAGAGCATACATGGCAGAAGAGTTTGCAGAACCAGTAGGTTTAGAGAACTTCACTGAAGCAGCAGCACAGATGACACCTACAGTTGCGGCAGCAAAAGGAATGTACACAAGATTGTTACAACTTTATGGATTGAAATCTCAAGGAGATTCTCAGACCGAAGCTGTTGGCAAGATTGTTGGAAAAATCCAAGAAGACATTGACAGAAACTTAGGAGAGGAATAATCCTCTTTTATTTTTTCTTTTTTACAATTTTGTTCATTTCATCAACAAATTCTTCAACCCTTTTTTTGTAAATATCGTATTCTTTACCACTTAGTTCAGTTCTTTTCCTATGAGTTATCTCTTTGAATAACTGGTACATATCTCTCATAGTGTCAACTGACTTTTTTGATATCCTTTTTTCTTTGACAAGAGTTTTTTCCATTATCTCTGCGACATGGTCAGGGCTTGGTGGAATGTTGCCATTGTACATTAGCACTGCGTGTGCTGAATCTATTGCTGCCCAGTAAAGGTCTACCCCTGCTGATAACATGTGCTGTTTTGCCCTGTGCATTGAGGCTGGTGCCATTGCAAAGTATGTTGCGATTGCTTCTTCGCTTGGCCTAATTCTACCTTGGTCTAACAATGCTTGCAATGGATCAAAGAAGTTTGTATCAATCAGAGCTAAACCATATCTTAAGATGTTAATTGCCACAGGGTCGCCTGCTCTTGCGTATTCCCAGAAGCTTGTGAATTTCATTGTTTGGATATGAAGCCTTTCAGGATCTGTATCTGAGACAACTTTTTGTAAAATGATTCTATAAGTTTGTGTAAGTTCTTCAGTCATATTAACCCTTACATCATCTAGAATAACTAAAATGTCAATATCTTCTGCTTTTTTTTCTCTCTTTGCTGCAGAGCCAAAAAGCACTATTGCTTTTATGAATTCTCCAAATTCTTTGTAAAGTCTTTCAGAGAACTTTCTTGCAGTGTCCATGTCTTGTTTTGCATAATTTTTTGATGTGTCCCTTTTTTCGTTATATTTTATTTGAAATTTCATGAATATCACCTCTTATTCTAGTGGAGCTTCTGACCATCCCCATAAGTTCCAATCTTTATCTTTTGAAGGACCATATTGTCCTGTGATGAAGTTTGGTGAAGATGATCGACCAAAGTATCCAACATTTTCAATATCGCTCCAGCTTTGTTGGATTCCATCGATTCTGTAAACAGGAGATCTTGCAATGTTTGCCCACGCACCAAGCATTGCACCATAAGAATCTTGTTCTGATTGTGCACCCCATTCAACTACAAACTTGTCTTTGTGGCCTGCTTTTTTCATTTTGTCAACAAACTTTTCAATTGGAACTTCACCATGGCCTGGTGTTAAGTGTTCATCAAAGTAGCCCATGTTGTCGGATAAGTGAACATGACCAATGATTTTGTCTTTGTTAAGTTCATCAACTTTTTTCATTAACCATTCTTCAAACTCTGCTTTGTTTTGTTCAGGAGTGTTTCCCTTTTTTCCTTTGAAAAACTTTTTCCAAGTGTAAGCATGACCAATATCAAATGTTGCTTTAATGTGATCTGCTGCAATATCTGCTGCTTCTTTTTCTGAAACATTGCCTCGATAATAAGGATTATGCCTACCACCAATCTCTTTCTTTGTTAAATAAGTAATCATCTTATCTCTGGACTCTTTCACGATCCTTTTTAGTTCATCTGGGTGTGAACCATAGCCTCCTT
This sequence comes from Candidatus Woesearchaeota archaeon, assembly GCA_964343245.1. Taxonomy (GTDB): domain Archaea; phylum Nanobdellota; class Nanobdellia; order SCGC-AAA011-G17; family GW2011-AR17; genus JABHYY01. The sequence goes on along the minus strand of CAYFIU010000003.1, from coordinate 7,829 downwards.
CTGGAAAAACATTTTCAGGTGCTATAAAAATATCTTTTGTGTCTTTGTAACCTTGCCTTTGCAGTTGTTCTTTTTTTTGTAATGCATACATTGCAGCTTTTGCCATGTACTGTGCTGACCTGTCAACCCCAAACTTTTCAAGGTCTTCAATATTACTTTGTAAATGTTTTGTTTGTTCAATTTGTTTTTGGTATCCAATATAACCTTCTTTCTCAGCTTGAGCATATGCTTTTTTGTCTTGTATAAATCTGCCTAATGACTGAGAGGGAGTTTCACCTTTCTTTTTTTGGAATCCACTCTGAGCAAAAGCGCTTGCAAACTCTTTATCAAAAAGATTGTTAAGGAAGTCCATATCTTTTGCTCCTTTTTCTGCTTGTTTCCACTGTTGAATCTCACCTTCAAATTCTTTTATCTCTGCCATTGTTCTATTATAGTTTGTTGCATAATTATGTGCAAATGGTGCTGCTTGTTCTAGTTTTGATTTTTCAATTAGTAAGAAAAACTCCTTTTCAGCACTTTTTTGAACTTTGTTTGGATTTTTATGATTATACTCATCAACCCAACCTTTTACTTTGTTGAAGTTGACAACTTCAAAATCATATTTCCCATCTTTGTTTGGTTTTGGTACTCTGTGGATAAAATCAAAATCACCAATAGGTTTTCCATCAAAATCAACATAGTGACCATCTTTTTTAATCCAATCTTTTGGCATGTGTATATTTTGCCCTTTCTGAAATCTAACCAGCTGTCCTGTGCTTCTATCAACTAATGAAACTATCTCTTCCCTTTCAATGTCACCACCAGGGATTTCAAATCCTTTGTGTCTACTAACCTCTCTAGGAAATTCGTCTGTGTGTACTACAACAGGGCCACCACCACAAGCTTCACCTGCAAAGTCTATTGTTCTTTTCATCTCAGTTAAGTTGTTTTCAGCCAACCTATCAGAAAAGCCTCTTTGTTCTCTATCCAACCCAGTCATACCAGATAATTTTAATGATGCGTGTGTTGAAACACTAACTTTGTTGATTTTTGCCATCTGTCTGATCTCTTCTCTTTGAACACTGCCAAAAGATTCAGGAGTTTTATTCCCACCACCAAACTCTTTACCAGCACCCATAAAGCCAAGTTCGACATGAGAAGCTCCTGCAGTAATGTCTGCTTTAAGGTTTTGTACAACATCACCCATTTTAGAACTAACCCCAAATTCTTTGGGTTTTAACTCGTTTTTATCCAGGGTGTGCCAGTAATCAGAAGCAAATTCTACCATAGTTATTTAATAGAGGTGTTGCTTTATATAGTTTTCTTATGGGGTTAGAAGGCCATTTGTCTTCTTGAAGATGTCATAATATTTCCAACAAACTTTTTTTGCTTTGCTCTTAAGTTTGTCTCCTTCTTCTTCAAAACGTCTTAACTCATCTTTTTTGTAAACTATTGATTCATCATCATTGTCTTTCTTTTTCTTGAACTTAGGAATAAAAATGTCAAAACCTGAGAAAAGTGCTTTTACTGGTTCAAAGAAGTCAACTGGTTTTTTCTCTTCTTCTTCTTTATCTTTTAGCTTTTTTCCTTCTGCTTCAAGGAGGTATGCTTTAACATCGTCACCAAGACTGTCCATTGCATCTGTAATGTCTTGGATCATGTTAAACTCTTCACCAGGAATCAATTCCATAACTTTTTTGTCACAGTAGTTTCTATAATCCTGAATTTGTTGGTCTGTTGCAACATAAGCTTCAAAAGAAACAATTATATCCCCCATATGTGAAGGTTGTCTTTGTCCACCAGGGCCATAATTCATTTCAGGTTTTGTAACATGTGTAATACGAGCCAATAAGCAGGCATTTCTTTTGTTTCCTTTCTTGTCTACATCAAACTTGCCTTTTTTTATTACTCCAAGCAATTCTAGTTCAAGCTTGCTTGTTTCGAATGCTGAAACTAATTCAGGTGAATCTTGGTTTTGCATCTGTAAACTTTTCAGTGTTGTTAAGTGTGGTTTTAACCAAGACATGTAAAGTCTTATCACATTGTAATGCTGTCTTAAATTTTTAATTCTAAACTTGTAAGTGTGTTGCATTTCATACCAAGTTTTTTCTTTCCAAGTGTAATATTGGTATAGCTTTTTTATCAAAGCCACCATTACCTTTTCATTAATTTCTCCATCTTTTCTCATCTGCTTAACATACTTTCCCATGTTTGTCCTTTGCTTTGCTGGTGTTTCACCATCTGCATTGACTGAGAAAAATAAGTCAGGCAGTGTTATGAACCCTAGTTTAGTAGCCATACTGTAAACAGAGTTAGGATTTTGCATACCTTGTTCAACAACTTCTATCCATGTTGATTTAAGTGCAATCTCTGCTTCTCTTGCAAGTTTTTTCTTGTCATATTCATCACTTTTTTTGTACATACTGTCTTTGTAGTATGCCATTCTTTCATCCATCACTCTAATTTCTCTTACAATTGGAAAAATTGTTTTTGTCATCTGACCAATTTGTGCCAGGTATGTAGAAACTTGTTGTTGAATTGCTGAAACTTTGCTTCCAATGTTTCCATGGAAAGAACTACTAACTGAAGCATCAAACTGATCTTTTAGTTTGTAAACTTCAAATGCATGGATACCAAAACCTTCCAAGGATCTTCCTTTTAATGAAGGGTTGGGTGATCCTTTTAGAAATCTTAGTAACCAGAAATATTGCTTTTCAATGCCAGAAGTCATGCTTTCTAGCCTTACGATTAGTCTCTTGTTAACTGCATTTTTGGGATTTACTGCGTATTTATCAGTGTTTAAGAAAGGGTTTTTCTTTAACCTATCTTTTTCTTCTTTCTTTTTCTCTTCGTAGGTTTTCTCATGCTCTGCTACTTGTGATGATACTTTCTTCTTATTATCAAGAATTCTCTCTAGAACACTTTTAGTCTCTCCCATTATTTTTTCCTAGGGGTTTTAGATTTATAAGTCTTTTCTTCAGTATAGAAGTAGTAAATAAGCCATAGAACACCTACTGTGCTAAACACATCTGCTAAGTTAAATATTGGCCAGATCGAAATAGAGATAAAGTCTCTTACAAAACCAAAGAAAACTCTATCTATTAGGTTTCCTACTGCTCCTGCAAGGATTAGTATCAAAGGAAGTTTTAATTTTACTTGTTTATAGTAGTAGAATATTAAAGCAACAACAACTATTGCAATGATTGCAAGTAATAGGTTTTGGTTTTGTAGAATGCTGAATGCTGCACCAGTATTTTCTGTGTAATAGATTTTGAAAAAACCTGAACCATAGTATTGATTTTGAAAGAGAAACTTTGTAAATTGATCAAACACTATCAAAATTAATGCATAAAGAAGTTTTTTCATTTTAGCCCACTTTGTAAAGCATCATAAAGGCTTTTATTTCGTCATAAAGTTTGTGAACCTCTACATAAGCTTCAGTTTTTTGATCATCTAACTTTGCTCTTGAAAGTATATCATAAAGTCTTAGTTGGAACTTTCCAAACTTTTTCTTTTCCCAGACCTTTATATTTTTCTTGATATGTGCTCCTGTTCTAAATTCTATGGTTCCTTTTTGCCTTTTACCTTTTTGTCCTGTGTCAGATGTAACTTCAACATCACTCAAGTCTGCTGCAAGGTGTAGATCTATAACAAAAGAAGCATATCCATCCAGTTCTTTCTCTCCTTGCCAAAGCAATTCTAATCTATAGCTACCATTAGGATTTGTGGTTTTTCTATATTGGATTTCTTTCCAGTCATATCCATAGTGTTCAAACCATTTGTATAACTCTTTGTAGAGATCATCCATGAAGAATGTACCCTTAGATTTTATCTTGTACCCAAACTTAACAATATCTTCTTTATCCTTTACACCCTTTACCATTGATAGTTTAATAGGTGTTTTGATTAATAAAGCTTTTTGTACTACACAAAGTTTTTAAAGAGTGTTTTTTGTAATTAAGATATGCAGTTATCAGGCCTGGAGTTCAGACGACAGTTGTTACACATTTTCTTTGGATTGTTCTTAGTAACTATGCTCTATTTTAACATATTTAACATTTATATCATGTTTGCTATCCTTATTGCTGGGATTATTTGTTCTGAATTGTGCAAAAAGACTACAGTTCCTGTTGCTTCTTGGGTGATGGATCGGTTTGAAAGGGAAGGTAACAGAAAAACATTCCCTGGAAAAGGGCCTATTTATTTTATGATTGGGTCAATTATTGTTTTAGCATTTTTTCCTAAGGATATTGCATTGGCTTCAATGGTTATCCTAGCTGTTGGTGATGGATTATCGCATATATTTGGGAAGTTATTATCAAAAAAGAAGTATAAGTATCTTAAATCTGTAAAAGGTACTGTGTTTAGTATTATACCTGCGATCTTAGGTGCTTTTATCTTTGTTAGTTTTTTACCTGCTGTAATCGGTGGTGCTGTTTCTATGCTTTTTGAAAGTCTGAAACTAGAAATTGAAGATAATCTATACTTACCTATTGTTGCAGCTATTGTTATGAGTTTAGTAATATAAAAAAAGGGATTTTATCCCATGTAGTCAACTGCTTTCTTATCTTTGTGTTGTTGTGCTGTTTTTAACTTTTCCATGTAACCTTTTAGGTTCTTTTCAAAGTCTTGTGCAGCTTTGATTAAAGGTTTGGAGTCAATACTTAGTTTTAAATAAGCACTTAAGATTTCTATAATCTTTGCAGCACTTCTACTGTCAGGTAACTTTGAGTGTGTTTCAACAAAAATCCCTGTTGTTTTCATAGTTTTACCTTTTAGTAACACAGCTGCCGTTACACCCATTATTATTCCTTCTTTTAATGGCTCTGCTCCTAAACTATGCAGTTTCTTTGTACTTGCTGGAATGTTTGAAAAGAAGTAAGACTTTGGTTTTGGTGCTTCTCCTGTTATACCTTCTAAGCTGATTATTTCTTTTGCTTTTAGTTGTTTGTAAAGTTTTTCAAGGGTGCTTGAAATCTTCCATTCAAGCCCTTTCACATCTGTCATTGCGTGCAAAATAACAATGTTTTTCTTTTTACTCCAGAATATTTCTAAGGGTTGTACTATCTTTGAACCATGAACAGCTGCAACTGGTGAAACCTCTTCGCTCCAAATAGAACCTATTGGTTTTACATCAAGATGTTTTATTAGGTATTCTGTTGTTATTGTACCTATCAATCCAATCCCTGGGAATCCTTCAATTATGATTGGGTTTTGTGGTTTTTGTGTTAGTCTAATTTCCATTTTTCTTAATCCTCCTCTTTTCTTTCTGATCTAGTCTTTTTCTAACAATGTTTAGTAATAATGATTTTTCTTCCCTTGCGACTGTGTGTCTAATCTTGTTAACAGCGTCGGTGTTAGCAGAGATGCTATCAATTCCAATCTCTACCAAAAACTTTGCCATTTCTGGCCTAGAACCTGCTTGGCCACAAATTGATGTTTGCACATCAAACTTTCTGCAAGTTTTGACAACATGTCTTATTTGATTTAATACTGCTGGATGCATCTCATCGTACAGATTTTGTACATGTGCATTGTTTCTATCGCAAGCTAGTGTAAATTGTGTTAAATCATTTGTTCCAAACGAAACAAAGTCAATGCCTTCTTTGCAAAGGTCTTCAATAATTTGAACTGAAGCTGGTGTTTCAATCATAATACCAAACTCAATATCTTCACCACCAATATCTTTTAACATTTGCTTTGCTAAGTGCACTTGTGATAAATGTGTAACCATGGGTAACATGATTCCAATGTTGTTTCCTTCATCGTGCAACTTTTTCAAAGCTTCGAATTCAGTTTTTAATAATTCTGTTTCTTCTAATCCTCTTCTAATTCCATGGAACCCTAACATGGGATTTGATTCCTTGGGTTCATTTTCTCCACCTTCTAAGTTCTTGTATTCATCTGTTCTAAAATCAGATGTTCTATACCAAACTGGCTTGCCTTCAAATGCAGAAACTACTTTCTTAACACCATTGTAAACAATGTCAAACAGTTCTTGTTTTCTGCCTGTCTTGATTAAATGAACAGGATGTTTTCCTGACTCTGCCATCATCATCTCGCACCTTAATAACCCCACACCATCTGCACCAGTTTTTGCTGCTTTTTCTGCAAAGTCTGGCAAGTCCATGATAACTTTAATGTCTGCCACAGTGTCAACAGACTCATAGTGTTCCTCTTGGACTGATTCTTCTTGTTTTTTTTCAACTTTTGTTAAACCAGGATAAACTTCACCCTTGGTTCCATCGATTGTTATTTCTTGGTTTTCTTTTATTAGTTTGGTTGCTTTCTCAGTTCCTACAACACAAGGTATTCCCATCTCTCTTGAAACTATTGCTGCATGGCATGTGCTTCCTCCAGCGTCAGTAACTATTGCTGATGCTTTTTTCATGCCTGGCACCATGTCTGGGTTTGTCATCTCTGCAACTAAAACATCACCTTGTTCAATTTTGCTTAGTTCTTGAGGAGTGTGAACAATCTTTGCTTTACCTGAGCCTATTCCTGGTGATGCAGGTAAACCTTTTACAATTATTGTTGTCGAAGCTTGAGCTGGTGCTTCCTGTTTAACAGGTTCCTTAACTTCAACTTTAGGTTGTTCTTTTGCTTCAGGAACCTTTTCTTTGTTCAAAGTTGTGATTGGTCTTGATTGTACAATATAAATCCTTTCCTTTTCAATTGCATATTCCATGTCTTGAGGTTTATCATAATGTTTTTCTATTTTTTTTGCTAACTGAGATAATACTTTTAGTTCGTGTTCATTTAAAGATCCTTTTTCTTGAATTTCTGGTGCAACATTAACTTTTACTGTTTCACCTTTTTCTGGATCTTTTGTGAACATCCAGGTTTTTTTAACAATGTTTCTTGTTTTGACTTCTTCTAACTCTTTGTTTATGATATATTCGTCAGGGGTTATTGCACCTGAGACAACTGATTCGCCTAAACCATATGCTGCTTCTATCATGATTTCGTTTTGATCTTGTGAAACTGGGTTGACTGAGAACATAACACCTGCCTTTTCTGAGTTTATCATTTGCTGTACTACAACTGCGATGAAAACTTTGTCATGCGGGAAATTGTTTTTTGTTCTGTAATATATTGATCTTGCTGTGAAAAGTGATGCCCAACATGCTTTTACTGCTGCTAAAACTTTTTTTGTGCCTTTTATGTTAAGATATGTTGCATTCTGACCTGCGAATGATGCTTCTGCTGAATCTTCAGCGTTTGCAGAACTTCTTACTGCAACAAAAGCTTCCTCTTTAGAGTTAATCATGTCTTGAGTTTTTTCACCTGGTGTCAGAGTTTCATATGCTTCAATAATTTCTTTTTGTAAATCTTCTGGCATTGGTGTTTTGATTATAATTTCTTGGATATCTTTTGCTAATGCTTGTAACTTTTCATTGTTTTCAACATCAAGCTGTTTCATAACTGGATAAACTTTTGCTGCAATCTGTGAAAAGAATTTTCTGTATGCTAGTGTTGTCACAACAAAACCTGGCGGTATTGGTAATCCTGCATTGTACATTTCACCTAAAGAAGCACCTTTTCCACCTGCAAGACTCACTTTTTCTTTGTTTAATTCTCTAAACCAAGCAATATTAGACATTGATGTGATCACCTCTGAAGAAATTAAAGATTAGAAGGTATTTAAAGCTTTTTGATGAGAGATATAAAGAAAAAAATTCTCTTATCTTCTTACTCTAAATAATCCATCAAGTTGTTGTCTTGCAATATGGTTCACTATTGGGCCAGAATGAAGGATGTATCCTTTCTGAGGCTTAAAGTTACCAAAATCAAGATCACAGTTCTGAAGAATCATATCAACTTCTGAATCCTGTGGAGTTAAAACTTCA
>CAYFIU010000002.1:0-37065 GCA_964343245.1 Candidatus Woesearchaeota archaeon | reverse complement strand
ATCACAATTATAGACAATGGAAGAGGTATTCCAGTCGATGTTCATCCAGGAGAAAACAAACCAGCACTAGAAGTTGTAATGACGGTTCTTCACGCAGGTGGAAAGTTCGACAAAGATTCATACAAAGTTTCAGGAGGTTTACATGGAGTTGGCTTGTCATGTGTAAACGCTTTATCTAAATCATTGATCGTAAAAGTTAGAAGACAAGGTAAGATCTATACTCAAAATTATGAAAGAGGTAAACCAACAACAGAACTACAAACAATTGGTGAAACCACAGAAAATGGAACTGAAATAACTTTTTTTCCCGACGAGGAAATCTTTGAAGAAACAACAGAATTTAAGTATGAGATTATTGCACGAAGATTAAGAGAACTAGCATTTCTAAACAAAGGAGTTAAAATAGATCTTTTAGATCAAAGAGATAACAAAGAAAAAACATTTCTTTATGAAGGAGGTATTGTTGAGTTTGTAACACACCTTAACAAAAACAAAGAAACAATACACAGTCCAATTTACATCGCAAAAGAAGATGGAACACTACAAGTTGAAATTGCAATGCAATACAACCACAGTTACCAAGAAACATTATATTCATATGTAAACAACATTAATACAATAGAAGGTGGAACTCATGTTGCAGGCTTTTCTACAGCATTGACAAGAGTTGTCAACGATTACATCGCAAAAAACACAAAAGAGAACTTTAAGCTTTCAGGACAAGATGTTAAAGAAGGTTTAACATGTATCATTTCACTAAAAGTTCCTGAACCACAATTTGAAGGCCAAACAAAAACAAAGTTAGGCAACAATCCAATCAAGGGTCAAGTGAGCAGCATTGTTTATCAAGAACTTACTAGCTATCTTGAAGAAAATCCAAAATCAGCAAGACAGATTATTTCAAAATCTTTAATGGCAGCTAAAGCTAGAGAAGCTGCAAGAAAGGCAAAAGAATTAACAAGAAGAAAAGGCATTTTATCTTCAGGTTCATTACCAGGAAAACTAGCTGACTGTCAAGAAAAAGATCCAGCAAAATCAGAGATTTTTATTGTTGAAGGAGACAGTGCGGGGGGATGTTTTTCTGGTGATACAAAAGTTGCATTAACAGATGGAAGAGATCTTAGTTTCAAAGAATTAGTTAAAGAAGATAAACAAGGTAAACAAAATTATTGTTATACTTTAAATGAAAAAGGGTCTATCGAAATTGCTCCAATTTTAAATCCAAGAGTGACTAAAAAAAACACAAAAGTAGTTAAATTAATCTTAGATAATAGTAAAGAAATCATATGTACACCAGATCACAAATTTAGAACTATTGATAATAAATATGTTCAAGCACAAAATCTTCATCCAAAATTAAGTCTAGCGCCATTAAATAGAAAATTATCTGAATTAGGTGGTAAAATTACTATAAAGGGCTATGAGATGGTTTATGATAATTCAAAAAGAAAATGGATTTTTACACACCTATTAGCTGATAGATATAATCTAAAACAAGGAACTTATGATCTATTGGATAGATCTCACAAACATCATGTTGATTTTAACAAATTAAATAATAACCCAAATAACATCATCAGAATGAAAAAAGAAGAACATATGCAATATCACAGAGATATGGCCCATATGATTTTGCATACAGAAGAAGTTAAAGAAAAGTGTAGAAAATTAAAACAAACAAAAGAATTTAGAGAAATGATGAGTAAAAGAATGCAGGAGCCTGTAACTCAAGCAATTCTTTCAAAGCAAGCTAAAAAACAATGGGAAGATGAGGCATATAAAGAGTATATGACACAAAAATTTCTAGAATTTTATAATTCCAATGAAGAATATAGAAAAGAAAATAATAAAAGGCTGAACAAAGAACAAAAAAAATATTGGGCAAAAAAAGAGAATAGAGATAGAAGATCAAAAGAAGTTACAGAATTCTTTATGAATAATCCAAAAGCAAAAGAGAAACTTTCTAAAATAGCCAAAAACCAATGGGGAGATAAAGAACTACTAAAATGGAGAAGCGAAGAAACAAAAAAACAATGGACAGAAAGTTTTAGAAAAAAGAGAAAGCAAGCCTACAACAAGACTTACTATAATCACTCCATAAAACTTATGAAACAAATCTATGATCAATTTGGTTTAAGTAAAAAAACATACGATGAAATAAGGATAAGTGAAAATAACAAAAACTTACTTAGATTTGATACCTTTATTGAAAGATATTTCAAAGGAAATTTAGACAAGCTTCAAGAAGCACTAAAGAATTATAACCATAAAATTAAAGAGATTATAGAAATAGAAAAGAGAATTGATGTTTACGATATTGAAGTCCCAAAAACACACAATTTTGCCTTGGCTTCTGGTGTCTTTGTCCATAATTCTTCAAAATCTGGTAGAGATAGGAAAACACAAGCAATTTTGCCTTTGAAAGGTAAAATCCTTAATGTTGAAAAAGCCAGACTTGACAAAGTATTTGCAAACAACGAAATCACAACCCTAATCTCTGCAATCGGTTGTGGAATTGGCGATGAGTTTGACATTACAAAATTAAGGTATCACAAAATTATAGTTATGTGCGATGCAGATGTAGATGGTGCACACATTTCATGCTTAATCCTAACATTCTTTTACAGACACATGAAAGAGTTAGTTGAAAAGGGCCATGTTTACTTAGCAATGCCACCTTTGTACAAAGCAAAGAAAGGCAAGAGTTCACATTATGTACAAAGTGATGAAGAACTACAAGAGTTAAGAGAAAAAATTGGCAACGACCTTGACATTCAAAGGTTTAAAGGTTTAGGTGAAATGAACCCAGAACAACTTTGGGACACAACACTAAACCCAGAAACAAGACACCTTAAACAAATCACAATCGAAGACGCAGTTGATGCAGATGCAATGTTCACAATCTTAATGGGAGAACAAGTTGAGCCAAGAAGAGAATTCATATTCGCTAATGCAAAGGAGGCAACATTAGATGTATAAAAGACCAACTAGATTAAAAACAAGGACATGTAAAGTTTGCAAAAGAAAGTTTAATAGTGAGAAATGTCTAAAAGACCACATCTTTCATTCAAAAATCAAAAGTAGATATACTTTAAATTTTTCTGATAAATATGTTAAAAAAGCAATTGCAAATATAATTGGAGAAGAAAAATATAAAATTGTCTCAAAAGAGATAATGAGTACCAGAAGGAAAAAATATTGGGCAATGATTCCCAAAGAAGAAAGGAAACGAAAAATGAAAAAAGTTTTAGATGCACAATGGCTAGAGTTATCTCAAGAAGAAAGAAGAAACCACCCATGGGTTAAAGCCGGTAAAAAAGCATCATTACAATCTTCAATAACAGGCTCAAAAAACCAAAAGCATGCTTATAATCAATTACAAACACAAATTCAAGAGTGTTCATGGATTTATAACTTTTGTTTAGAAGGGACATGGCAAATTGATATTGCTTGCCCAGAAAGAAAAGTATTCATAGAATGGGATGGGAGACATCACAGGATTCCAATTCATGGAAAAAAAGAACTTAATAATAGAAAAAATAGAGACAAACTAAAAGATAAATTAATTATAAATAAAGAAAGGGGCACCATGATTAGAGTTAAAGATGATGGAAGGGAAAATAAAGAGTTTGTAAAAAAGAAGATCAAAGAAATAAAAGCAATCCTCAAAAAAAGGATTGAGCCAAAAGTAATTCACATCTGAAAATGGAAGAGAATATACATAAAAAGAAAATCGAAGATGAGATGAAAAAAGCATACATAGATTACTCTATGAGTGTTATTGTAGGTAGAGCTTTACCAGATGTAAGAGATGGTTTGAAACCAGTGCACAGAAGAATTATTTATGCTATGTCTAAACTAGGGTTGGATTATAATAAGAGATTTTCGAAATGCGCAGGTATAGTAGGTGAATGCCTTAAATCCTATCACCCCCATGGCGATAGTTCTGTCTATGATGCTTTAGTAAGATTAGCACAAAAATGGAATATGAGATATCCATTAGTACATGGCCAAGGGAACTTTGGCTCTCAAGATGGAGATTCTGCAGCAGCCTATAGGTACACTGAAGCAAAGTTAGCAAAGATAAGTAATGAAATGCTAACAGACATTAACAAAGAAACAGTAAACCTTGCAGCAAACTTTGACAATTCACTAAAAGAACCAACAGTTCTACCTTCAAAATTACCAAATTTACTAATCAATGGTTCAACAGGAATCGCAGTTGGTATGGCAACAAACATACCACCACACAACCTAACAGAAATTAACAAGGCTGTTCTACACATAATTGAAAACCCTAACTGTGAAATAAGAGATTTGCTTGAACTTGTTAAAGGGCCAGACTTCCCAACAGGAGGCTTAATCTGTGGTACAGCAGGAATCAGATCTGCATACAACACAGGAAGAGGCAAAGTCATTGTAAGAGCAAGAACGCACACAGAAACAAAAAAAGACAGAGAATCAATAATTATTACAGAAATTCCTTACATGGTAAACAAAAGTTCCATGATCCAAACAATCGCATACCTAGTAAAAGAAAAAAAAGTCGAAGGCATTCATGACCTAAGAGACGAATCAGACAGAAAAGGTATGAGAGTTGTAATTGAGCTAAAAAGGGGCCACGATCCAAATTTAATACTTAACCAATTATACAAGTATACACAAATGCAAAACACTTTTGGTATAATCATGCTTGCTTTAGTAGACAACCAACCAAAAGTAATGAACATAAAAGAAATTCTAGAACATTTCTTAGAACATAGAAAAGAAGTAATCACAAGACGAACACAATTTGAACTAAGAAAAGCAAAAGAAAGAGCACACATCTTAGAAGGTTTACTAGTTGCATTAGGAGAAATTGACGAAGTTGTAAAAGGAATCAAAGCTTCAAATTCTGTTGAAGAAGCAAGACAGTTCCTAATAAACAATTACTCATTATCACAAATTCAAGCACAAGCAATCCTAGATATGAAACTACAAAAGTTAACATCCTTAGAAACAGAAAAGATTAATGAAGAATACAAAGGATTACTAGAACTAATTAACGATCTAAACTCAATCCTAGCTTCTGAAGAAAGAATCTTAAACATAATCAAAGAAGAAATCCAAGAAATAACAAACAAGTATGGAGATCAAAGAAGAACAGACCTTATTGAAATGGAAGATGAAATTGATATTGAAGACCTTATCGCAGAAGAAGATGTAGTTGTAACAATCAGCACATCAGGTTATGTTAAAAGGGTTCCATTAACTGAATACAAAACTCAAAAAAGAGGAGGCACAGGTATCATTGGTACAGGAACAAAAGAAGAAGATGTAGTAGAAAACCTATTTGTCACTTCAACACACCACTATATCCTATGCTTCTCAAACCTAGGACAAGTACACTGGCTAAAAGGTTACCAAATTCCAGAATCAGGAAGATACGCAAAAGGAAAAGCGATTGTAAATTTACTACCTTTACTTAAGGAGGAAAGAATCACAACATTCATTCCAATCAAAGAGTTCAACGAAAGCCAATTCCTAGTTATGGCAACAAAGAATGGTTTAGTTAAGAAAACTGCACTAAAAGCTTACTCAAGACCACGAAAAGGTGGGATAGTAGGCATTAGATTAAAGGAAAATGATGAATTGATCACAGTTAAGCTAACAGAAGGTTGGAACAAACTAATAATCGCATCTGCAAATGGTAATGCAGTAAGGTTTGAAGAAAGTAATGTTAGAGAAGTTGGTAGAGCTTCAATGGGAGTAAGAGGAATCAAACTTTCTAAAGGAGATACAGTAATCGGAATGGAGCTTGAAAGCGCAACTGCAACATTACTAACTATAACTGAAAATGGTTATGGTAAAAGAACAGATATCAAAGAATACAGACTAATCACAAGAGGTGGAAAAGGTGTTATTAACATAAAAACCTCTGAAAGAAATGGTAAAGTTGTAAACATCAAAGCAGTTGAAGATACAGATGAAGCACTTTTAATCTCTCAACAAGGCAAAATCATAAGAATCCCAGTTTCAGGCATTTCAAAGATAGGTAGAAACACACAAGGTGTAAGAATCATGAAACTTGGATCTGATGACAAGGTTACTAAATTAGCTAAAATTGGCACCAATGGTGATAATGAAGAACAATAATTCTTTTTAACTATTTTAATTGAAACCTAATTTATGACAGACGGTTTATATCTAGCATTTGAAGGTGGAGAAGGAACTGGAAAAACCACCCAAATAGCATATCTTAAAGATGAACTAGGAGATAGAGGTTACACTGTACACACAACAAGAGAACCAGGAGGTACAGCTCTAGGGAACACAATAAGAGGATTGCTTTTAGGGAAAGAAGGTCCAAAATTCTGTGATGCTACTGAAATGCTCTTGTTTTTCCTAGCAAGGACTGAATTAAATCACAGTGTAATCCAACCAGCACTAACTAGAGGAGAAATGGTCTTAGCAGATAGAAGTTTCTATTCTAGTTGGGCTTATCAAGTCTGCACAAGAGGAGTAGACCCTGATTTTTTTAGAGGACAATTTGCAGGAGGTTATATTGCAATTCCAGACTTAACAATTATCCTTGATATTGAACCCAAAGAAGGTTTAAGAAGGGTTGGAGCAAGAGGACTCCTTGATAGAATTGATGCTGAAAAATTACCTTTTCACCAAACAGTAAGACAAGCATTTTTAGAGTTACCACAAAATTTTCCAGGTAGAAAATTTATAACTATAGATGCCACCCCACCAAAAGAAGAAGTATACTCAGCTATAATGGAAGCAGTAAACCCATACCTACCACAACCTTAATAAAAGCACCCAATTTTCTAAAACCTATGAAAGAGATAACTGATGAAAAGTTAGAAAAGTACTTTGCAATAACAAAAGAAGCTTTTGAAATGGCTAAGGGATCAAAAGACAAGTTAAACATGCCAGAAGCAAGAGCAGATTTCTTAGATATGATAGAAAGATACATCAAAGATGCAAAACACTTTGAAGAGCAAGGAAACAAAGTTAATGCCTTTGCAGCACTTAATTACGCACACGGCTGGCTAGACGCAGGTGCAAGGATTGGTATGTTTGATGTACATGATTCTAGACTGTTTACTGTAAATTAACAAATCTTATAAAATAAGGATTAATTAGTTTAAATATGGCAGATGAAGCACCTATTACATGGACAGATGTAAGAAGTTTTGATGATCTTATACAACCTGAAACAGAGGAAATTATTAAAGAGGCTGAAAAAACAGCAACACAAAGATGTCCTAACTTAAAAAGAAAAGGTAGATGCTTTCTCTACTGTGGACTTGGCATTAGAGATGATTCTAGAAGAGACCCTCATCCAAATCACCCAGCATACATGCGTCACCAAGGAACTACAGAATTACAATTATGGTGTCTAAGTGACTATGAAAAATGTATGCACAGAATACATTTGCCATGATAGTTTTTATTAGAAACAAATATAAACTTTCTAAGCCAGTATAATTCTATGCAAACAATAGTAATTTCTTTGGGAGGATCAGCAATCATCCCAGACAAAGTGGACTACAAATTCTTAGAAGCTTTCAAAAAAGTTATACAAAAACACAAAAAATACAGATTTATCATTGTTACAGGTGGCGGCAAAACTGCAAGAACATATATTGAAGCTGTAAGAAAAGAAAAGCTCTCAGAAAAGATTGCTTCAATTATAGGCATTGCATCAACAAAGTTAAACGCAAAATTAGTTTCAGGTTTCTTTAAAATAAAACATAAAATCCCAGAAACTTTAGCAGAACTGAAAAAACAAAAAGGAAGAATCATCATTTGTGGTGCCTTAGGACACAGACCAGGCCTTACCTCAGATGCAAACGCAGCAGAAGTTGCACAAGTGTTCAAAGCAAAATACTTCATTAACATGACAAATGTTAAAGGACTTTACAGTAAAGACCCAAACAAATACAAAACTGCAAAATTCATTAAACATATTTCACACAAAGATTTTAACAAAATTGTTCAAAAGATCAAATACCAAGCAGGCCAACACTTTGTACTGGATCAGATAGCAAGCAAAATAATAAAACAACACAACATCCCAACAATCATTCTAAAAGGCAATAACAACTTAGACAAAGTACTTTCAAACAAGAATTGCCAAGGCACACTTATTGAACACTAAGCCTCACCATTTTTTAATCTCTGAATAAAATTAGCGACCTCAGGGTGATTCAATCGATGATCTAGTTCTTTCCAGCCTAATTCCCACCCATTAAAATTATAATCAGCACAAACCCAAGCAGGGATAATTGGTTCTAAGGCACGTTCACCAAAACAATGATTATCAACACAAGCATGCAAAACAATGTACCTAATCTATCAATTTCATATTGAGCTTCTACACTATCGGGATGATCACCACCAGCACCAACTAACAGATATGCAAAAACATCCTGCTCTTTTCTTTACATTGGAGGGATTAATAAACCAGAAATAAGCCTCAAATCACCAGCTCCATAACTTTCATCTTCAATCACCTTAGTTATACCAACACATAACTCACCTTGTACTTTAGTATAAAATCCAAAATCCCTAATTGGACCTTCATAAGAAGATGTAGGCAAAAAAACATTACCAGTAGCCCCTCTATAATCTTTGACTGCAAGGGGGAACCCAAAAGCAACAAAAGGACTCAATCCACCACCAATAATTCTATGCCTTGTTTCTTCTAAAAACATACTATCCATATCACTTGGCTTCATAAATAGTAAAAAATAAAACCACCTTAAAAACATTTGTGTAGAACAAAACAATTATCACTTCTTTCGCTTAGCCTTTTTTCGTTTAACTTTTCTCTTAACCTTTCGCTTAACTTTCTTTTTCACAGCTTTCTTTCTAGGCTTTTTCTTCTTAGCTTTTCTTTCAACATCATACTCAACAATCGCAACCATAATGATTATCAATAAAATAATCCCTCCAAGAACAATCGCTACAGCATTGTTAGAATAATCATCCCAAGCACTATCACGCAAACTTTCATCGTACTCTCCATCATCCCAAGAACTAATCTGAGAAACACTATCACTCACTGCATTCTCCAAACCTGCACACTCACTCTGTTCAGCACACAATCCATGATCACCAACATCACAACACACACCAGTTTCACAATCAGCATCAGTAGCACAGATAGGGAAACTATAATCCATAACATAAAAACCAGTAGTTCCATAACCAATACAAATTAAAGCAACCAAAGCTAAAAATAATGAAAGTGTCTTTTGATACATACCAATATAGTGCTAAAACACCTTTTTAAATCTTTTGAAAAAGTTTATAAACACCCAAAAATCCAATTAATAAAATGATAATACTTTTCACAGGAACACCAGGAACAGGCAAGAGTACACTAGCTAAAACACTAGCAAAAACTCTAAATCATACATACCTAGATGTGAATAAAGTAATAGACAAACACAAGCTAATAGAAAGTGTTGACAAAAAAAGAAAAACTAATGTTGTCGACGAAAAGAAGCTAAGCAAAATTCTAGAAAAGATCATAAAAGAAGAGAAAAAATTAGTGATAGATTCACACTTAGCACACTTCATTAAAGCCAAATTCGTGGATTTCTGCATTGTTACAAAAACCGACCTAAAAACTTTAAAGAAAAGGTTAGAAAAAAGAAAGTATCCAAAAAACAAAATCAAAGAAAACATGGAAGCTGAGATTTTTGACATCTGTTTAATGGAAGCTGCAGAAAACAAACACAACATTATTGTAATTGACACCACAAAAGGCAAAAAAGCAGAACTAATAAAGATAATCAAAAATGCAATTAGTAAAAACAAAAGATAATTCTTTAACATTCCACAACAAAGAATACGACGAAACATACCATTCTACTTCAGGAGCATTAGAAGAATCCTACAAAAAGTTCATAGAACCATCAAAAGTATCTGATAACAAAGTCATTCTAGACATTTGCTTTGGGTTGGGATACAACAGCTATGCCGCAATCAAAACAGCAAAGAATCTAAAAATAATAGCCCTAGAAAACGATAAAGGAATATTAGAAGCATTACAAACTATAGACATTGACAAAGAATATGAAATAATTAAACAGCTAGCAAAAAAACACAATTACAAAGATTCTAATTACAATCTAAAGCTAGTTCTAGGTGATGCAAAACAAACCATAAAAACAATTCAAGAAAAGTTTGATATTGTGTTCCTTGACCCTTTCTCACCAAAGAAATGCCCAGAGTTATGGACAACAGAGTTTTTCAAAGAAATATACAAGAAAATGCAAACAAAGGGAATTTTAACAACCTACTCATGCGCATCACAAGTGAGAAAAAATCTTCAAAAAGCAGGCTTCAAAGTAAAAGATGGCCCTTGTGTTGGCAGGAAAGCCCCTTCAACAATAGCAACTAAGGATTAAGCATTCTTTTCATCAAGTCTACAAGAACTTGATTATTTTTAGTTAGAATTTATAAAACTACCTATACAAAGCCCAACCAATAATAACCAAACCCAAAGTAAAGAAACCAATAGTGTTAGCAATAACTAAAGGTGAGTCCCCTAATTCTAAACCATACATAATCCAAATCAAAGCACCAACAAACCAAATAGAAAAGGTTAAAATGGAAAGATCTTTAGCACTTTTTCTTCTAAAGATTCTATAAGCCTGTGGCAGATTCCCTAGAGCCATAGCAGTACCAAAAACAGTAGCAAGATAAGATAAAAATGTCATAGATAATCTCAAGAGGCCTTATATTTTAAAGCTTTCCCTTTAATTTTCTTAACCTTAGCATAAGAATACTGCCCAATATACTTCACAAACAAGACAGCTCCAGTTAATTCAAAGGTTCCAGGAGAAACAATATAAAAAGTACCAAGAACATAAGCCAACTTATTTTCCTTAGGATTTTTTATCATCAACTTAACCTTCTTCTTAACATACTCAACATCATTCTGAATAAATCCATACAATTCAGTTTTTTGAATCAAAGAAATTAATTTCAAAGCATGCTTACCATGCGCTTTAACAACTCTAGTGTTTCCAACATTCCTAACCATAATCCTAAGCTCACTTTGCAATTCTAACAATAATTTCCAAGCATTTTTCAACTTTTTAGGATCATAACTTTCAGGAAAAGAACTAAATAACTTTTTTTCAACGAACACATGATTCAAATCAATTTCTTGAGAGTACAACACACGATACTCTGCTAAACATTTTTTAAAATATCCTCCACTCAAAAGAGTTAAAAAATTAATTTTGTAAAAAACCTTATTTTGCTTGTTCAAAACTACATAAGTTTCTTGTAAAACAGAATAAACAGGTTCAATAACAACAGTCAATCTTTTATCCACATTAAGCAAAGATTTCCGAACTTTCTTATTCAATGATAACTGTTTATTGATTATAAGATGAATCTTTCCTAACAAAGACAACCTATCAAAAAAGTTAGATTTTTCTAGTTTCTTAACTAGTTTATACTTCTTATCATTTAAAACTACCCTTTGACATAACAACTTTTCAAGCTTCTTATACATAACAAAAATAAAGTAAAAGAACTATTTAAACTTTTAGAACAGCAAAAATAGTAATGATGCCACTCCTGCTGCACCAAAAGCTACCTTAATATTACCAAAAATTAGAACTAATAACAAGCAAAAGATTTGTCCAATCCTCAAACTGGTTTCTCTGTACAACAAAAACCCTATTTGATGATTTTTCTTAGCTTTACCATAAGACTTAGCCAAAAATGGTACATCAATAGCATGCGAACTTAGGTTTCTTAAAGAACCGATAGCAAAGATTTGGAATAAGTTAGATACAAATATTTTCAAAATCCAAAATAATGAATTAAATATTGCAGCAATTCTCATAATTAAACTTTTATTACCCTCATCAGAGAACTTACCAAGTATTAAAGTAACAATCACAACAACAAATGTAGCAATTGTTCCATAAATCCCAAGAGAAACATAACTTCCAAGAATAAGGAAAATAAATATAGGCCAAAAAACGCCTCCAGCAACATGAGCCATACCCTGAGATAGATAACCAAAAAAGTATTTCAAATGTTTTTTATTAAAAAAAGCACCAATATCCAAATCATGCTTTGAATAAACTTCTTTTGAAAACAACAAAGGGATAAAAGATACAGCAATAACTAAAAGAGCAACTATAAACAAAACATTAAAACTAAAGAGTAAAATCAAAAAGGCTCCCAAAACAGGACCAATAACAGAAGGCAACATAGTTAAAGAACTAATAATTGCTGACTCTTTTCCAAAATTCTTTTTCTTCCCATTCAAAACAGCATCAACATGAAACCCTACCCAAAACAAAGCAGCTTGTAAACCAAGCAGAATCGCAGCAGGATAAAACAAAAAAGCATAACTTTTAAGGAATATAATTAAGGTTAAAGAAGCCATAAACAAAGGAATACTTGCAATCATTGAATGTTTTGCTCCAAACTCAGATACAACTCTTGTTGCAATAAACTGAAAAAGTGCAAAAGCTATACAAAACGCAAGTTGAAAATAAATAACACCATTTAAACTATAAGCCAATTCAGAATAAAGGTATATAGGCAAAAATAACCCAATAAGAGACAGAGAAAAAGCTCTCATACCTAACAAAAAGTATATTTCAAATAATTCTCTAGAAAACAAAGACTTCAAATGATATTCTCTAATCAATTGCATAACATATTATGAAGCATCATAGTTTAAAAAACTTACTCTAAATCCATTTCCAAATCTTCTCTCATTCTTTTTGAAATTAAACTCATAGTCCTAGGAACTAGTTTGTTCAAATAATTTTCATCAAAATTAGAAAAACAAATATTTTTAACATTACCTGTTCCATCCTTAGCAAGTAATAACACAAAAGCTCTTGATAAGATAAAAGCCATATAAGTCCCATAAGAAAACCTATCTATATCTCCCTGTGTAATCCTAGAAACAAAATCAAGGAAAGCAAAGCTTTTCTTTGTCTCAAAAGCAATTCCTACACCAGGCCTAACTTCTTTTGTAAACATTGGTTTCATTGGATAAAAATAATCTTCAGAAAATTTTTTTATAGCATCTGAAAAAAAATCTACCAAATCAGGATGAACATAAAAAACAACTTTATCAGCCATATTAGCTTTAGCTAAATCATTGATGTTGGGAGAATAAAATTTAAACATAATAGGTTTATCAAGCCTTGCACGCAAAAATCTTATTAGTAACCCTTTCAAAGCAACTCTCATGTATTCATATTTTAAATTTAAATAAAATCTAACAGAACAAAGATCACATAATCTATCATGATCAGGATTATCTAAATTCCATGAATGAAATTGAACCCAGTCAGCTTCATCAATACCATCAGTAAAAAACTGAGGGATAGCATTAATTTCATTATAAGTTAAAGTAAGCATCCTTCGCAAAAATAACAAATCCTGATCAGCATTAGAACTATGGCTTGTATGATAAATTTCATAAATATCAGCAGCAAGCTCATAAATAGAAGTATAAACTTTTCTTCTCTTTTTTAGCTCTAAAAGAACATTAAAAATATCTTGTCTAATAGTCCTCAAGAACTCACCAGTTAACATAGAAACCTAATATGAGAACAAGTTTAAAAAACTTACTCTAAAAGTTCAATAGAAATGTTAACATTTTCTGGGATAGGAACTCTCATAACCAATCTCAAAGCCCTTTCATCAACACCAAGATCAATCAACCTCTTATGAATTCTCATCTCATAATTATCAAAACTTGCCTTACCTTCACCATCAGGACTTTTCCTAGTAGTTATTTTCAATTTCCTAGTTGGCAAAGTAATAGGACCAGAAATTTTCACCTTAGTTTTTTCTACAATATCTTTAATACTACAACAAATCTCATTCAACTTGTTGATATCAATACTGCTAATTTTTATTCTTGCTTTTTGCATGTTTTTTCCCTTAAATTTTAAATAAAATAAAAAAAGTTAAAGAAGGTTTACTTCTTTACTAAATCTATACACCTACCAGCTGCTACTGTTTGACCAGCATCCCTAATCGCAAATGAACTCATTTGTGGGATTTCTGTTTGTTTTTCAATTACCAAAGGTTTAGTTGGAATCAATCTAACAATTGCTGCATCTCCATTCTTAATAAAGTCTGGATTTTCTTCCATTACTTCACCAGTTGCTGGATTCAATTTCTTCAAGATAGCATCGAATCTACAAGCAATTTGTGCAGTGTGGATGTGGAATACAGGTGTATAACCAGTTGTAATAACACTTGGATGATTCAGTACAACAATTTGTGCAGTGAATTCCTTTACAACACTAGGAACACTATCTGTTTTACCAAGTACATCTCCTCGAGCAATATCTTTCTTACCAATACCTCTAACACTAAATCCAATGTTATCTCCAGGTTCAGCAGATTGAACTTGCTCATGGTGCATTTCAATACTCTTCACTTCACCAGTTACACCAGTACCTTCTCTAGCAGGTACAACAATAACTTTGTCTCCAATCTTCATTACACCAGATTCAATTTTACCCACAGGAACAACACCAATACCTGTGATGTTATATACATCCTGGATTGGTAACCTTAATGGTAAACCTGTTGGTTTTTCAGGTGCATGGAACAAGTCTAACTGTTCTCTCAATGTTGAACCTTTGTACCAAGCCATGTTTTCTGATTTTTTAACAACATTATCGCCCTTAATAGCACTAATAGGGATAAATGGTGTTTCATCTGGTTTGTAACCAACTTGCATCATCAACTTGCTAACTTCTTCTTTAACTCCATTAAACTTAGCTTCGTCAAAGTTAACAACATCCATCTTGTTAACAATTATAGCTAATTGCTTAACATTCATTGTTCTACACAAGAACATGTGCTCCTTTGTTTGAGCCATAATTCCTTCTGAAGCAGCAACAACAAGACATGCAATGTCTGCTTGTGAAGCACCAGTAATCATATTTTTGATAAAGTCTTTGTGTCCAGGAGCATCGATAACTGTATATTCAAACTTATCTGTAAGCATTTTTTTATGCATAAGATCAATTGTAACTCCTCTTTCCCTTTCTTCTTTCAAATGATCCATAACGAAAGCGAATTCGAAGCCAGCCTTCCCTACTTCTTGAGCTGTCTCTTTTAGCTTTCTCATTTCCTGTTCTCCAATAACTCCAGAGTCATAGAATAATCTACCTACAGTAGTTGATTTACCATGATCAACATGACCTACGAACACAATATTAACGTGTGGTTTTTCTTTTGCCATTTTTAACTTTCCTCCTCTCTTTAAGTTAATTATTTAAGGGTTAAAAAATGCCCTTGGTTTATAAATGTTTTGGTGATTCTGTAGTCAAGAAAAGCCACACCTCTTTTAAGAATATCAAAATTATAGCAAAGCACCACCACCTCCAGCAAATTCCTCTTCTAAATCATCAGCAACAGGAGTTTCCCACTCACCTCGAAAGTATCTCCCTAAATTTGAAATAGAATAAAAAACCCCTGGAGGGATTCCATTTCTTTCAGAACCAGCACCAGAAACTTGAATAACTAACTCCCTATACACCCCAACACGACCAAGCGAGTAACCTAAAACCTCACCCTGCTGTAAAGCATCTAAAGCTCTCCCTCTTCCACCAAAACTTTCTAAAAAATTAAAAAAACCAATCACACTTTCTTTATCCCAATGCTCAGCAATCACAACACTATCTTCCAGAACAACACCTTCTCTTCTTAAAACATCTCTAAGATCTGACATAAATATATCTACACAGAAACAACTTATAAAACTCCTGATGATAAAATCAATAACACAAATCCATTAACTTTAAAAAGAAAAAAAATCCAAATTTACAAATGCAAAAAAAAGTGATAGTTTCTGGTGGCTTTGATCCCTTACATGTTGGACATGTGAGATTATTCAAAGAAGCTGCAAAACATGGTGAATTAATAGTTCTTCTCAACAGTGACGCCTGGCTTGAAAGAAAAAAAGGTTACAATTTCATGAAATGGGAAGGGAAAAAAGAAATAATCGAATCTTTATCTTGTGTTACAGAAGTTTTAGGTTTCGAAGACGATGAAGCTGGTTCTTGTGTACAAGGTTTACTAAAAGTTAAAAACAAATATCCAGAGTATGAGATTACTTTTGCCAATGGTGGCGACCAAACAGCTGACACAATCCCAGAATTTGTAGCATGCAAAAATAATAACATTAACATGATTTGGAACATTGGTGGAGAAAAAGCAGCAAGCTCTTCTGATCTAGTAAAAGATGCAAAAAAAACTAAAGAAAATCTTCAGCAGTAAACAAATACTCAACATCCAAATCTGTTTCTGCTCTTTTTACAACAACAACAATCTTTTTAACATTAAAACCTTCTAAAACAGACAGAGTTCCCTTCAAACTATGCCCTGAAGTTAAAACATCATCAACAACCAAGATTTTATCACTTCCATCAGGAAGATATCCATCAATTTTTCCCCCCAAACCATGATCTTTTTTTTCATTCCTAACCAAAGTTAACTTTAAACCATACTTAAGAGACAAAGCAGTTGCCAAAGGCATACCACCATAACCAGAACAAGCAACACAAGTAAAATCCATACCGGCTTTCTCCCAAACTCTTTTAGCAATAGCACCCAATATAGCTGGATCACCATAAGCTTTTTTCACATTAATATAAAAATCAGAACTACCACCACCCCTAAAGTTAACATTCTTCTTCTCTAGGATAGGAAGATCTTTCAGAGTTTGAACTAACATAAAGAATAATATAAAAAAAGAAATATAAAAGCTTTACTCAGCTTTCAAACCTTTTCTGTCACGAATCTGACCAATTACTTTTGGTGCCAAACTTTCAGGCAACTTCTCAAATCTCTGATCAACAATAAAACTGCTTCCTCTTCCTCTAGTAGCAGATCTTAGATCAGAACTCCAACCAAAGATTTCAGCAACAGGCAATGCAGCTTTAACAGTTAATTGATCACCCTCTTGGTCCATATTCATCAACTGTCCTCTCTTGTTCTGTACTAAACGAGAAATTTCACCCATAGTATCAGCAGGACCTTCAATCAACATCTCCTGAATAGGTTCCAGAATTGAAGCTTTTGCATCAGCCATTGCAGTCCTGATACCATCTCTTACAGCAGGCAACATCTGTGCAGGCCCTCTGTGGATAGTATCTTCGTGCAACTTACAATCTTTCAACATAACCTTAACTTTTGAACAAGGCTCTCTTGCAAGTACACCAGCTTTCATAACATCTTCAAAACCCTCAATTACTAAACTCATGATCTCACCAATATGTACAATACCTCTTGTATCATCAACCAAAAGATTTCCATTATAGATATCTGTAACTTTTTTAGAAACTTTAGTCTCATAACCAAGCTCTTGCAACTTTGCAAACAAAACAGTATCCTTTTTCCTAACTTTACCTTCAGGGATGTCACCAGCTTTAATTGCATCATACACATTATCCTCCAAAGGTTCAACAACAAAGTACAACTTGTTATGTTTGTTTGGAGACTTTCCTTCAAACTGTCCAGACAACTTACCAACAGTTTCCCTGTAAACAACAATTGGTGGAGATGTTTTAACTTTCAACCCTTTCTCAGCCAACATTCTGTTTTCAACAACTTCTAAATGCAACTCACCCATACCAGACATCAAGTTTTCACCAGTCTCTTCATTAATTTCAACTTTAATTGTTGGATCTTCTTTAGCAACCTGTTTCAAAAGTTCAATTAGCTTAGGCAAATCAGCTGCAGTTGTAGCTTCAATACTTTTTGTAATAACAGGATCAAAAATGTGTTTAATCGCTTCAAAAGGTTCAATATTTTCAACAGTTGAAACAGTTTCTCCTGCAAAAATCCCTTTCAAACCAACAAGACCAACAATGTTACCAGCGTTAACCTCTTCCATTGTAACT
Organism: Candidatus Woesearchaeota archaeon; assembly: GCA_964343245.1. Taxonomy (GTDB): domain Archaea; phylum Nanobdellota; class Nanobdellia; order SCGC-AAA011-G17; family GW2011-AR17; genus JABHYY01. The sequence continues at coordinate 19,147 of CAYFIU010000002.1, read as the reverse complement.
CTTTTTGCACCTTTGTAAATAGACAACTGCTGTAACCGAACTTTTTTCTTAGCCATAGTCATGTAAACTTCCTGACCATGTTTCAAAGTTCCAGAGAACAACCTGCATGTTGCAACTTCACCTGCATGCTTATCAACAACAATCTTAATCGCAGATGCAGCAACAGGCCCACTTGGATCACAAGTCATCAAAGCTTTACCTAATTCAGTATCAACTTCACCATGCCAGATTCTTGGAATTCTATAAACTTGTGCCACCTTTGGATCAGGATGATGTTTGATACACATGTTCAACACAACTTCATGAATTGGTGCCTTTTTTGCAAGACCTTTATGGTCATCATTCTCATAAGCATCAATAACATCTTTGAAAGTTAAACCTTTCTTCTGCATGTAAGGAAAAGACAAACCCCAATTGTGGAAAGCAGAACCAAAAGCAACAGAACCATCTTGAACAGACAACTGCCACTTATCACCATAACCTTCAGGTGCAATCTTTGCAATCAATCCATTTACATCATCAATAATTTTCATAAACTTTTGCTGCATTGCTTCAGGTGTTAACTTTACTTCCTTAATCAGCCTATCAACTTTGTTGATAAACAAAACAGGCTTAACTAACTCTTTCAAAGCTTGCCTAAGAACTGTCTCTGTTTGAGGCATAATACCCTCAACAGCACAACAAAGAACAATAGCACCATCAACAGCCCTCATTGCCCTTGTTACATCACCACCAAAGTCAACGTGACCAGGTGTATCAATCAAGTTAATTAAATAATCTTTATCATCCCAATTGTGCAACATTGAAACACTTGCTGAATCAATTGTGATACCTCTCTCTTGTTCGTCTGAATGAAAGTCCAATGCAAGCTGTTTACCTGCTAACTCTTCTGAAATCATACCAGCACCTGCTAATAAGTTATCAGAGAATGTTGTTTTGCCGTGATCTCAGCACTTTTGTAAGCCAAAACTTAACAAAAAATATGCGCAGCAACACCAATATTTCTAATTTGAGTAGGAATTTTCATTAATTTTCCAATTGCTTCTGTAGTTTTATCTGTCATTATAATATCCCTCCTAGATTATAATAAATTGATGGGATTTTTCTGCCTATATAAATATTTTGGTTAATTGAGGCTGACTTTAATAAGAAAAGAAGTCATAGTAAACCTTAAATAGTACTTTTATTTCTAATGAGTTCAACGGGCCCATGATCTAGTGGCTATGATGCCTCCCTTACAAGGAGGTCATCCCAGGTTCGAGTCCTGGTGGGCCCATTCTAGATCCTTAATACAAAAAACTTAAAAAAGAATTTCTCAGAGAAATAGCTATGGTAAAAAAAGCAGTGATTCCATGTGCAGGCTGGGGAACCAGAATGTACCCTTTCTCAAAGACACTACCAAAAGAACTAATCCCTATTGTTAATAAACCTGTTTTACACTATGTTATCGACGAATGCATAGAAAATGGCATTGAAGAATTCATAATCATTGTAACACCAGAAAAAACATCAATATTCCAAAAATACTTCAACACACACTATCCAAACATAAAAGTAAAGTATGTCATCCAAAACCAAATGACAGGCTGGGTTGATGCGATGTACATCTGCGAAAGCGAAATAGAAAACCAACCTTTTGTACTAATATTACCTGACAACCTTTTCGTTGATAAAGGTTCATTCTTGAAAAAGCTTATAGAAACCCATAATAAATACCAAAAATCTGTAATGGGAGTTTCACAAGTACCAATGCAAGATGCAACAAAGTATGGAGTAATAAAAAATGAACCTTTAGAGGATAACATGTACAAAATGTTAGAATTCTTAGAAAAACCAGATGTTGTACCTTCTAACTTAGTACACAATGGTTGGGACATATTTACACCTGTATTTTTCGAGGCTGTAAGAGAAGTTGGTAAAGGAATGCACGAGAATAAGAAAGCAGATTTAACTTTCAACAAAATCATCGAGAAGGAAGGCATGTACGCATGCGAATACACAGGAACCTGGTTAGACACAGGCAACCCAAAAAGTTATGTTAAAAGTTTTTGGAGATTATTAGATGATTTTGAAAGCCTAAAAGGAATAAAAGAAGAATTGGGAAGATAACTACAAAAATTATTTAAAGTTGCTCTTAAAACATTAAAATTATAAATGGATCAAGCAGAAGCTCTTACAAAAGAAAATCTAAGAAGAGTTTCATTAGTACCATTAGGTGCAGCAGTTACTGCAAGGATTTCTGATTGCATAACAACAGTAGTAAATTTGAACAATTATCCAGCAGAAGAAACTGGTACTCCAAGGTATTTTATGCATCTAACAAATAATATAGAATTAGGATTAATAACACATGAACTTGTAGTGTATGGCTTGATTTTTTCTGGACTTTACGCTTTACAAAGAAGAAAGCCAGGACTAGCAGAAAAAGCATTTGCAGTCTCTACATTATTTTCAACATATTTAGTAGCAAACAATATTGCAGTGATGCTAGGATATGACATTTTTCCTGACACAAGCATTTGGTTGGAAGAATTAGAAAGAATGGTATCTTATATGACACCTCACACTCCTATCCCACCATATGAACCTTAATAATTTAATGAGAAGTAAGTATAAGGATAATATCTAACAGCAAAACTATTACTTGGTTCAAGATTGACAAAAATCAAAGGATTTGATTCAGTGAAACCATAATGAGCAACTCTCCTTGCAGAAACAGAACCACCAAAAGCTAGTGCTATATCATCCTTAGTAGACAAGTTCACCCCTAATAAAGAAGAAGACCCTGAATTTAGAGAAAAAGATACTTCAGTCTGATAAAAAGAAGCACTAAAACCAAGATTTTTCAAACCTTGCTGCACACGATGTCCTGCCAAAGTAGAAAATGCAAGAAGACAACATAACGAACCTACAACAAATTTTCTTCCCATAAACAAAGAAAACACACAAATTTTTATAAATAAATATAATATGAAACATATGGGATGTATGATGTAATTATAGTCGGAGGTGGACCAGCAGGTTTGTTTGCAGCATATGAATTAATAACAAACAATCCAGATTTAAAGATAGTTCTAATTGAAAAAGGTAAACCAATTGGCCAAAGACAAAGGCACGAAGTAATGTGTGGCATTGGTGGAGCAGGAACATTTTCTGATGGAAAACTACACTTCACCCCAGTTCTAAGCCATGAAAAAATGCTAGACATCTACGATGTTGATGAATACCAAAAAGTCATGGACTATGTTGATGAGATATTAACAGATTTTGGAGTCACAGCAGAGTATTACCCAAAAAATGTAGGAAAAGTTGCAGAACTAGTTGACAGGTGCAAAAGAAACTCAGTTCACCTCTATGTAAGAAAAACAAGACATGTTGGAAGTGACAAACTACCAAAAGTGATCGCAAACTTTGAAAATTTCTTAAGACAAAAAGGAATAGAAATAAAAACAGAAAATGTTGTAACTGACATTATCAAAGAAGAAGATAAATGTACAGGAGTTATAGCACATGGAGAAAAAGTCTATGGCAAAAACATAATCCTTGCCCCTGGAAGAGTTAATGCAACATGGTTGCAAGACCTAGCAAAAAAGTACCAACTCGGTTTCAATTACGAAAAAGTTGAAGTTGGTGTAAGAGTAGAATTCCCAGAAGGTGTAATGCGAGAATATTCAGATGTACTTTATGAAACAGTTTTCAAAGTGCACACAACAAGTTATGACGATATAATGCGTTCATTTTGTCCTTGTCCAAAAGGCATGGTTGCAATTGAAGATTATGAAGGTTTTGTATGTGTAAATGGCCATAGTAACTCAGATCACAACTCAGAAAACAGCAATTTCGCATTTGTAACAGAAATAAAACTAACAAAACCAGTGGAGAACACAACAAAGTACGCAAAAAGTATTGCAAAACTTGCAAACACAATTGGTGGTGGAAAACCAATTCTACAAAGGCTAGCTGACCTAAGAGCAGGTAGAAGAAGCACATGGGACAGAATTAAAAAAAGTTATGTTCAACCAACACTAAAAGATGTAGTACCAGGAGATATATCAATGGCATTCCCACACAGAGTTGTAACTAACATTATTGAAGGCTTGCGAATGTTAGACAAAGTTCTGCCAGGCTTAAACTCAGGGAATACTTTATTATATGCACCTGAAATCAAACTAAGATCTTCAAAGATTAAAACAAGCAAACATTTAGAAACAAAAATCAAAGGATTGTATGTAGCAGGTGACGCAGCAGGAGTTTCTGGCAACATTGTTGGTGCAGCAGCAACTGGAATCATTGCAGCAAAAGGCATACTAAACACTGTCAACGCTAGTGAGATCCCTCCACAACAAAACTTATAAATATTATATAGAATCAAAACCAATAGATGACAAAGTTAATCCAGACCAATAATTCTTCTTGTAAATTCAAGATCAAGTCCATTAACAAATCTTCCAGATAAACCTCTAGCTCTACCAACAACTCTTCTAAAACGAGTCCCACCTTCTTCTGTACAAATATGTCTAGCATACAATTCAAAAGCAGGAATCAAAGGAACAGATGCTATACAAAGAGCAACTTCTCCCAAAGTAGGTTCAGCATCATAACCATCACATTCATAAACATCATAATAACAATTCATTTTTATTCAACAATAAAATCATCCAAAGGTATTTTCATCTCTTTTTCAGACTTAATCAAGCCTCTAGCTTTCAAATACTCCTTAGCTAACACATAGAACAACAATCCTAAACTTTTCTTACCTTTGTTATTACAAGGCACAACAAGATCAACATTGTTTGCTTCATTGTTAGTATCGCAACAAGCAATAATAGGAATTCCACTCACTCTAGCATCCTTAACAACATTTTTGTCAGGCCAAGGATCAACAACCATAAGCAACTTGATTTCTTTAAAATCTTCCAACTGAGAATTAGTCAAAATACCAGGCCTATACCTTCCTGTAATTACATCAATTCCAGTTAATTTGTTAAACAGCTTCAAAGCTGTCCAACCATTCTCTCTCCGAGAAACAATTAAGATATCTTCAGGTTCATACTGCGCCAAAAACTTAGCAGCAACACCAATCCTTTCATCAATCTTTTGAACATTAAGAACAGCCAAACCATCAGGCCTTACTTTGTAGATAAATGGCTCCATATACTTGGTTCTAAACTTAGTACCAATATGCAAACCTACCTTTAAGTAATTCTCCAATGGTGTTAAAAATTCCTCTGTCATAGGCTTAGCAAAACAATTAACTGTTTATAAATCTTTTGCCTAAGCAAACACTCTCTCAGCAAGAATATCAATTGTTTTCCTCTCCTCACCCAAAACAACCCCTCTTCTTTCACAAAAATTATTAGCAGCTAATGCACTTGTAAAATCCTGTTCCTGGTAAACAACATCTCTACCAGGCGCCCTAAAAAGCTTAGCATCTGATTTATCACTATGATAAAAAACAAAACAAGCAGGATACCTTGGCCCTGTACCAATCTTAACAACATCCCAACCTTGATCCTCCATTCTAGCAAACACATCTTCGTAAGCATAAGCCCTCAAAAGCCTTCTTTCAGTAAAAGTCAATTCCATAAAAGCAAAGAATTTAGAACCACCTTATAAACATTTGCACAACTTTTTAATCTCACCAATTCGTCTAGAAGCAGCAAACTCACCCTTCTTAATACAATACTTATACCTGTGAAAGTCAAAAAGGTGAACATCAGAAACATTTGGTGACAAAATAATATCAGGTTTATGCTCCTGCATACGCAAATGAGCAAACTCATTAAACACAATGTTATAAGATCTTAACACAGTTTTCAACACAGGAGGAATCTGAGTAGTACTAAAACCTTCTAACCTTTTTGGAGTTAAAAACCAAAGAACAGAACTAGGCAAAATATGATCATTTTTCAAAACTCTTTTCAAATTCTTAATACCAGAATCCAAAAACTCCTGCATAAAAGGATTTTTTTCTTTAGGAGTAGCTTTTCTAAACTGCAACCGTTTCAAAGGCACTGTCAAATTCACAGCAATAATCTTTTTCACACCCTTTTTCTTCAAAACACCAACAGGCACAGGGTCCATAACACCACCATCAACATACTCCCTACGGTTTATAACAACAGGTGCAAACACACCAGGAATAGCAGTGCTAGCATGTACAGCTTTAACCAAATCTCCAGAATCAAAAACAACCTCTTCACCATGATGCACATCAACAGCAGTCACAACCAAAGGAATTTTTAAGTTTTCAAAAGTTTTACCTTTCAACAACTTCTTCAACAACTTTTCAATCCTTTTACCACGAATCAAACCATGCCTAAACTCAGTAAAATCAAACAACCTTCGCCAGTTCAAATCCTCAACAATCTTTTCAATCTCATCAGGAGAATAACCAGCACAATACAAAGCGCCAATCAGAGCACCAACACTTGTTCCAGAAATATAATCAATAGGAATCTTATGCTTCTCTAACACCTTAAGTATTCCAATATAACACATACCTTTAGCACTACCACCTCCTAAAGCTAAACCAACTTTAGATCTCTTGCTCAATTTTCAATAACTCCTTAAGCTTAACCCTTCTCTCAGGACCATAAATCCCAGTTTTAATATAAGGAATCCCCCAACCAACAGCCAAGTGTGATATAGTAGCATCCATTGTTTCACCAGACCTATGAGACATAACCATGTTAATATCATTCTTTCTTGCTAAGTCAACAACTTCTTTAGTTTTAATCAAAGATCCAATCTGGTTCGGCTTAACAATAATACAATTAACAGAATCATGCTTAATTGCCTCTTTCAACCGTTCAACATTAGTCACAATCAAATCATCCCCACACACCAAAGTTTTCTTGTTCAACATAGAAAATCCAACAAAATCATTTTCATGCATTCCATCCTCAACATAACCTAACTTATACTTCCTTATCAACTCATTAATATAATCAATATGATCTTCTCTTAAAAACTTCTTCATCTTTCTTTCCTTTGAAAAACTTTTGTAAGTGTAAAACCTTCCACTCCAAAGACTACTTGCAGCCAAATCAATACCAAACCTAACCCTAGAATGCAAAGTATTCTCATAATTATTCAAAAAACTGTACAAAAACTCGTAAGTCTCACTATCAGTCATCTTTGGCATAAAAGCACCTTCATCAGTTCTCTGCTTAACTCCCAAAGCTTTACCAATTTTTCTATAAACATAATCATTCAACACCATCTTCTCTTCGAAAGTTTTACCAGATGGAATTAACAAAAACTCTTGCACATCCTCACCCTTTTTTCTAGTGTGCATCCCACCACCAATACAGTTCCCTAATGGTGTAGGCATCTTTTTTGCTTTAGGATTCAAAAACTTCCAAACTTTGTTTTCTGACATAGCCTTCAATACAGCAGACTGCACAGCCATCACTGTATTTCCACCCCATGTTTGGATAAAATCATCAAAAAAAGCAAGATCTCCAAACTCATCAAACTTCATGCCTTTCAAATCTTTAAAATTATTAACACAACCAACAGAAAACTTAATACCCTTTTTTGGAAAAGCTTTAACTTCAAACTTTCCAGTTGAAGCACCTGATGGAGCAGCAGCAACATATCTCTTGTTAACTCTAACTTCAACAGCATCCTCCCCACGAGAGTTCTTAATAATATAAGCCTCCACCTCTTTTATTTTCATACTATCCTAACCTATATGTAGAAGATTTAAATAGGTTTCCCTGAGACAAGATAAATCATAACAGGCCCTAAAACACCATTAACTATAACTTTTCTAGGGCTTGGCGTTACAATAAGAGTTTTAGTATCTTTTTCTTGTTCTTCTTTTCTATAAAAATCACACAATCCTGCAACAAGAGGAACTTTTCTTTCTGTTAAAAGCCTTTCATGCCAATAATATAATCTTTCATCACCACCAACAGCAAAACCAAAAATCTCTCCACTTAAATTTTCAATTATTTCATTAATAAAAGAACCATCACCAGCAGTTTCATCATCATAATGAGAAACACCAACTAAATTATCACCAAAAATAACAACCCCACAACAATTCCAATAACCATCTGCAAAAACAGAGCAAGGACCAACATAATGAGAATGAGGTTTTAAATGAAATGTACTAGAATCAGCTCTGACTCTTTCACAAAGCCTATTTAGATGCCCTACTCTACGCCTCATTAAAAAAAAGATTCAAACACATCATTTATATTTATTTCTTCTTCCAAAACCAACCAATCAAATATATAACAATCAAACCAGAAATTATACTCAAATAAATTATTAAAAAATCATTCATCTTTTTTTCAAACAACCATCACATCTAAACTTTGGAATATGAACATTTGTTGATTCAAAAACATCAAACTCAACACCACAATCAGCACACTGAACTTTTTTCATCTACATTAGAAAAACTAGCTTCCATTATAAACGTTTTGGTTATTATTTAAAAAAGAAATAGAAATCAAGGCTAGCATCAAGCGATGCTAGCCAAGAGTGGGGGTTTTTTGGGGATATAGTCCCATAAAACATTACCTAACTAAATCAATCCCTAGTTCTCTAGACACAGCCACAGCCTGAGCTTCTCTTTGTCTCTCATTCACTTTGCCTAAGATATATGGGGATTGTACTCCAGTCACAATAGCCATGACTCTAACTTTTCCTTTCATATCATCTGATACTCTTGCACCCCATATAACGTTCGCATCTTGGTCCAAAGACTCAGTTATCATATTACCAATTGTACTTAGCTCATCTAACTTCAAGTCATGTCCACCAGACACATGTATTAATGCCCCAGTTGCGCCGTTATAACTCACATCCAACAAAGGATTATCTAATGCTCTTCTTACAGCTTCCTCTACTCTGTTTGTTGTATCACTTTCGCCAATACCGACAACAGATACCTCTCCATTTGCCATAATTGCTTTTACATCTGCATAGTCCAAGTTAACCAAAGAAGGCACTGCAATAATTTCAACTATTCCTTTAATCATTGTTGAGATCAACTCATTCGCTACTGCAAAAGCTTGCTGAATTGGCAAATTCCCAGCCAGCTCTACTAATTTATTGTTGTCAATCACGATCACTGTATCACACACATCTCGCAATTGTTGTAAACCAAATTCTGCTTTATCAATTCTTGCCCTTTCTATTTTAAATGGCATTGTCACTGCACCAATAACAATCGCGCCTGCTTCTTTTGCTGTTTTAGCAACTACAGGAACTGCACCAGTCCCAGTACCACCACCCATTCCAGCACATACAAAAACCATATCAGTACTGTTCATCATTTTTCGAATTTCAGAGATTTCCTCTTTTGCAGACTCTGTTCCTTTCTGCGGGAATCCTCCACAACCCAAACCTCTTGTAAGATTTCGACCAATAAGAAGTTTCTTATCAGCTTCAATAAGATCAAGATGTTGCTTGTCTGTGTTCATTGCAATAATTTCTGCACCCTGTACACCCTTTTTGTACAACCAATTTGTTGCGTTACCTCCTCCACCACCTACTCCAACAACTTTAATGTTTGCTTGCCCAATCTGAGCCTCTTGTGTCTGTGTGTCTGCATTGTTCAATGCCTCTTTTAATAAAAATTCCATTTTTTTTCATATCCCCCTATTTTTTTTCTAAATATTTGCAAAGCATAGTCTGGACTATATATATTTTTATAAACTAGTTTAGCCTATACTCTCTTTAAGAAATCGTCTTCCGCCAAAAAGACTTTCAAACTTTTAAATTTCGTTGGTTCGCCAAAACCAATTAAACTTAATTTTATATAGGCCCTGTTATAATATTTAAACTTTGTTATTCTGAAGAATATAAGTTCACTGTTTTTACAAAAGGTTTTAATCAAATTAAGGAAAAGTTATTTAAACTTCTTTACTAAATAAAACAATATGAAATCAGGTGATAAGGTTCTAATTCAAACTAAAGACAAAAAACTTGAAGGCATTTACATGCCAGACTCAACAAAACAAAAGATTTTCATCAAACTTAACACAGGATACAATGTTGGAATCCTAACAAAAAACATCAAAAAATCAAAAGTTTTGAAGGCATACAAGAAAAAAACAGCCAAGAAAAAACCAATCAAACACTCAAAATCAAAAAAAACAATCACAATTCTACACACAGGAGGCACAGTAGCATCAAAAGTGGACTATGAAACAGGTGGTGTAACAGCACACTTCACACCAGAAGACCTAGTTGAAATGGTCCCAGAGCTAGAAAAAATTGCCAACATCAAAACAGAACTAGTATCTGAAATGATGTCAGAAGACATGATGTTCACTGACTATCAAAAAATGCTAAAAGCAATAAAAAAGCATTCAAAGTCAGATGGAATCATTCTAACCCAAGGAACAGACACCTTAGCTCACACAGCAGCAGCACTAGCATTTGCAATCGAAGAAACAAACATTCCAATACTAATAGTAGGCTCACAAAGATCTTCAGATAGAGGCAGCTCAGATGCAGCAATGAACCTAATCTGCGCAACTGAATACATTATAAAGTCAGGCTTCACAGGAGTCGCAATATGCATGCACGATTCAACCTCAGACCACAAATGTGCAATCTCATCAGCCACAAAAACAAGAAAAATGCACACTAGCAGAAGAGATGCATTCAAAACCATAAATGACACACCAATCGCACTAATTAACTACAAAACAAAGCATATTCAACAGATAAAAGAACTAAAAAAGGGCAAAAAACTAACAATCAAAGACAAGTTTGAACCAAAAGTAGGAATTCTAAAAACCCACACTAACATGAATCCAAAACTTTTCGAATTCTATGCAAAGAATTACAAAGCTATTATATTAGAAGGCACAGGCCTAGGCAACGCACCAACAAACCTGGGCAAAGACAACCTGAAAAACTACAACACCCTAAAGAATTACATAAAAAAAGGTGGAATTGTAGCAGTAACATCACAATGCCTGTACGGCAGAGTGCACCCTCATGTTTACACTAACCTAAGAAGACTAGCAGACATTGGTGGCATTTTTTGCCAAGACATGCTTCCAGAAACAGCATTCATCAAAGTTTCATGGCTTTTAGGAAGCTATCCAAAGCAAGCTAAAAAACTTCTAAATGAAAATCTAAGAGATGAAATAAATGAAAGGTTAGGAACAGAGTATCTATAAAATGGTAGACACCTTATTTTTGGATGACTGTACTAAGATATTTAGATCATTAACAATCACAACAGCTCAACAAATAGGAAGGGAGTTAACCAAAGTTCTAGCAGAAGGGAAATTACGTACAACACAAAACATCAAAGAACAACCAAGAGAACTCCTTTGTACTATAATAGTATACCATTGGAAAAAGTGGACTTTCAGAGAAAAAGCAATTTTAACACTTAGTATAAGTATTCCATATATACACCAAAAAAAGGACATAATAACACCAACAGGAATAAAAAAGGGTGTACAGTTTGGCCTTGCACAAATTGAAGAAGGATATTTTACAGAAGAAGTACATATGTTATTAAAATCAGTTGATTATAAGTCTGATATAAGAGGAGCCTTAATAACAGCCCTAAAACAACAACTAAGAATTCCAGGTTATAACAAACCAATAAGAAGAGGCCAAATAACAGCCTAAAGATTTAAATACACAAAAGGACTATTCTTAACAATGGACTACAAGAAACTAGGTTTCAAGTGTGGTATAGAGATCCACCAACAATTAGAAGGTAGAAAACTATTCTGTGACTGCCCATGCATTGTGCATGATAAAGAACCAACAATATTCTTTGAAAGAAAACTAAGAGCAATTGCAGGAGAATCAGGCAAAACAGACAAAGCTGCAAAAGCAGAAGTTAAAAAAGACAAAATCTTCAAATACCAAGCAAGGCCAACATCTTCATGCCTAGTTGAATATGATGAAGAACCACCACACCCAGTAAACAAACATGCACTTGAAACAGCTTTAGAAGTAGCACTCTTACTTAAAATAACTCCAGTTGACGAAGTGCAATTCATGAGAAAAGCTATTGTTGATGGTTCAAATGTTTCAGCATTCCAAAGAACAGCACTAATTGGGGTTGATGGCCACATCCAAACATCCAAAGGCAAAGTTGGAATCCTAGGACTTATGCTTGAAGAAGAAGCAGCAAAAAAAGTCAAAGAAAAAGATAATGAAGTTACTTATGATTTAGCAAGATTAGGCGTACCACTTTTAGAGGTTGCAACAGCACCAGACATCAAAGATGCAGCACACGCAAAAGAAGTTGCAGAAAAAATTGGAATGATTCTCAGATCAACAGGCAAAGCAAAAAGAGGAATTGGAACTATTCGACAAGATGTCAATGTTTCAATCAAAGGCCATGTAAGAGTTGAACTAAAAGGCTTCCAAGACCTAAAATTCATGGAAAAGTTTGTTGAAAACGAAGTAAAAAGGCAAACAAAAACAAAAAGCGAAGAAAAGCATGTAAGAAAACTTAACCCTGACAAAACAACATCATTCATGCGACCAATGCCAAGTGCAGCAAGAATGTACCCTGAGACAGATATTCCAACCATTCCAATCACAAAAAAGATGCTTGATAGTATCAAACTACCAGAGTTGCTAGACGAAAAAGCATTGAGAATAGAAAAATCATACAAACTAAGACCAGAACTAGCTAAAGAAGTTGTGAAAGAGAACATCTCTTTAGAATTATTTAAGATTAAACTAGATAACAACTTTATAGCAGAAGTTTTGATAAACTATCCAAAAGAAATCAAAAAAAGGTTTAACTTAGAACCTAAACTTGAACAAAAAGACTTCTTAGAAGTTTTCGGCCACTTAGAGCAAGGCAAGATTTCAAAAGATGCTGTAATAGACTTACTTGTTAAGAAAGTTAAGGGCGAAAAGATCAACCTAAAAAGCTTTGCAACAGTTGACGACAAAGAGCTTGAAAAAGAAATTAAGAAAATCGTAAAAGCAAACCCTAAAGCACCAATTGGTGGCTTAATGGGCGATGTTATGAAAAAGTACAAAGGAAAAGTTGATGGCAAGAAAGTAATGTCAATTCTTAAGAAAATAATAAAATGATCAGAGAAATGCTAAAAGACCCTGGACTTACAGCAAAAAGTACAGCCTTCTTTAGTACCATGGCAGGAGCAGATTTATTCGCAACATGTCTAATTTTTGATGGCATATACCAAGGATTTCCTCTTGAAGTTGCAAGCTGTATGGTTATGAAAGCAATGGTAGCCAAACTAAGCCACTATGAAATTCTAATGATCAATGCTAGACGAGCCTATCAAATTACTTAAAGAACTTCTTTAAACCTTTGCCCTTCACAACCAAAATTATACCTAAAACAAAAGCTAACACTATACCCCAAGTTGTAAAGTAATATGATGAACCTGATGGAAGCTCACTAAAAGCAAAACTTCCCCAACCAATGTCCCAAATCCAATTACCCTGCTCACGTATAAGATTTGCACTAATATAATATGTTCTTTGAACCAAAGGGTAAAAAAATGCAACTCCAGGAGAAGCTAGGTCAAACAACAAATGACAACCAGTATAAAACAAGGCTACAAAAGCAGCTCTCTTATCCCAAAGGAAATATATTACACTTGCTATTAATATTACAGCTAACAAATTATGAAACAGATACCTATGTGTCCCACCAATGTAAGTATCCATATCAATAAGCCAAACTAGAGGCAGTAAAAAGAATATATACTTCTTGTTCAACTTAGGAAAAAATGCTAACAAGAACAACATTGGAAAAAGTGCATGCATAATTGGTTCCATAAAGCTTTCAAAAGGTTCTCAGTTTAAAAAACTTCTGGAACAAGGAAAAGTTTAAATAGAGAATAACATTAGAAAGTTCTGGAATGGGAACAGCCACATTTTCACCAACAACATTAGATGGCCAAGATATAGGAGCCATAGCTGCAAGAGTAAGTAGTGAATTAAACATCCCAATTAGTGAAACCAGACCTGGACAATTTTATGGTATAGATAATGGCAGCAAAGTTCAAATTGAAATAGGTGCATCACCAACTTCTGTTCAAGTAAAATTAACAGGATATATCACACCAGACATGGAGAGAAGAGCAATCGATGCATTTGGTGAAGGTATAAGAGTTGTTCCACTAGGCGCAAGCATGCCAAGCCTGTTTGGTGATGGATATGTTTGCTAATCCCCAAAATCTTTAAATACTCAAACCAATTCTAAAACCTTAATGGCAAGAACTTATATCAAAGATCTCAAGGTTGGAAAAAAAGTTACAGTCAAAGGCTGGCTGCACGAAATCAGAGGCCTAGCAAAAGTCAAATTTCTAATTCTAAGAGACTCCACAGGAATAATCCAATGCGTTGCAACTAATGAAAATGAAGAACTGTTCAAAAAAGTTAAAGCTTTGAATCCAGAAACAGTAGTTGAGATCTCAGGAAATGTTGTTGCAAACAAGATCGCAAAACAAGGTTATGAAGTTGCAGTTGAAGATCTTCAAGTGTTAGGCGAAGTCTCACAAGTCTTACCAATCCAAGTTGTGGAAAAAGGTGATATTAATACTGACCTTTCAACAAGAATGGACAACAGGTTTTTAGACCTAAGAAAACCAGAAATTGCAAAGATATTCCAATTTAGAAACACAGTTTACAAAACAACAGTAGACTTTTTTATGAAAAATGATTTCATAAACATTGCAACACCAAAATTAACTTCAGCAGGAGTTGAATCAGGTGCAGAAATGTTTTCACTAAAATACTTTAACACACAAGCATACCTATCGCAAAGTCCACAAGTCTACAAACAAATGATGGTTTGTTCAGGTTTTGAAAAAGTTTTTGAGATAGGTTCAGTTTTCAGAGCAGAAAATAGTAATACTACAAGGCACCAAACAGAATTCATTGGTGTTGACTTTGAAATTGCTTTTGTTACAGATGAAACCGAATTAATGGACTTTACAGAAGAGTACATTAAAGAAGTTATCAAAGCTACCAAAGCAGAGGTTAAAGTTCCTTCCAGAATTCCAAGAGTTCCTTTTGAAGAAGTTAGAGATATGTTAAACAAAAAGGGGAAGAAAATCACTGACGACATTGATCCAGAATCTGAGAAACTGCTTGGTGAACTAGTGTTAAAAAAATACAAATCTGATTTAATCTTTGTAACAAACTATCCATGGTCAAAAAGACCTTTCTATCATGTTAAGAATGGCGAGGGAACAAAAGGTTTTGATTTGTTATTAAGAGGTGTCGAGATTGCAACAGGTTCCTTAAGAGAACACAGGTATGATATTCTTAAGAAGCAAGCAAAAGAAAAAGGTGTAAAACTTGATGATATGAAAGATTATGCTGTTTTATTCAAGTGTGGAGCACCACCTCATGGAGGCTGTGGTTTTGGTATGGAAAGGATCACACAAACTTTGTTAGGTTTAGATAATATTAGGGAAGCTTGTTTCATCCCAAGAGATCCTGATCGGTTAAGACCTTAATACTTCCCCAAAACCTTTTTCTTAAACTCAGAAAACTTACCAGAACTAATACTCTCATGAATAGCTTTCATAAACTCTGCCATAAAAGCTAAGTTATGCACTGTAGCCAATCTCATATACACAGCATCCTTTTTCTTAAACAGATAACGCAAATACCTACGAGTGTAAGTCTTACAAACAAAACAAGAACAATTCTTATCAACAGGAGAATCACTTACAGAACTAGCCTTCTTCATGTTCAACAAACCATCCCAAGTAAAAAGATAACCATGCCGAGCATGCTTAGCAGGCAAAATAGAATCAAAAATGTCAACACCACGAGAAACACACTCCAAAATCTGTTTAGGATCACCAACACCCATCAAATACTTAGGCTTATCCTCTTCAAGAGTTTCAACACAAACATCAACCATCTTAAACATATCTTCAGAACTCTCACCAATACCTAAGCCACCAATAGAATATCCATCAAAACCTAAACTCTTAACAAACTCACAACTTTTCTTACGCAAATCTTCAAAAACACCACCTTGAGTAATACCAAACACTAACTGTTTACCTCTATAACACTCCTTACTCTTCCTAGTCCACAAACAACTTCTACGTAAACCTTCAGAAAACTCTTCTTTAGACTTTCCATAAGGCAAAACACAATCCAAAGCCATGATAACATCACCACCAACAGACTCTTGAATATCCATAATCCTTCGAGGACTAATAAACACATCTTTTCCATTGTAAGGATTTTTAAAATTCACACCAGAATCAGAAGAATCCAACAACAGATTCTCTCTCAACATTTGAAACCCACCATTATCAGTGAACACCATGCCCTCAAACCCCATGAACGAAGAAACAGGACCAACAAAATTTTCTTCCAAAGAAAGAAGAAAAGCATTTGTAATTATAGTTTTAGTACCCACAACATGATAATCATCACTAGAAACAAACTTGCCAACAGCTTTAGTGGCAACAGGCATAAAAAAAGGTGTCTGAGCAGACTTACCATTCACAGTTAACACACCCCTCCGAGCCTTACCATCTTTAGATATTACTTCAAACATAAAAGAACAAAAACTAAGCTTGTTTTATAAAACTTATCAATACCTTTCATCTTCCAAGTCAAGATCATTCACAGGAGTGTTCTTCATATAAAACACAACAGTGATATCAGAAGGGACTTCACGCAAAGAACCAATAGTATTCCTACCAGATATAGGAGCAATCTCAATTTCAAAATAAGGTGTTTTCTTAATATTTGCCACAGGGGCCAAAGATCTAGAGAGCTCATTTAATCCTCTACTAGTGATAGGCAATCTACCCAAATAACGAAATGAAATAGGGCTTAAAAGTCTCCAATCAATTCTTTCATCACCATACTCTACATCAACCCCATCCATTCCAGTTTTATACTCTGCAACAACCCTAAACTCTCCATCTATAAGCCTAACTCCTTGAGGATCTATCATTATCAAACAGTTCTAAAACCCCTAACTTATAAAGATTTCTACAAAAAACTATATAAACAAAGCCACCAAATTAAATCATACAATGAACATACAAAAAGCATTAGACAAAGGAAAAGGAAAGGTCTCAATTAAAGGATGGGTTTACAGGATCAGGAAAGGGAAAAATCTAATTTTTATAATCATAAGAGACACTAATAATCTTGTTCAATGTATTGTAGAAAAGGAAAAAGTTTCAGAACAAATCTGGCAAGATGCCGACAAGCTACAAGTTGAGAGTGCAATAGAAATTGATGGAGATATCCAGGAAGATAAAAGAGCAGCAACAGGTTACGAGATCAAAACAAGCAAACTAAACATTGTACACTTAGCAGAAAACTTTCCAATTGGAAAAGATCAAAGTGATGACCTCCTATTAGACATGAGACACTTAGCACTAAGAACAAGAAAGCTAACCTCAACATTAAAAATCAGGTCAACAGTAATGGGTGCACTTCATAACATTATTAGAGAAAAAGGTTACATTGAAGTTGAAGCACCAACATTCAACGCAACAACAAGCGAAGGTGGATCAAGCACTTTTGAAGTTAAATACTATGGTAAAAAAGCATACCTTACACAGTCCTGGCAATTTTATGCAGAAAACATAATCAACGCTTTTGAAAAAGCTTACACAATGGCACCCTCTTTCAGAGCAGAAAAGTCAAGAACTTCAAGACATTTAACAGAATTTTGGCACTTTGAAATCGAAGCTGCATGGGCAACAGTGCAAGACATGCTAAAAATATCAGAAGATTGCATTATCGGAACAATTAACCAAGTAATCAAGGACAATAAACAAGAGTTGAAAGTTTTAGGTATAGACATTAAAGAGTTAGAAAAAGTTAAAGCACCATTCCCAACAATCACATACAAAGCAGCAATAGAAAGATTACAAAAAAAAGGATACAAAATTAAGTATGGTGAAGATTTCGGAGCAAAAGAAGAAAAATACCTTGCAAAAGAATACAAAGGAAACTTTTTAGCAGTAACCAACTATCCTTTAGAAATTTTAAAATTCTACCATGGTGAAGATCCAAAAATGCCTGGAACTGGAATGAACTTTAACATCTTAGCCCCAGGAATTGGTGAAGTGTTAGATTCGTCCCAAAGAGAACCTGACTTAGGAAAAATTCAAGAAAGGTTAAAGAAAGCTAAAGTAGACCTTAGTCATTCAGACTGGTACTTAGACTCAAGAAGATATGGGTCAGTACCACACGCAGGGTTTGGTTTAGGAACAGAAAGATTAATACAATGGATTTGCAAATTAGAAACTATCAAAGATGCAATACCATTTCCAAGAACACCAACGAGGATTAAACCATGACATGGTGGTTTGACATAGGACTTTACATTGCACAAAATCCAATAGTGCTAGCCCCAGTAATAATTTGGTCAATGGCATGGAAAGGTGTTTCACTTTGGAAAGCAGGCACAAACAAACAGATTGTTTGGTTTATTCTTTTATTCATACTAAACACATTAGGAATACTACCAATTATCTATCTAGCTTTTTTTCAGAAGAAAAAGCAATAACTATTTCTGGATCTCACCCTTAAGCTGTTTCCGAAGATACAAATTCTGTGCTTGCAACTGTTTAATCCCCATTGTATACTTGTGCAAGTTAGCCAGCATATCATTCATAGCATCACCAAACTCACCAAGATCAAGCTCCATTCCAGCTGGCTCCAAAATCTCAACAGTTGAAGGCATATAATCAAAACAAACATCCAACAAAACACTAATCTTTTGAAACTCAAGAACAACCTCAGCAAAAGTGCTCCACAACTTATTATCCTGCTCCTCACAATCAAACACTTTCTGATCAGCAATAACTAAATTTTTGTCTTCTTTTAACTTGTCTAGAACTTTTTGCAGTGTCGCCTCTACATGCTCTTTAGGCCCACCCAAAACTTCAAACGTAAATCTTGTAACTATCTTTACCATGCAATAAAAGAAAAAAAAGCACTATATAAACTTTACTACTTACACCGATCTTTCGCAATGATCCTAGAATGCCACCCTAGCATGATAAATATCAAACCAATCGCATAATGAATCAAACCATAGTACAGAACACCTGTGCTCAATTGCAGAACAAACCCTTGCACTAAAAATGCTAGACCAAATGTTTTCAACAACAGGATCAACACACCCCAACAAAACATTCTCCATGAACAACCGCAC
>CAYFIU010000001.1:0-43211 GCA_964343245.1 Candidatus Woesearchaeota archaeon | reverse complement strand
GTTGGTGTTGATAATGGAGGCATTACACTTGATGGAACAATAACTATTACAAAAGCTGGTGAAGTTGTCAAGTGGACAGAGGTTCCTTCTGATGAAACTATTGAGCCACAAAAAAAAGTGGATTTAGCTTGGGATGTTGTTGATCCTGCTGCTAGCGTTACAAAGTTTCAAATTGAAGTTTCTTATGATAATAAGCATAGTTTTGAAATGATTAAGAGTGTGAGAGGAGGGAAAAGAACAACACATTGGAATGTTCCAAGGAATGCTATTGGACATAGGTGTTTCTTAAGGATTACTGCTTTTGATAAAGATGATGAGCTTGGTAAGGATGATAGTCCTAAACCATTTGATATCAAAGGAACTCAAGGAATGTTGAATGTTGAGCTTAACCAGTATGAATTTAATATAAACCAAGGTGAGTCTGTTAATCTTATTGTTAGTGTTGATGATAGTGGAGGAGGAGTTAATGAACTTGCTGTAAAGGTTAACTGTAATGGTGAGGATTATGAAAAACAAACTGAAAGAGGAGAGCATAATGTCCCTTCTAGAGCTGAAATTCCTATTACAGGTTTAACTGCTAGGGAAGAACCCTACTCTTTTACTGTAAATGTAGAGGGCAATGATGTTTATGATGCTCCAAGAATGCTTACTGGTAAAATCACTGTTGGTCCTACAGATGGAGCTTTTAAGATTTGGTTTACAAATGTTCCTACTGATAAAGATAATGTTCATGTTGGGAAAAAGATTACAGTTACATGGGATGTAAATGATCCTACAGATGTTAGTTATTATGTTCTGTATTTCGCAACAAAAAATACTGGCTGGGAAGTTGCAAATAGTGAAATAGGAACAGCAAGAAGTGTTGAATGGACTGTGCCAGACAAAGAAGCAGATGAAGCATTTTTGCTAGTTGCTGCGTTTGATCAAGATAATAATGAACTAGGGCAAGCTGAAAGTAAGGCCTTTAAAATTAGTGCTTACCCTCATGAGATTATATTACATAGTCCTGTTGAAGGTGAACCAATAACAAATCCCCAAAACATTAAATGGGAAGTTACTGGGTTCACTGATAATAGCGTCAATCCAATTATATCAATAAGAATAAATGTTGGTGGTAGTAGATTTGCTTCAATTCCTGGTAGTGGTTTGAGAGGACAGATTTCCTGGGACAAAGTTCCTGAAGTTGAAGACGATACTGAATGTATAATTGAAGTTCAAGCAATGGATCGAAAAACAGAATTAAATATCTCTAAACAATTTAGCTTTATTATTCCTGGAAAAGAAGAGAGAGACATAAGGATCAGGCACCAATTTTTTTCTGGTCCAAACATACTAGCAGTAGGTGCATCAAGCGAAAGTGGACCTGTTAAAGGAGTTAATATCGCATTAGTTATTGCTGGACAAACTAAAGTAGGAAGAACAGATGAGATTGATGGAAAATGGGCTTATTATCCTTTTGATCTGAGTGATTTAGCGCCTGGCACTTACCAGTATACACTTTCATTTACAACACCAAGAGAATATAAAGATTTGACTCTTCAAGAGGGCACCTTAGTAAAGGGAACTCCTGAAGTTACAGTTAATATTATTAATCCTAGTACAGATCATCAGGAGATTCGAAGTGAAATTAAACTTGAATGGGAAATTAAAGGAGAAGGTGTAGATGCTTTAGGTTTTAGTACACCTTTGGACATTGCTTATAGATTTGGTGAGAATCAAAAGTTTACTAATATTCCTTTAGAAGAGCAACCAGGTGTTCCTAATGGGCATACTAGTCAGAGAGGTAGTGTTGTATGGAGGCCTCCTAATTTTGAAAACAATATTGACTGTGAAATTGCTTTCCATTTCACTGCACTAGGTAAACAAGATGATAAAGGTTTGTTCATTGTTAAAGATGTGGTTATAGTAGGTGAAGATGAACCAGAGCCCCCAATTGATGAAGACATTGAAAAAATTATTAATATGATCAAATATATTAAAAGACCAGCTAAGACAGGTTGGTTTGCTAAAGAATCAAGTATTGGTACTTTCCTATATGGTCTTATTAATAGTGGAGAGTTAGATTCTTATTTTGCTTTAGGAAGAAGGATCACAGAATTAAATCTTGAACTTGGTAATCCAAAAATAAGAAATAAAATTGATCCAAAAACTCTTAAAAGATTCAATAACCAAATCGTAGAACTTTTAGAAGTGCATTCACAATTAAGTGGATTGCAAGATACTAGAGCCCTTAAGAGTAGAATTACTCGGCTATGGAGAGGTTTATTGGATCTAATTAAATCACGAAAGGACATGCGTGCAGAGTTGAAGTTATTATTAGAACACTTTGAAAAAACTCACAATGTGGCTTTAACTAGAGTAGATATTAGAACAATTCTAGCAAATAAAACATATTTATCGTGGTTCTTGGAAAATGGATCTAGAATTGATGGTATACTTGCTATGCATGGTTGGGATACTTATAAAATTACTGACTTTTACAAAATGCTAGAAAACTGGATGCGATTAGCAAACCAAATGTATAATCTTCTTAGAGAAATCAGAACTAGCCTTGAACAGATTAGAAAAGATATCAGGCCCCGATAACTTCGTTAAATTTTTTCTTTGCTTCTTTTTCAGAGTCAGCTTTGACTAAAACTCTATCCTTAAAGATGGAAAAGTCTTTGTATACAAAGTATTCACCAGAGCCACCTAACCTTTTCTTAATGTTTTCAAAGTCAAAGTTGCCTTTGAACTGGTACCTTGAAGAGCCACAAAACTTTACAATGTCTTCTTTCTTATCCAAGTATTCATAGGTGCCATTGCAAGCTAAACAATCTTTGTCTTTCTTAACTGCGATCCATTCCCCTGCCCACAAGCCTCTAGGTTTTTTTCCAGCCAAAATCCTTTCAGCTTCTTCAACTGCAATTTTGCCAACTTGTCCAGCAACTTCTAAATCAACACCTGTAGAAGTGCAAGTGTCCAAACCTTTTACCTCTTTAAACAAACATCTAAAACAGTAATCACCAGTGAACCCAAGAACTCTTCCTCTGTCGCCAACAACACCTGTGTAAATCCAAGGGATGTTTTCTTTTTTACAGTAATCATTTATTAAAAATCTAGTGATTAAATTGTCAGTGCAGTCAATGACTAGATCAAAATTTAGAATATTAACATTTGTACAGTCTAGGTCTAAAACTTTATAGTTAATCTTAAATTTCTCTCCTAAAACTTGTGCTTTTGGCCTGCCAACATCGTCTGAAGAAAACTGTGTTTGTCTTGACAGATTCTTTTCCTCAACAAGGTCCCTGTCTATAATTAAGAGCTCATGTTCTCTTAGTTTAGGGATAATTTGATTTCCAGTTGTTCCACAGCCAATAATTGCTATTTTCATATACCTTTTCCTTCAGCAATTGTTTAAAAGTCTTTCCATGACAACTTTTATAAATCTCTCTTACTTATTCTTAAAAACCATGCAACTAAGGACTATTATCAGAAAAATTGAAGGTTATGATAAGAAAGCTGACTTTGATCTAATTAGGAAAGCTTACCAGTTTGCAAAGAAGCATCATGGTACGCAAAGAAGGTCCTCAGGAGAGCTTTTTATCCAACATCCTTTGAGTGTTGCTTATATTTTAGCTGAGCATAAGTTAGGAGCTACCACTATTTCTGCTGCTTTATTGCATGATGTTGTTGAGGATACTGAGGTTATTAAAGAAGATATTGTCTCTGAATTTGGGGAAGAGATTGCTAATATTATTGAAGGTGTTACAAAGATTACAAAGCTTAGAGAGATGAGTTTTGAAGAGTACACTGCTGAGACTGTTAGAAAAGTTATCCTTGCTTCAATAAGGGATGTTAGAGTTATTTTTATCAAACTTGCTGACAAATTGCACAACATGAGAACTGTTGGTGTTTTTAGGCAAGAAAAGTGTGAAAGGATTGCTAGAGAGGTTCTGAACATTTATGCCCCTATTGCTTACAAGTTAGGCATTGCTAGTATTAAGTGGGAATTGGAGGATTTAGCTTTCAAGTACCTTGAGCCTGAGGTTTACAAAGATTTGAAAAGAAAGCTGCAACAAAGTCAGAAAGAAAGAGAAATACAAATTGAAAAAGTTAAGAAAACACTTAGGGAGCAGTTGAAAGGAGAGTCAATTGAAGCTGACATTAGTGGTAGGCCAAAACACTTGTATAGTATTTACAAAAAAATGTTAAGAAAAGATAAACCTTTCTCTGATATTTATGATATTGCTGGGATAAGAATTATTGTTAAATATCCTAAAGAGTGTTATGAGGTGATGGGTGTTGTTCATAGTTTGTGGACTCCTATTCCAAAAGAGTTTGATGATTATATTGCTACACCCAAGTCTAACAGGTATCAGTCATTGCACATGGTTGTTATTGGTCCTGACAAAAAGCCTGTTGAGATTCAAGTTAGAACCCAAGACATGCATCAGGTTGCTGAGGATGGGATTGCTGCACACTGGAGATACAAAGGTGTTGCAGGTGATAAAAAGTTTGATGAAAAGTTAAACTGGATGAAGCAAGTTATGGAATGGCAGAAAGAAAGTGAAAATGCAACAGAATTTATGGAGATGTTGCATGTTGATTTCTTTGAAAGGGAAATTTTTACATTTACACCAAAAGGAAGAGTTATTGAGTTGCCAACTGGTGCAACTGTTCTTGATTTTGCTTATGCTGTTCACTCTGATGTTGGTGACAGAACAATTGCTGGAAAGATTAATGGACATTTTGCTCCTTTACGAACAACTTTGAAAAATGGTGACAAGGTTGAAATTGTTACTGCTAAAAACCAGCGCCCTTCAAGATCTTGGTTAAAGATTGCTAGAACTTCTCGAGCACAATCCAGAATAAAAAAGTATTTGCGTGCTGTGCAAAACATTCCTGTTAAAACCATTAAACAAACTGGTGATGTGAAAAAAGAGTTAGAAGCATGGATCATTGATGTTGAAGGTATAATTAATCCTGAAATATTAATTGCAAAGTGTTGTTCTCCTTTGCCTGGTGAAGAGATAGTTGGTTATGCCACAAGCAATGGCAAGGTTACTATTCATAAACATGCTTGTTCACAACTTAAGAAGATTAAGTTAGGGTCAAGAAAGAAAAAGGTTAATGTTGAGTGGACAGCTAACATTGGTTCTCTTGTTGAAATAAAAGTTGATGCTTTGAATAGAGTTGGTCTGTTTGCTGAGATACTTAACACGCTTGTTGCTCTTCATACAACAATCAAATCTGCTAATGCACAGCCAAGAGGGCAAGATAATGTTGAATGCTCTTTTACAATGGAAACAACAGGTTTAGAACATTTACAGAATATAATTGAAAGAATAAAAAGAATAAAAAATGTAAAGAAGGTTTATGTTGGTAACCTTCTAAACTAGTTTTGTATTTCTATACAATTTCCACTGAAACAAATGCTGTTTTCTGGACAATCTTCTGTAGAACTGCACTCTTCGCCTGTAGGTTCTTCAGCAGGCTCTTCCTCAGCTGGTTCTTCTTCAGCAGGTTCCTCTTCTACAGGTTCTTCATCAACAGGATCCTCTACAACAGGGTCTTCCTCAACTGGTTCCTCTTCAGCAGGTTCTTCTTCAGTTGCTAGTTCTGCATCGATGATTGCTTGGAATGCTTCATATGGTTGTGCACCTACAAGGCTTTGGCCATTTATGAAGAAAGCTGGTGTACCTGTTACTCCTAGTGCTGATCCATCTTCCATATCTTGTGCAACCTCATCTGCTTTTTCTCCAGAGTCTAAACATGTATTAAATTGTTCTGTATTAAGTCCAAGATCTACTGCATATTGTTTTAGATCGTCAACACTTAGTGCTTCCTGGTTCTCGAATAGCATGTTGTGGTATTCCCAGAACATGTCCTGGTCAAATGCGCATTCAGATGCTTCTGCTGCTTTTTGTGCGTTTGCGTGGAAGCTTAGTGGGAATTGTTTAAAGATAATTTTAACACTGTCTGCGTAATCTTCTTCAATTAGCCTCATTGTCCAGTATGCATTGCTACAGAATGGACATTCGAAGTCTGAGTATTCAACAATTGTTACTGTTGCTTCAGGGTTTCCTAGAACTGGATCTCCTGAGTAATCAATTTCTGCTAATGGATCTTCATCAACAGGATCCTCTACAACAGGGTCTTCCTCAACTGGAACTTGAAGTTCGCCTAAGTCAACTGCTGTTGGGAAAAGTAGTTTCCCATCTTTTGTAACATATGATGTGAATTCTTCGGTGTAGTCCAAGCTATCGCTTGTGATTAACAAGTCAATCTTGTACATACCTTTATCTTCTGATACTTCTTGCACTTCTGCACTTGCAAGGCCCATTAGCATGTTTTCGTTAATAAAAGCAACTGCTGTCTGTACAGCTTCATCTTGCCCAACGTCATTGCTAAAACTTGGCATACCATTGAAGTATATTGCGCCTATAAATAATATTAAGAATACTATAGTAGTAATCTTCCAAAATAATGTCGGTCTCATCCTATTCCTCCTTACTTGCTCTTTATGCTCAGCTAATATTTGATCTTTATTTGCCATTTTAAGTATCATGAATTAGGATCAAGGTATTTAAAGATTTGTATATTAAAACATATCACCTTTTATCGCTAATTTCTGTCTCATAA
Source organism: Candidatus Woesearchaeota archaeon (assembly GCA_964343245.1). Taxonomy (GTDB): domain Archaea; phylum Nanobdellota; class Nanobdellia; order SCGC-AAA011-G17; family GW2011-AR17; genus JABHYY01. The sequence continues at coordinate 36,587 of CAYFIU010000001.1, read as the reverse complement.
ATGCTTATAAATCTGGCTGTTCAAATAATGGCTGATGGGTATATTTAGAAGATTATTTGGCAGAACTTTGTACTATCCCGGTTGTGTTCCAAAACATATGTTGAAAGATGTACAAAGAAGGCATGAGCATTTGTTAACAATGTTTAACATAGATTATATCAAAATTCCCGATATGGAGCTTTGTTGTGGTAAGCCAGCTTTGGAATCAGGGCACAAAGATGTTTTCAAAGATGTTGTTAGAAGGAATAAGGAACTTTTTGCAAACCAAGGTGTTAAAACTATTGTTACATCCTGTCCTAAGTGTTATTATATGTTCAAAAAGTTTTATGATGTTGAAGTTAAGTTGATCTCTGAGTTAGTGTTGGAAAATCTTGAGGAAATTAAGAAGAGGTATTCTGAAGAAGTTTATATTTTTGATCCCTGCAACCCGTATGATTTTGACGAGGTTTATGAGATGCCTAGGCAAATACTAAAAAGTCTTGGTTTTAGTGTTAAGGAGTTTATGTATAGCAAAGGTCAGAGTTTGTGTTGTGGCCAACCAATAAAAGATAATTCGCCCAAGGTTTCAGAAGAAATGGCAAAACAAAGGTTGGGTGGTGTGAAGGCAAAAATTATAACAATGTGTCCAAGCTGTTATGGGCAGTTGAAACAAAACAATCCTAATGTTGAAGTCTTAGAGTTGTCAGAGGTGTTAATATGACATTGCGAGATATATTTGGACCTGCATCGTATTCTGATAGTGATGTTGACAAATTAGTTTATTCTCGGGACGCTAGTGATTTGGAGGGTGAAGCACTTGCTATTGTCTGGCCAAAGACATCAAAACAGTTGCATGAACTTGTTAATTATTCTAAAAGGCATGATTATAATTTAGTTATTCGTGGTGCTGGTACTAACATGCAAGGAAATTGTGTTCCTGTAAAGTCTGTTGTTGTTGACATGTCTAAGATGAATAAAGTTCTAGAGATTGGTGATGATTATGTTGTTGTTGAAGCTGGTGCTGTGCTAGATGAAGTTAATGCTTTGCTTGGCGATAAAAGAGTTCCTGTTAATGTTGTTAACTACAAAGTGTGTACCATAGGTGGGATGGTTGCAATGAATTGTCTTAGCACTGATGCAAGTGATGGTAGGATTGGTGATTATATTGAAAAAATGGAAGTTGTTGATGGCACTGGCAAGTATTTGAAGCTTGGACATCCAACTGTTAAGAACTTTATTGGTCTTGAAGGTACAACTGGAATCATTACAAAGATTCATTTGAAAACTGTTCCAATAAAAAAGTTTAGATCATTTTCTATTTACAAGTTTGTTACTTTAAGTTCTATGATGGAGAGAGTTGAAAAGTTTAGAGCTAAAAGTGAGGTTAAGTCGATTCAGTTCTTTGATGAACTCTCGTCTACAATGTTAGGTTTAGATGCACAAAATCATATGGTTGTTGAGTTTGAAGGTGATATTGGTGTTATGAAAACTCCTGAAGAGGTACAAAGCATTGTTGGTATGAAAGAATCCTTGTACCATAAACTGAAAAAGGAAAGGTATGGCCAGTTTGAAGATGTAAGGATTAATCCTGACAAAATGGCTGGTTTTTTGCATTGGTTAAGAAAAAAGGATGTTCCTGTGTTTGGAAACCTTTGCCATGAAACTGTGTTTCCTTGTTTTAAAGAGTTCTCAAAGTTGCCGCAAGAGATGCACGAGCTTGTAATGACTTTAAAGGGAGATAGTGCTGTTGAGTATGGTTATGGTTTGAAAAGGAAAAAGTTTTTGCAGGGTGAGAAAAAGGTGAAGTATAAAATCTTGAAAGACCAGTATAATCCTAAAGAAATATTGAATAGAGGTAAGGTGCATGAATAAGTGTAATGAGTGTGGATTGTGTAAAGAAGTTTGTCCTGCATTTAAGATATTGCGAAGGGAAAGTGTTTCTCCTAGAGGGTATGCTATTATGCAAAAGAAAGAAGTTTATGATAGAGTGTTTTACTTTTGTGTTCTTTGTGGCAACTGTGAAAGAGTTTGTCCTTATGGTATCAAATTGAAGTTGCAAGAGTTTAGAGAACGACATATTGAAGAGGGTGTTGATACCCAAGCGAATAAAGAAATGATTGCAAACTTGAAAAAGAATGGTGTCCCGTTTGATGTTTAGTGAAGATTTTGATTCATAAGATTTATATATTGAAAAAAAACTAATTCTTGGAACATGAAGGCGATTGTATTGGCAGCAGGGTTAAGTAGATCTCTATATCCATTAACCAAGAATAAACATAAGGGTTTGTTGTTGATAAATGGAAAGCCATTGATTAGTCACACTGTTGAAAAAATTCAAAAAGTGCCTAACATTGAAAAGATTTACATTCATACCAATGAAAAGTTCTACAAAGATTATTTACAGTGGAAAGAAGATAGTGGATTTGATGTTGAGATTGTTAGTAATGGTATTGAAGGTCGAAGAGGTTCTATTAATGAGTTAAAATTTGTAGTTAACAAATTAGGAATAAAAGAAAATTTAATGGTTTTAGCTGGCGAGCATTTGTATGACTTTTCTTTGAGAAACTTTAGAGATTTTTTTAAGGAAAATGGGAGTAGTATTGTTGCTGTATGTGATTATGAAGACAAAAATTTGATTGCTTGTAGAGTAGGGTGTGTTGTACTAAATGGTGATAAAGTTGTTGAATTTGATGAGAAGCCTGAGGAACCAAAGTCTAGTTTAGCTTCAACTGCATGTTATATTCTTAAGAAAGAGGATCTTGCGTTGTTAGACAAATTTGAGAAAGAAAGGTTAGGTGATTTTGTAGCTTTTTTAGTTGAGCATTCTAATGTTAGAGGTTATATCATTGGTAAGGATAAAAGATGGTTCCCTGTTTCCAATGTTGACCAATATAATTATTTGAAGAATAATTATTAAATTTTCTTATATATATTTTTTCTATGCCCTATCAAAGTTATTTCTATCAACAAGTTTTCTTCTGATAATTCTGCTATAACTCTATATTCTCCAACCCTTAACTTATAATCAGACCTGCCTTCTAATCTTAAAAAGTAATGATGTGGGTTCTCTTTTGTTGAAATTATTTTTTTATAAATTCTTTTTTTCAAATTATTTGAAAGTTTATTCAGAAAATTGATTGAATTTTCATCAAAGTGAATTGTATAAGCTAGAGCCTTAGTCTCTTTTTTGCCTCTTCTTCAGTTAAAAAATGTCCTTTCTTCATTCTTAGCCTTGCTTTTTCAATTTCATGTATGGTATTTATACTTAATTTAGGCTGAGTTTTACAAGTGTTCACAATATACAATAATTTTTTGATTACTTCATCATAGCTTTCATTCTTATATTCTCTGAAAAGATCAAGATTACGCTTTGTATCAAAATGAATTTTGAGAGTTGTAGTTTCCATGAGTATGCCTTAGTATACCTTAGTATATAAACCTTTTGTTTATTTTAAAGAACAGTAACCAATCAATCTAAATCTGTGCCCGACAAGCCTTGAGATTGTTATCTTATCGCCTTTGTCTGCGCAGATAGGGATTTTTAATTTTGCTTTGAAAGAATTCTTTCTAATATCTGTTACTAAACCAACTGTTGTTGATGCGTTAACATTAAGCATCAGGTTTTCACCTTTTTTAATAGGTTCAACTTCTAATTCTTTGTCGCTTCCAACTACCCTTTCAAGTAAGTGGGGTACAAGTTCCATTTCATAGTGTGATGGTGGGAGTTTATCAGGGTGTCCAACTAAACTTCCTGTTAAAGAATCTGATTTTGCCATTGAAGGGTCTAATTTTGTTAGTAAGGCTATGCTACCTCCAGGGACTGCTTCTTTTAATGTGTCTCTGTCAGATTTTATGCCTGTTATCTCTGTTTGAATAGGTTCCCATAAAGTTTTACCTTCTTTCTCTACTTTCCTTCCAGGTTTGATTTCTACTTTATCTCCAATTTTTAGTTGACCTTGAGTTAAAGCTCCACCAAGAACTCCACCTACAACATTTTTGTATGTTGCACCAGGTTTGTTAATGTCAAAGCTTCTTGCTATAAACATGATTGGATCTTTTTTCAAGTTCCTCTTTGGTGCTTTGAAGTTTTCATAAATTGCTTTTATTAGTAGATCAATGTTAACGTCAAGTTGTGCTGAAACAGGAAGTATAGGTGCATTTTCTGCAATAGTTCCTTTTGTAAAGTTTTTAATTTGGTTATAATTTTTCATTGCATCTTCTGTTGAAACAAGATCTATTTTGTTCTGTACAATGATTATATTTTTTATGTCTGCAATTTGTAAAGCCATCAAATGCTCTTTTGTTTGTGGTTGTGGACATTTTTCATCTGCTGCAACCATTAAAAGTGCTGCATCCATTATTGCTGAACCTGAAAGCATTGTTGCCATCAAAGTTTCGTGACCTGGCGCGTCAACAAATGAAACTGTTTTGATTTCTTTTGTTTTTGCTTTGCATTTTGGACATTTGTCTTTTGGGCCATAGTAATCACACTTTTCACACTTGTAAAAAGTCGCATTTGCATAGCCTAACCTAATAGTGATACCTTTCTTTTGTTCTTCAGAATGTGTATCTGTCCACTTTCCTGTTAGTCTGGACACTAATGTTGTTTTACCATGATCAACGTGACCAACTAATCCAATGTTTATCTCAGGTTGTTTAGACATAAATGGTTAGAATTAAGGGGTCTTTATAAAGTTTTTGAGGGAGGTCTAGCCTATGTAAATCAGAACTGTACTTCTTTGTTGTTTATTCTTGTGATCTCACCTGTTTTCCAGTCACATGCACAATGTTGTCTTTTTCGGCTACATGCAATTCCTCTAAGTCATTAATCACAATGTCATTACCTGGCAACAAATAGTTTACATCCAAACCATTGATCATTACTTTATGTTTTCTGTCAAATTCTAAAACTTCTTTTGGGCCCTCTGCATTTAGGTGTGGGTCATTACTTCCAAAAAAGCTTAGAAAACATGGTCTATGGTCAAAGTCTTCTGGGTTTGTTCTTTTCTTCCTTGCTATTAGAACACTCTTGTAGTTATAGGTTTTCATTGTTTTTACCTTCTGCTTATTCAGCTTTAGGTTGCTCTTCTTCCTTTTTTGGGAAGACTTCTTCAAGTTTTTTTGATCCTTCTTTAACTACTTTCAAATTCACTTGAACAATATCAGCAGAGATTGTATTTTTGCAAACTGTCTTTCTTCTTCGCATGCCATCTCTCTTAATCTTTACTCCGACACCGCCACTGAAAAGACCTTTTTTTCTTCCAGTGCCATCAATCTCTTTCCTCATTGGAAATCCTGCTAAATCACTGCCTCCAGTAACCTGAAGTTCATATCCTTCTAATCCAAGAAAGTCTCCTGACACTTTTTCGCCTACCTTTTTGCCTTCTAGAGTACTGTCCTCTAAGGCTTTTTGATAGCTCTTTCCAGACTTAGTGTCGTTTATTACAAACTTTGTCTCTGCCATGAGTTTAAGGGAAATTTTAGGGTTTATAAAGGTTTTGTAGGTCGATTTGGGAAAGGTTTATAAGGTTCTGATTTTGTGATTTTTTTGGAAATGATAAGTAATAAGTTTTTAGATGGTCTAGTTGCTAGGGACAGGAGAGCTTGGTTAAGGGATACTAGTGGTGTGACTCCTGCTTATCAAGAAAGGCTGCTTAGGAGATCTGATAGGCCGCCATATAGAGGCTTTGGTGGTATGTTGAGTAAGTATAAGAAGAGTTTTTAATAAAACTTATAAAGACTTTATTTGTTTCTATCTTTTATGTCAGGTTTTAGAATATTAATGATTGATGATGGGAATAGTGTACCTTTACCAAAAACTCTTGAACTTTCAGTTAGACGAAAATTTGCTGAAGCAACTGTTGAAGCCTTATTTAGTGGTGGCAGTGATAGAGAACAAGAAGTTGCTGATCATTTGATGGAATTGGAATATGATGTAATTGTTGTTCCTACTGGAAATGGTTTGGCTGGTGCAATTCAAGCACAGCATTTAGGGGGAGTAATTGGATATGGCTTTGCTGAAGAACTTACTTATGACCACAACTTAAATCCTCTACAAGAGATAGATTCTTTTCGTAGAGCGCTTTTTGGAGCTATTGAAAGTTATAAACCAAAGGACTAAACGCCCCAAAGAGCATTTTCTTTTCTTTTAATCTCAGCTATTTCTTTTAGAAGTTCGATTTGGTCAGGTGTTAAAAGTTTTTTTAACCTTTTCATTGTCCTGAACTCATTTTCATTAATATCGACTAACAAAATATCTTCTTCGTTAATCTGTCTGCCACCAGTGACTCCTGGCAACGAAATTGCAACCTGCTTTCCTTTCTCAGCTTTTTTAACTGATTCCTTCTCAAGTTCAACAGTTTTAACATGGCCCACTTTTGAACCATCCATTTTAATCAGTTCAGTGTCAGATGTAAGTGTACCTTTTATCACTTCTACACCAACTACGCAAGGGTTACTTTGCCTGAACATGCAACCACGAATAACTTTAACTTTTGCTGGCTGTGCAGTATCTTTCAAAGCTCTTGCTTCAATTTCTCTTTTCTTTTCAAACCTAAACTTCTCTAATTGTTCAATTAATTGATAAATAACTGGACTTTTTAGAACTTTCATTGATTCTGGAGCTTCACCACCTGTGTTAAAACACATGATAACTCTGTTTAATTCATCTTTGTTTGATTCTGCATCTGCAACATCTTTTTTTGTGATGTTACCAACTGATGCTTTTTTGATAGGGATTTCTTTTTCTTGTAAAAGGCCAACTGCTGCTTCTAATGAACCCAGTGAATCTGCTTTAACTATGACACCCTCTTTCTCTGTTTCAATCACAACCTCTTCAACCTCTTCCATGATCTTTTCTTTTGCTTGCTCTACATCCTTGTTTTCAACATACAAAGGCATACCTGATACAACTTCTTTGATTCCAGGTGCTACTATTTTTACTCCTGCTGCACCAACTACTTCTTTTACTGCTTTGTATTTACCTTTTTCATCTGGTAAGAACAACCCTCTAATCTTTGTTACAACTGGTTCATGTAATCCTCCAACAACAATTGTGTCATTAACTTTAACCTTGCCTTCGTAAACAATTGTATCCAGCGCAACACCCACACCTTTTTCATCTTTAACTTCTAGAACTGTTCCTTTACCTAGTGCGTCTGCATTAATGTCTAACTCTTTTTCTAAAAACTTTTGTGCTATGCCAATAAGTACTGCTAAGAGTTCAGGAATACCCTCACCAAACTTTCCTGAAACTGGAACCATTGCAATTTGTTTTGTATAATCATCAACTCTGTCAAACCTTTCTGCTTGGAAACCGTACTTGTAAAGTTCTCCAACAATTTCATATAACCTGCTTTCAATTTTTTGTTTAACGCTGTCAGACTGTTTATCAATCATGCCAAGGATTGTTTTCTCATCTGTTTTTTGCCAGCCAGGGAATAAGTCAATCTTGTTCAGTGAAATTAAAAAAGGTGTTTTGTATTTTTTTAATATTTCAATACATTCTTTTGTTTGTGGTTTAATACCTTCATTAATGTTAATTATTAAGATTGCAATGTCTGCAAGGTTTCCACCCCTCTTTCTCATGTTTGAAAATGCTGCATGGCCTGGTGTATCTAAGAAAATTAAACCAGGAATTGTGATTTTTTGACTTTTTAGAAAATCTCCTGCAATTTTTTGAATTGTTTTGAATGAAATTGCTGAAGAAGAGATCATTTGTGTGATTGCGCCTGCTTCTGAGTCAACAACAGCAGTCCTTCTAATAGTATCTAGTGTCCTGGTTTTCCCAGAATCGATGTTTCCCATTACTACTACTAAAGGTTGTCTGATCATTCGCTATCACAAGTAATGAGAATTGGATTGTGTTTTTAAAGGTTACTGCATTGATAACTCCTCACCAAAAACTATTTAAAAGAGCATACCTTGAGTTTTAACTATTATACTCTTAAAAGGAGGTGAATACTAAATGGCAAAAAAGGCAAAAAGTAAAGCAATGGTTGGACATTGGGCTTTTTTGATCGGTGTTCTACTAGCAGTAGTTTTTATGTTTGTACCAGCAATGACCTGGGTATCATGGTTGCTAGTGGTTTTAGGACTGATCATAGGTCTATTGAACATTGCTGATAAAGAAGTACAGTCGTTCTTGCTTGCTGGTCTAACCCTAGTTTTGGTTAGTTACTTTGGTGGTGAAGTTTTAGGTACAATCGCGTATCTAGGCACACTAATGAATAACTTGTTAATGTTATTTGTACCAGCAACAATTGTAGTGGCTTTGAAATCTGTATTTGTTCTAGCAAGGAACTAAATTTTTTTTCTTTTCTTTTTTGTAAAACTTTATTTCATTCTGACAACTAATAAAAACTATCTTTTAATTTTTCAAAGAAACCTTTTTCTATCTTAAGTTTCTCTTTGTTTTCCTTAGCTAACTGTTTAAACAGATCTTTTTGTTTTTTAGAAAGTTTTTGAGGTGTTTTCAACTGAACCTTAACATGTTGATCACCTTGGCCATAGCCCTGAATGTTTTCAACACCTTTGCCTTTTAATCTCATGATAGTGCCAGATTCTGTTCCTGCTGGGATTTTCATTTTAACATCACCATGGATTGTTGGCACTTCAACTTTATCACCAAGTGTTGCCTGTGAAAAGCTTACTGGATATTCCAAATAAATATCATCACCTTTTCTTTCAAAGTATTTGTGAGGTGTTACAAAGATTTCAACGAATAAATCTCCTGGTACTTGGTCATACTCTCCTTCACCAGTTAACCTTAAGGTTGTACCATCGTGTACACCTGCTGGGATTTTAGCTTTAACTTTTTTATTTTTTTTCTCTTTACCAGAACCATTACATTCTTTACAAGGATGTTCTACTGTTTGGCCCATACCCTGACAGTGTGAACATGTTGCTCTTTGTTGTATAGAACCAAAAGGTGTTCTGAATGCTTTTGTTACTTGACCAGAACCATTACAGGTGGAACAGGTTTTAGTGCCTGTCCCACCCTTACCATGACAAACATTACACTTATCTAATTTAGTAACTGAAACTGTTTTTTCTTTACCAAAACAGGCGTCCATGAAAGAAATTTCAACTTCAACTTTCAAATCTCTACCCCTTCTCTGTCTTCTTCTACCACCCATGTCAAAAAAACCTTCAAAAATATCTGAGAAACCACCAAAGCCTCCTTGGAAACCACCCTGGCCAAAACCACCATGCCTTTGGTCGTCTGCTGTTCCGAACCTATCATAGTTTGCTCTCTTATTATCATCAGAAAGAGCTGAATAAGCTTCATTAACCTCTTTAAACTTCTGTTCAGATTCAGGATTATCTTTATTCAAATCAGGATGATACTTCTTTGCAAGCTTTTTGTACGCTTTTTTTATTTCTTCTTTGCTTGCACTCTTATCTACACCTAAGGTGTCATAATAGTCTTTTGTCATGGTATGGTGTTAAAGGAAAGAAAGATTACTCTTTCTTTTCTTCTTTTTTCTCTTCTTCAAACTCTGCATCAACAACTTTTTCATCAGCCTTTTCTTCTTTAGGCTTTGCTTGTTCTTGCTGAGCTTGTTGATACATTTTTTGACCAAGCTCCATTGCAACTTTGTTTAACTTGTCCAATTGAGCCTTGATCTTTTCTGTATCATCAGTTTTAACTGTTTCTTTAAGAGCATTTAACTCTTTTTCAATCTTTTCTTTTGTTTCTTTGTCAACCTTGTCTTTGTGCTCATCCAACATCTTTTCAGTTGTGTTGATCACTGTATCTGCTTGGTTCTTTACTTCGATTGATTCTTTTTTCTTTTTGTCAGCATCTGCATGTTTTTCTGCATCCTTGACCATCTTTTCAATCTCTTCTTTGTTTAAACCTGAACCACCAGTTACTGTGATCTTTTGTTCTTTACCTGTTCCAAGATCTTTTGCTGAAACATTTACAATTCCATTTGCATCAATATCAAATGTAACTTCGATCTGAGGAACTCCTCTTGGTGCTGGAGGTATCCCCATTAGATCGAACCTACCGAGGGAGGTGTTATCAGCAGCCATTGACCTTTCACCCTGCAAAACATTAATGTTTACTGCAGGTTGGTTATCTGCTGCTGTTGAAAAAACTTGAGACTTTTTAGATGGAATTGTAGTATTCCTTTCAATTAACTGTGTCATTACTCCACCAAGTGTTTCAATACCTAATGTTAATGGGGTCACATCTAACAATAAAACATCTTTAACTTCACCACCAAGCACTCCACCTTGAATAGATGCTCCTAAAGCTACACATTCGTCAGGGTTGATACCTTTGTCTCCATCTTTTTGTAACAATTCTTTTACTTTTTCTTGTACAATAGGAATTCTTGTTGAACCACCAACCAAAAGAACTTTGTTTAGATCATTTGGAGTCATGTCTGCATCTTTTAATGCATTTTTAACAGGTGCAATTACTCTTTCAACTAAATCTTTTGTTAGATCATTGAACTTTGCTCTTGTCAAAGTCATGTCTAGGTGTTTTGGACCTGATGCATCAGCTGTTACATAAGGTAAGTTGATGCTTGTTTGCATTCCTGTTGACAGTTCAATCTTTGCTTTTTCTGCTGCATCCTTTAATCTTTGGTGTGCAGCTGCATCTTCTCTTAGATCAATTCCATTTTCTTTTTTGAATTCATCAGCTAGATAATTAATAATCTTATCATCCCAATCATCTCCACCTAGTTTGTTATCGCCTGATGTTGATTTTACTTCGAAAACACCATCACCAAGTTCTAATATTGAAACATCAAATGTTCCCCCACCTAAGTCGAAAACTAGAACTGTTTGTGATTCACCTTTATCTAACCCATAAGCTAGTGATGCTGCAGTTGGTTCGTTAATAATTCTTTCAACTTCCAGTCCTGCAATCTCGCCTGCATCTTTTGTAGCTTGTCTTTGTGCATCATTGAAATATGCTGGCACTGTGATTACAGCCTTTGTCACTTTTGAACCTAAGTAAGCTTCTGCATCTTTCTTTAATTTTTTTAAGACCATTGCTGAAACTTGTTCTGGAGTGTAATCTTTACCATCAACTGTAACTTTTTCTTTTGTTCCCATAATTCTTTTAATACTTCTAATTGTGTGGTTAGGATTTGCAACTGCTTGTCTTTTTGCAACTTCTCCTACAATAATATCATCTCCTTTAATGCTTACAACGCTCGGAACTGTTCTACCTCCTTCTGCTGAAGGGATTATAGATGGCTTTCCACCTTCTAGAACAGCAACTGCTGAATTAGTTGTACCTAAATCAATACCAATTATTTTACTCATTTTATTTTCCTCCTGAAATTTTAACCTTTGCAGGTCTTATTGTTTTATTATTGAAAGTGTACCCTTTTTGGAACACTTCTAGAATTGTGTCTTGTTCTTCTTCTGAACATTCTTTACAAACACACTCATGCACTTGTGGATTAAAAGTGTTTGTTTCTACTTTGTTTACATTTTGCTCTTTTAGTATTGCTTGCATTTGATTATAAATCATTTCAATACCTTGATCTTTGTTATGTTCTAATGCTCTTTCAAAGTTATCAAGAACATCTAAGAACTGAAGTATGATCTCTTCTTTTCCATAATTGATTGAGTCTTGTTTTTCTTTTTCAACTCTTGTTCTGTAGTTGATGAACTCTGCTTGAAGTCTTTGTAATTGTTGTAGATAGTCAAGCTCTTCTAACTCTTCTTTTACTTCTTGAATATCTTCCTTGATTTCATCAAGTTCTTTTTTTAGTCCTGTTTTCTTTTTCATCGTTGTTGACCTTAAGTAAACAAAGTTAATCTAAGCTTCTATTTAAAGCTTTCGGTTTTGTGTTTTTATAGTTAATTATATAAGGAATTAGTCCTAATTAAGCCAGATGGACAAAAAAAACTTTTTCCAAAAGGAGTTGTGCTAGAAACAGAGAATTTCAGGGTCAACCAAGACTGGGAAACCCCAATTGAAGGGTTTTTCATAGTTTCTTCTAAGAAAAAAGAGCGATCTGTAACAGATTTCTCAGAGAGAGAATTAATAGAATTTATCTCTTTGGTTAAGAGAGTCAGGGAAGCGATGAAGAGAGTGCTAAGCATAAAGGAAGTTTATTTGTTCCAAAATGAAGATACTGAGCATGGCTTTCATATATGGATGTTCCCAAGACACCAGTGGATGGAGAAATTTGGCAGAAATGTCCAGTCTGTAAGGCCAATTATGGACTATGCAGAAAAAGAAATGTGCAACAATACAAATATTGTTAAAGTCAATAAAGCAATAGAAGCCATGAAAGAACATTTTCGCTAGCATTAAATAGTTCTTTTACCCCTTATTACTAATGTGGCCTTTCAATTTGTTTAAGAAAAAACAAAGTGTAGATGAAAAGGAGGCTATTAAAACAGTTATAACTAGTATTCCTACAATTGAGAGAAGTGCAGCAAAGTTAATTGGCAGGCATTCTATACAGACAACAAAACTTTTTTCTGAGATACAAAGACTCGATGCTGACTTTGATAAACTATCAAAAGATCCTTCACAAGAAAAATTGAAAAGTATGAAAGAGCAACTTAGAGCTTTAGAAGCAAAACAAGCCAAGGCTGCAAGGCTATTAGAAGAGTTGGAACAGACAAAATCTGATCTTGAGAGAGATATAAGTGTAACATCAAGTTTTTTGAGAGGTTTTAAGAACTATTTGCAAAGGCAGAGGCAAAGGATTCAATCTCTTAAAGTGCAAGCTGAAGAACCTTATGAACAAATGCCTCAACAAAGGGCTGCTTAAATATTAATTAACTATTAAGGGCTCAAGAAAAAGTATTTAAGTCAAATGTTACATACTAGTTTTTATGATAACCAGATTTACAAGAATTGTTATTGAAAAAGTAAAGGTTCCTGAAGGTAATTTGAATGCTGAGTTAATGTGGCTTTCAAAGAGTCTTGGGCTTGTTTCTGATCGAGACAAAGATTATTCTTGTTTTAGGTTGTTTATTGAGATTATTAAAGCTGTAAAAAGAAGAGAAGCTTTGACTTCTGATGAGTTGGCTTTTAGGTTGAATCTAACTCGTGGTACTGTGGTGCACCATTTAACTAAGTTGATTGCTGCTGGTTTGATCAGGGTTGAAGATAATAAGTATACTTTGAGAGAGCGAAATCTTGAGTTAACTCTGAAAAAAATGAAGCATGATGTTCTTTCAACTTATGAAGAGTTAGAAAATTTAGGAAAAGAAATAGATAAAAAATTAGGCTTCTAATGAGCCTTTTCTGTAGTGCCAGTCAGTGTCTAGCTTGCTATAAGTGTGCACTTCTTCTGGACTAAACCAAATTCCAACCTCTTTTTTAGCATCATCTATATCACCTGAAGCGTGGATGATTGTTAAAATTGGTCTTTCTTTAATATTTGCTAGCACATATGTATCGTGAGAGTAGTCTCCCCTGATTGTTCCAGGCAGTGCCTCTTCAACATTTGTTGGACCACAAAGTTTTCTTACAACATTTATTGCGTTGTGACCCTCTAGAACCATTGCAACAACAGGACAAAGTCTCATGTCATTCATTAAACTGTCAACAATTTCTTGGCCTGCTTTTTTTGGATCATAGTCTTCTGGGTAACCTTTGTTTTTTACAACACCCTTACCAACTCTGACTAACCATTCATCGTCTTTGTAATAGTGTTCTGCAACTTGTTCTTTTGTTGCAAATAACATTTTCATTCCGACAATTTTTAGACCTACTCTTTCAAATCTTTTTAGGATTTCTCCTGTGATTGCTCTTTGTACTGCGTCTGGTTTAAGAATAACTAATGTTTGTTCGATCATTGTTTCACCCATTTAGTGTTCTGAGGTTTTCTTTTTAGCTTTTGAACATGTACAAGACATTTTCTAGAACAGTACCAAAAAGATTTGCCTGCTTTGTTAACATATAGCAAACCTGTTCCTTTTGGGATGTTTTTTTTACAGAATGAACAAAGTGCCATTATTTTTTACCTCTTCCAATTTTTCTTGCTTCAATCTCTGTTTCTCTTAACATAAGAATGTCTTTTACCCTAACAGGGCCTCTAACATTTCGTGTCATGATTTTGTTGGCATCTTTGCCTTCAAGGACTTTACATCTAACTTGAATAACTTCACCTCTTGTGCCAGTTCTGCCTACAATTTCTTCAACACTAGCTTGAACTGCTGTTGTGGAGATTTTTCCTTTCTCCTTCATGGCTTTCTTGCCTTGAGGTTGTTTATTCTTTCTGTCCTTCGCCACTCTTCAATGCCTCTACAATTCTTTTGATTATGGTTTTTGCATCGCCTTCTTGTATAATTGCAACTGCTGTTGTTGAAACAGGAATACCTGCTGCTGTTCCTAACTCTTCTTTTTTGTCAACTTCAACAAAAGGAACATCTTTTTCTTTACACAAAGGTCCGATGTGCATTACTACCTCTTTAGGGTTTGTGTCTTTAGCTACAATAACTAATTTTGCTGTACCTTTCTCAGCAGCTTTGGTTGCTTCGTTAGCGCCTTTTTTAATTTTACCAGAAGTCTTAGCATGCTCTACTGCTTGGAAAGCCATTTCTTGAATTTTTTTATCTTCCATATTTAAACCTCCATTATATCATTGGTTTGATTATGAGAAAAAACTGGGCTTTATAAACCTTTTCGTTGTGCGATAGTTTTATAATAAGAAAAAATCGCATTTGAAGTATGAGATTCGTAGTAATTGGAGACTTGCATGGGCAAAAGCCTGAAATATACTATCAGAGCTTTGATGCTATCATAGCACCAGGGGACTTTTGTCCAACTGAGGAGCTTAGAGAGTTTTATTTTAAGATTCTTGAAGAGAGGCAAAAAGATCCAAATTATAGTAAACAGTGGTATGATCTTGCTGGCAAAAAAAGAGCTAGAAGGCTTGTAAAAGAAAGTCTTGAAAGAGGGAGAGAGGTTTTAGAGCACCTTGATTCGTTTGGTGTGCCTGTATATGTAATCCCTGGAAATGCTGACTGGGCATATTGTGAAGATAAGTGGAAGTTTTTAGATAAAGATTATTATCATGATTATCTGTTAAAAGATTTGAAAAATGTTGTTGATTGTCATAACAAGTTTGTTGTTATTAATGATGAGCTTTGTATTGTGGGTTATGGTGCACATTCTTTCCCTGAGTTGCCTCAGCATGCAGAAGACATGGCAATGTTAACCCCAGCAAAGTTTAAGAAACTAGAAGAAGAGTATGAAAAGAAAAAAGAAATTCTTGTAAAGTGTTTTAGACAGAGAAAGAGTGGCAGGAATAAAAGGCGAGCAATTTTTTTGACACACAATGTTCCTTTTAACACTGTGTTGGACAAGATTACTTGGAAAAAGTCTCCTCGGTGTGGTCAGCACCAAGGTTCTGTTCTAGCTAGAGAAATGGTTGAAGTTTATCGACCACCAGTTTGTATTGGTGGGCATATGCATGAGCATTTCGGTGCTTGTAAGATTGGAAAGACCACTGTTATCAATGCTGGTTATGGTGGCAAAGTTAATGTTTGGTTAGAGTTGAATGATAAGAAGAAAAAGGTTGAGTTCTATAAGGGTGATTAAGCTGTATCTCTTTCTGCTTCTAGTTGAACCTTTCTAAGTCTGGCTGCTAAATCTAAAAGTTCTTGTGTTTTCTTATGGACCAAATCTCCTTCATATTCGTTTTGTTGACGAAGTGCCGAGATGTGCACACCATATAATGGAGAGCCATCAAGTAGTTGAACATACATTCTATCTATTACAAAAAACTCTTCATTAACTTCAGAAAAGATATCCCTTAAAGGCCCTTCATTTTTAACTTTACTAACATCCCCTCTCCTGTAAGATATTCTGTTAGTCCTACAAGACCTTCTCTACTTAACTGGAAAAAAAGTCCACTAACCCCATTTTCCAACCAATTTTCAGTAATATGCCTTAGCTTTACTAGAGGTTTGACTGTTATTGTGTAGCTTACATTATGTACCCCTCTTTTAATTTGTATATCAGAAATTGCTAAATCTTGAGGGCCATAGCCTTTGAATCTTTCTTCATGAACTATACCATAAGGTGGAGAACCTTCACCAGCTAAATAGTTGACTAATTTTGCTAAACCAGATCCATCTGTTTTCATAGTCAACCCTTTAACCATATAAATCAGATTTAAAAGAAGTGTATTTAAGTTTTATCATCCCTAGGCACTTTAATAATTCTTTTGTTTTCAACAAAAACTCTATGGATCATAAGGGCTATATCTCTTTCTGAATAGGCAGCATGATGTAGAGTTGGTCTTAAATGGACCCTATAATGATCGCCATCTAATGTTAGCTTATCTATTTCAAATAAAAGTTCATCATCATAGATCTCCCTCTGAGCCAAACTTCTAATAAACTCAGGACCATGGCCTAAACCTTCGAAACCATCTCTAACAAGACCAAAAGTATTATCATTACTGTCTAAATAATCTAATAAATAAACCACATCTTGATAGCCTACTAAAAATGAGAAACATCTTCCTAAGTGAGTGGTTGCAGGAGCTTGTCTTCCACCTCTTCTTTTTGGGTTTACTTCAAGTCTAAACTTGTCCTCTCCAGTAAATTCTAGTTCATTAATAACCACTTCCCCAGGTTTTAAACCGAAGAAATTCCAGTATCTTGCTCTTAAAGGTTCTTCAAGTTCTTGTACAGCACCAGAAAAATAACCCAGAATTTCTGCCAACCCCTCTACTGAATCTGTTCTAATAGTAGTTGGAGTAGCTGGTCCAAATCTTCTCATAAAAAGGTTGCAACACTTAGGATTTTTAAACTTTGTTAAGAATAATAATACTTGTTCTCTTTTTTTTGCTTTTTGTCCATCTGCGAGTCTAATTTATTAATTCTTGGCCTTTGATTCTCTTCATCTCTTCGCATTGTAATCTTTAACTCTGTTAGCAACTGGTTCATTCCCTCTTCCATAGTTAATGGTTTGTGTAACACACCCTTAACTGCTGCTTCACCTTCAAACACCAACAACCCTTGTGATAAGGAATCCATGAAAACTAAGTCGTGATCAATAATTAAAGCTGAACATTCTTTTACTTCAATAACTTTGTTAATTGTTTTTGCTAGAGTCAGCCTTTGCTCTATGTCAAGGTAAGCTGATGGTTCGTCCATTAATATTAAATCACACTCTTTTGATAAGCAAAGTGCGATTGAGACTCTTTGAAGTTCACCACCTGACAAGGTCTTTATTTGTTTTTGTAAAATGTGGTTGATTTCTAGAGGCTGAACTATCATTGCTTTGTAGGATTTTGTGTTATAGTCTTGTGCTTGTTTCTTTAGTAACTGTTCAACTGTTTCTTCTGATTCTGATTTTAAATATTGTGGTTTGTAGGAAATTTTTAATTTCAAATCTACTTTTGTGTTGTCTGGTTTGATTTCACCTGCTAAAATTTTCATGAAACTTGTTTTACCAATACCATTTGAACCTAAAATACCTAAAACTTGATGCTCTTTGATGTAACCTTGGTCAATGTCTAGGTTGAAACTGCCTAGTTTCTTTTTCATCTTTGGCCACTCTGCAATTTCTTCAGTTTCTAACTCTGCACCATGTGCATGTGTTCCAAACTTAATTTCTTTGTCCCTGAATCGCATGTTTTCTTCTCTTAAGAACCCTGACAAGTAAGTGTTGATACCTGGTTTGCCTGATTTCAGGCCTGAGATTACACCATACACACCTGGCTTACCATAAACAATGTGGATTAGGTCTGCCATGTAGTCCATTGTGATCAAGTCGTGTTCCACGACGATAACTGCAGTGTTTTTGTCTGCCAAAGATCTTATGAACTGTGCAACTTTTAATCTTTGTTTGATGTCCAAGTATGAAGATGGTTCGTCAAAGTAAATTACTTGTGCATCTTTTAGTGCTGCTGCTGCAATTGCAACTCTTTGTAGTTCACCACCTGAAATTTCTTTAACATTGGAATCTAGAATCTTATCAATTTCTAAAAGTTCTGTGTATTCTTTTAGTTTGCCTTTTTCATCAACTTTTTTTAGTAAATCTTTAACTTTTCCATCAAAAGTTTCAGGAATTTGTTCAACTCTTTGTGGCTTGTATGCTAGTTTAATTTTGTTATTGTAAAGCTTTTTGAAAAAGTCTCCCAAAGGTGATGTTGAGTATCTTTTTAGAATTGCATCTTTGTCAAAACCTTCAAAGTTTCCTAAGTTTGGTTTTAGGTGGCCTGCTAAAATGTTCAAAGCTGTTGTTTTACCTATTCCATTTCTACCAATGATTCCTATAACTTTGCCTGGTTGGGGTATTGGTAGGTTGAAAAGTTGGAATGCGTTCTTGCCATACCTGTGAATTGGTTCTTCTTTTAGTGCTTCTGGTAAATTTACAATGTCAAGAGCTTCTAGTGGACACCTGTTTGTGCATATCGAACAGCCATTACAGAGGTCTTCGTTTATGTAAGGCTTTGTATCTTCAGCTTTAATTATACATTCTCCACCTGTCCTGTTAACTGGGCAGAGCTTTATGCAAAGATAGTTACACTTAGTAGGATTACACTTTGATCTCTTTACAATTGCTACTCTTGTCATAGTTTTAGTTTAGAATTTGAGGTTTATAAGGTTTAAGGTAAATTATTTAAATCCTAAAAAGATTTGTATTGCTATGAAATGTGCTATTTGTAAAGGCAAAATTGAATATACATTCTTAGGTAAGATTAGAGGTACTTTTGTTGGTAAGAAAGCTGTTTGCCCTGCTTGCCAGAAAAAGTATGGTGATGCTGTTGATGCTGAGCTATAATAGATTAATCAGAATAAACACTATCATTACAATTGAACTTAAGAAACCAAACAGAGGTATCAAAGCAAGTTTACCAATTCTACCAGGGCAAGTGAAGTACCTTTTTCTTTTTGGCATTTTGTAACGAAGAATCATTAGACTCAAGTTAACAGAGCCAAAAGTAATGAACAAGAATAGGTTTGTTATGCTTGCAACTGTTTCTATCTCGCCAATAAGCGAGAACAGCATTGCTAGAACCATTACTAGGATTATTGCTAGCCAAGGTGTCCTTGTGTTCTCATGCACTGATGCAAACACTTTTGGTAAACCTTTTTCTTTTGCCATACCATAAACTTGTCTTGAAGATGTTAACATTGAAACTAGTATTGTATTTGAAGTTGAAAACAAAGCAATGATTGCTAAGACAACACCAGATAAAGTGCCAAGTGCTGTTTGTGCAACTAAAGCTAAAGGTGCTACACTTTGAGATAGCGCGTCCCAACCAACTACACTGACTGCTGATATTGCAACTAAAACATAAAGTACTGAAGTTATTGCAATTGAAAGTAGGATTGCTTTTGGAATTGTTTTTTGTGGGTTTTTTGTTTCTTCTGAAAGTTTTATTATGTTTTCAAAGCCTAGGAAAGCAAAGAAGATTAGTGCTGCTGAACTGAACACACCAAAGAAACCATTTGGCATTTCTAAATAGTTTACAGAACCAATATGACTAATCCCAAAAATTATGATTAGAACCAAACCTGTGAATTCAATGAATGTTGCAACTGCGTTGAACCAGCTTGACTCTTTAATTCCAAGAAAGTTTATTGTTGCCATTAAAGCTAGAACTAAAACTGTTGCTAGTATGAAAGGTAAAGATAAGAGTGAAGTGAAGTAACCTGCAAAACCCAGAGAAACTGTTGCGCAAGTTATAACTGAAGCCATAATTACACTTATTCCAATGAACCAGGCGAACTTTTTGTTAAGTGCTTTTGTGACATAGTGGTATTCACCTGAGTCTCCTCTGAACATTGAAGAGAGTTCTGCATAACTTAATCCTGTGAAGAGTGCAATGAATGCTGAAATGAGAAATGCTAACCATGTTGCGTTACCTGCCTTACCTGCTGCAACGCCAATTAAAGCATAAATACCTGCACCAAGAATCACACCAACACCTGCAAGTGTTACTCTAAATAATCCCAGCTCTCTTTTTAGTTTAGGCATATAGCTTTTCTAGGCAAGGGAGTTTTTAAAAGTTTCTTTAATATTTTTAATTCAGAAGAAATATAAACTAGTAACTAGTTCTTTTTATCATGCCAATTAGAATAAATCACTATTTACCACACATCATAGCTCAACATGAAGAGATTGTTGAGGTTGCTAAAGGTGATTTAATGAAAGCAAGGAGAATGATGCGAGGATTCTGTGCAGTGAAAGAAGATCTTTTTGCCTGTAGAGTTTTACCAGAACCCTTTGTGTATTCTGTTGCTGAGACTTGCTTTAGGTTAAGGCTTGATGGGTATGCAAGAATGATAACAGCTGCTTATCCTCAATGGGAATCAACAGAAGCAAGAAAAATTGCTTAGAAACCAAAACTGTCAGTGAATTCTCTGATTTGTTGGTAAGATGTTAAAAATTTTAAACCCTTGTTTGTGATCGTATACTTTTTGCTTCTCTTTTCTTGAAGTTCTTCCATCATTTCTTTTTCAACTAGCTCTGCTACATACCTTTTCATAGAATCATGGGACAAATTTGACTTGTAAAGTAAGTGGGTCGGCTTAATCTCCCCTCCCTTTGCTCTGATAGCATCAAGGATATCCTTAATAATTTCTAGTTTTTCTCTTCTTTCTCCCATGATTGACAATCCTCAAAAATACATAAAATAGTACAAAATACCCAATTAATTGAATAAAGTTTGCTGCAACATAAAACCATTCATGTGCAAGCATAGATAGTCCAAAAAAGATTTCTGCACAAGTTAGCAAGTAAAAGCAAACAAAAACAGATTTGGCATTATCCTTCCCTGTGTCTAAGTAGTTAGTATAAAACTGGTATGATAAGAAAAATAATAGTAAAAATGCTGTAATGTGAAATTTCAAAAAGTTTTCTCTAGAAAACAGTACAAACAATAATGATAGTGAAAGTAAAAGTAAGATTATTTTTTTGGTTTTAATCTTTAGTACAATGATTAGTAAAGTCATGTATGCTAAAATGCTTAACAAGATGTATAATAAGAAAGCAAAATCAAATTGAGAGAGTATTGCGTCCAAAGATGGAGCTAGGTGTAAATGCAATATTGTGGTGAATAACCAAATTATAAAGTTTGCAGCACTAATTAGTAAAAATGCTAAACTAAAGTATTTATATTTTCTATCATTTGTAAGGCCATACGCTCTAAAGCTTAGTAAACAGATTAGTAATGTTACAAATGCGAATACGAATGCAAAAATTGATTCATATCCATAAAACCATGCTGGGCCATACACTATTAGTTGCATAATCTAGAATTTGTAGAGAGTATTTATAATGTTTACGCAAGTTTAGTGCAGTTTTTGTCTCTGAGTGAGAGTCACTTTTCGAAGCTTTTTAGTTGGTTGCTTAGTTTTGTTTTTAAGCTTTCATTTATTGATGCAAGTTTTACAAGGTCTTGTTGTGCATGATCAAAGTTCTTTTGTGAGAGAGCAGATTTTAGTGCTTGGAACTTTTTCATGTATTCTTCAGCTAAGTTATGTATTTCTTTTGCCTTTGGTTGCATTTTTACAAAGTGAGGGTCTAAAGAGTCAATAAGGTTGTAAGCTCGACTTTCTTGAGTTTCCCTGTTTGCTCCTTTTAGTGCGTCTAGATCTCTGCTAAGTTTTAGAAGGTGTGTATTGTCGATTTGCATGGTTATAGTATGGTTGGAGAAGTATTTAAAGATTGTTAAGCGAAAGTGTATACTCTAGTATATAGTGAGTGACAGGGCGTTTACGCGCAGAGCTTATAAGGGTATTTTTCTTGTGTTATGATATGAAATTAAGTAAGCAAGAACTAACTTATTTTGTTGGGAAAATCATGGGTGATGGACACATAGATAGTAATAATACTGTTAAATTAGTAGGACAATTGGAAGATCTGACAAAAATAAAGACAGACTATAAGAATAAAATCCAATCTAATTTCAAAATCTATCAAAAATGGGGGTATGCTTGCAGTTATTATATGAACCTATCAACAACACTTGGAAAAAATTAAATTAACTTGGAGCACCCAAAGGCAAAAAAACCAAATGTTCTTTTGCAGTCCTCGGATGGATTGTTAATGGTTCTAAACTAACCAAAATTTATTTTTTACAAGGGATTCTAGAGGATGAGTTATCAACAATAAAAATCGAGAACAAGTCTTATGCTAACAAACCACAATTCAAAATGTCAAAAGAAGAGAACCTATTAGATAACCATAGATATTTTCTTGATCAAATCAAAACTATGATTGAATCCTTTGGAATTGAATGTAGTGTTTTGTCATCTCCCAAGAGGAAAAAAGATCAAAATACATGGGATATATACTTTTCTATTCAAAGAAACAAAAAGAATATTATCAATTTTGCAAGAATAATTGGTTTTAGGTATAATTTAAATAAAATAAAAGAGCTTGAAAAATGTGTTGAAATATTAAACTCTTCACTTAAGGCTTAAATGAAAAGCTTTATAAGACCAAATTTTTTCTAGATTATAGACCAGATCCCATGCGGGGGTTAGTTTAGACTTTAGGGTTTTTACTCTTCAGAGCAAAGTCTGGTCAAATGAGGTTAGAGTAATCTGCCTCAGGCTATATGCGCAGGGGATTTACAAGTTTTGTAAATCTGCGAAACTTAAGACCAGAACCTCATTTGTGAGACATGCAAACAGAGGTTTGTAAGAGATCCTGTCTCTTAGTGAGTTCGAGTTGATTTTTGGGTTCGCCCAAGTTCACGAGAAGGTTCAAATCCCTTCCCCCGCATTATATTTATCGACCTTTTCTCAAGCTGTGTACTAAATCTCTATACCTTTCTGGCTGAGGTTCTATAAGACACCTTGCCAAGTGAGAATCTTTAATTGAATTTGACCCAGGTTTAAGATAATCCATCCCCCTTTGTAAATAATGTAAAGCTTTTGCAACATGGGCAGCATCGTTCACAACTTTGTAAGCTCCATCTGCATCTTTCTCTGCTAAAATTATATCTTTTCCTACTCTTATACCATAAACCTCTCTTAAACAAGCATGGACAAGTGGATACAAGCCTCTAGGACTTCCATCAATAATAAATCTCTCTAAATGACCATTGGCAGTATAATGTGCAACAAACTCACTTAGGCAAATACAAAGTCTTTCTTGGTCTGTAAAATTTGCTAACCAAGGCTCTGCAGTAATATTATTTGGTACTAAAGAAAAAACAAATCTGTTTTCAAACGCCCTTAATGTATTTTCAGGGTCTAATATTTGTGGTTTTGGGAAATAATCACTTTTTCTTTTTTGCCTTCTACCCCTTCTACCAAACCAGCTCCATTTTTTAGCATGCCTAATAGCATCTGCAGGATCTGTTGTTGCCAATGCTACAAGAACCCTATCAATGCCCTTTCTTGTTCCATTATTTGAATCATCATAGCCAACAATCATAACTTTTAGGGGCTTTTACTCATTACTTATAAGTTTAACTAAGGGTTAAATATATAAATCTCAAAAATTCACAGATCTTTAATGCCTCGGTGGCTTAGCCTGGTATAGCACTTGCTTGGTAAGCAAGAGGTCCCGTGTTCAAATCACGGCCGAGGCTTTTTCTACTTATCAAACACAGATTTATGGTGTGTATGTTGAACCTTTGTTAAGTCCCTTGTTTGAAGGAGGAGTTTCTCTAAACTGGGGATTCTTTTTTGTGATGACTCTGATTGTTTTAGCAATCTTTGTATTTAGTAAAGTGTTAAATAAGTTGGAAGCTAAAAGGAATGTTAATAAGAATGTTTCTTTGGCTTAAAACTTTTTGAAGGTTTGGTCGTTTGCAATGCAAGCATCCATTATCTGATGAATCTTTGTTTCAACTTCGTGAGGCAATTTTATGAACTGAAGAGTTATGTCTGGAGTCCCCTCTGAAGTGTGGATATGGATGTCTCCTGCTTTTGAAAGTCTGTCCCACAATGAAATGTCAACAGTGAAGTTTACTATTTGGTGATATGCAACAGAAGTTCTTTTTATTTTGAACAACTCAAACTCATGCGTGATTCCTGCTTTTGTAAAGTAGTAGTTTGTATTGTATAAAACAATGAATCTCCAAACAAGAGAAATTAAAGAAAATATGAATGATAAAGAAAGCAATAGTATTATCACTATTGTAAGAGTATAATCAAAAATGCCCAACCAGTTTAAAACCAAGTATATTAGTAGAAGCACAACAGAGATTAAGATTGAGTAGAATAATCTCTTTAGAAAAATTGGTACTAGTGCGTTGAATGCACTGGGTTTTAAAGTTAAAATCACCTCGTCCATGTTAGAGTACAAGGTAGGATTGTTTAAATTACTTTCTTTTTGTGTAGAAACTTTTATATATTCTCTAGAGCATGTTTTAGATTATGAAGAAGAGGTTGGATATTCATGAAGGAATTATTATTGGGTTTGTTCTTTTTACTTTAATGGCAATATTTATCCCTGGAGAAGGGCTTGATGATTTGATTCTTGCTTTGTTATCTGTTTCATCTTTCCTATTTGGTATTTTTGTAGCTTTTTCTATTTCTGATAGGCAAGGTAGGTTGAAAGAGATTAGAACAAT
This sequence comes from Candidatus Woesearchaeota archaeon, assembly GCA_964343245.1. Taxonomy (GTDB): domain Archaea; phylum Nanobdellota; class Nanobdellia; order SCGC-AAA011-G17; family GW2011-AR17; genus JABHYY01. The sequence goes on along the minus strand of CAYFIU010000001.1, from coordinate 12,120 downwards.
TTTAAGAGGAGACGATGGAGCTCTTATAAATATCTATGAATTGTCGAAAGTGTTTGGTAAAGATGTAGGTGAGAAAGCTAAAAAGTTAATTGATAATTGGTTAACAAGTACAATTGATTATGATCTATCAGAGTTCCAAAAATCTGAACCAAAGTTTTTGAAGTTGTTCAAATATATTAGGGATTTGAATCCAAAGACACAAAAGCAAAAAGTGATTTATGGAGAACTTTTGGAGATTCTTGAAGATACCAACAAAAACAATCAAAAAATGACATATCTTGTTAATGATAGGATTTCAACTTTTGAGTGGGGAACTATTCTTGTGCTTGGAGTTATTATACTATTCTGTTTGTTCTTCATTAATGCAAATACTTGGCCTGCAATCACTATAATTGTTTTGTTATCAGTTGCTTTGATTTCAATTCTGTTAGTTTTAAGAGACTTAGATACACTGTTTTGGAAAGAGCAAAAATGGATCTGGAGTCCTTTGTCAGAATTGTTTAAGGAGTTAGATTTGTTGCCTTATTATGCAGAAGAGTTAGTTACTTTGAAAAGGGTTAAGATTAAGAAAGGTTCAAAGTATAGGACGGGCGTGTTTAAAGGAAAGTATCCTAATAGGAAGAAAATAAAAACTATTATCTGTACTGCTTAGATTCTTTTTAGTTTTGTTTGTACATCCATGTCTAGAATTTTGTTTGCCATGAATCTTGCTTGTCTTGTTGAGTAATCTATTATGTTTTCATGGTCTGCTGCTGAAGATTCAGGAATTTCTATGCACTTAACCCCTTTTTCTTTTAGATATCTTGTTAGTTCTAAGTCTATTTCTTTTTGCCAGTCAGGATCTATTGAACGCATGCCATCGTTAACAAGGCCTAGTGAAGAGAAAGGAGTTTTGAAGATGATGTTGTAAGATTTTGCATGATGTAGCACAAAAGGTTCAATCCATTGGGGGACATCTTGTTTTTCTTTTTTGTATGCATCTTTTGCATATACATAGTTGTCAATTAAACTCCTGTCACAGATTACACATTCATAAAGGTCTGTTAGTTCTCTTTCTTCTTGTGCTTGGCTTAAGAGTATCCAGTTTTGTGCAACAATGTTTCCTCTTCCTTCTTTAACAAATGGACAAGTTCTTGCAACTTCGCTTACAACTCCAACTGTTCTTCCTTTTGCTTTTAGAACACCTGCTAAAAAGTATGCTAATGTTGTTTTGAAAGTTCCATGTGTTCCGATTATTGCTATTTTCATCTTGGTTTTCCAGGTACAATATGGTGTCGGAAGCAACGAGGCACATATTGCTGATCGCCCACGACCTTAGTTGCTCCCCCATAATGGGCAGGTTCACCATCATCAAATCTTTGTGTAAATTCTGCTTTCCTACCACAAACATCTTCAGGCCCCTCAGGATGGGTGCAAGAGCCAAAGTGTTTTGAAACGGTTGTTGCATAAGCCATTAGTTCTGGAAGAGGATCATAAGGTTCACCCCTATAATTTCGATCTAAACCACAAGCCAAAACTGCAAAACCTCTATCTCTTAATTCGAGAACTACTTCTACCAAACCAGTTAAATTATCAAAAAGGTGTACTTCTTCAATCCCCACTATGCCAAAGGGTTCAATTGTCAACCCATCAAAAATCATGTAAGGATCATTATCAGGCACAAGAATAGCAGGATATTCTACAGGAACACCTAACCCTCTTGATCCTATTGAACCAGGCCCATTTATTTCTGGCCGATCATCACTATTGGGCCGAAATGCCTGTACAGGTATCCTCCTAAATTCTGCTTGATGCAATCTATGAATAAATTCTAATGTTTTACCACCCTTCATTGCACCAGTAACAACGTGCAGAGTATGGGGTTGCGCAATTTCAAGAAAATGATCCATTATTTTAACACCTCTAAAGAGTCTACATTGGTTGAGTTTATAATTAATTGTATAAAGCAAAATAGAAATCTTTTTATAACCATTAGAATTGAAATGAATTATGAAACTTATTCTTTTTGGAAAGCCTGTTGCAGGCAAAGGTACACAAGCAAAGAAGTTAATTAAAGAGTTTGATGTAAAACATATTTCTACTGGTGATTTGTTTAGAGCCGAGGTTGCAAAAGGTACTGAGTTAGGGAAGAAGTTACAAGAGTACATGGCAAAAGGAGTTCTTGTTCCTGATGAAACCACTATTGAGATTCTTAAGCACAACTTGCCTGAAAGTTTTATCTTAGATGGGTTTCCTCGTAATGTAGAGCAAGCTAAACAGTTAGATGGAATTACTAACATTGATCTTGTTATTGATGTTCATTGTCCTGATGAGCTTGTGATAAAAAGAGTTACACTTAGAAAGATCTGTAAAGTTTGTGGTGCAATTCATGGAATTAATATCCCTCCAAAAGTTGAAGGTGTGTGTAATGAGTGTGGTGGTGAAATCTATCAAAGAGATGAAGATAATGAAGAAACAATTAGAGGAAGGCTTGATGTTTACAATGAACAGACAAGTCCTGTTCTTGATTACTACAAAAAACAGGGTAAACTTATTCAAGTTGATGGGGATAGAAAGCCTGAACCCATCTTTGAAGACATTCTTAAAATTCTGAAAGAAAAAGGTTTAAATAGTTAGTTTGGTAATAGTATAATATGCCACAACAGATAACACCTTCAAGGAAACCTTTGTTTGCAAAGAGGAAAGTAGAAACAATCAAGGTTGAAGAAACGCAACCAAGTTTTATGCCTGAAGAGAGAGCTGAATTTAAGCCAAGCAAAAGTTCTAGCTTGTTTGATAATAAAAAGTTGTGGATTTCTGTTGGAATTGTTGCTATTGCGATTGTTGTTATTGTTGTTGTTGTTATAGTGGGGTTGTCTTATGTTGATGATGTTAGCACTAAAGCAGGTTTATTGATACCTTTTATCTACAAAAACTATAAAAACTCTTAACATAATTAAATAATTATGAAAAGTTCTGTTATCAAGCTTGAAGAGGTGTGGAAGATTTATATGTTAGGTGAAACAGAGGTTCCTGCTATTAGAGGCATTGATATTAATATTAAGAATGGGGAATTTGTTTCTATAATTGGTAAATCAGGATCAGGTAAAAGTACCTGCTTAAACATGATTGGTTGTTTGGACAACGCTACAAAAGGTAAGATTTCCTTAGATGGCAAAGATATTTCTAAACTTGACGAAAAAGAGTTGGCTAGAGTTAGAGGTAGAAAGATAGGGTTTGTTTTTCAGACATTTAATCTGATTCCTAGCTTGGATGCTGTTGAAAATGTTAGGTTGCCAATGATATTTCAAGGTTACACTGAAGAAAAGATGGAGAAAAGAGCCAAACAACTATTGGAACAGGTGGACCTTGGGCACAGGTTGGATCACAAACCAAGTTCTTTATCTGGTGGTGAAAGACAAAGGACTGCTATTGCAAGAGCTTTAGCAAATGATCCTGAAGTTATTTTGGCTGATGAACCCACTGGAAACCTAGATACAAAGACAGGTGAGCAAATTTTGGACTTATTAATTAATTTGAATAGAAAAAAAGGGAAAACTTTAATAATCGTAACACATGATATGTATGTAGCTAAGAAAGCAGATAGAATAATTAAATTGCAAGATGGAAAAGTTGTTAATTAAAAGAGGAATTGTACTTTTGTTGTTGTTTGTTATGTTATTACAATTTGTTAGTGCTGATTCTGTTATTGTTGGCGTTGATACTGGTACTGATATCCGAATTGAGGTTGTTAGAACTAGTCCAGATCCAATTGGAGCTGGTGAAAGTTTTGACCTATGGTTATCTGTTCAAAATGAAGGAAGTTGGAGCGGGAATAGTAATGTTCTTTTAGATGATGTTGAGATTGAACTTATTGAAGGCTTTCCTTTTACATTGCAAAATGATGAAGATGCTATTAAAGAGCTTGGTGATTTAGCTAAAGGTGAATCAGTAACAATTAAGTATGAGCTTAAAGTTGACCAAGGAGTTTATCCTGGTGAAAATGAAATCACTTTTATTGTAAGGCATGATAATAATCCTGCTGGAGTTGAAACCGCTGGATTAAATGTTGATGTGCAAGTTGTTGACTCTGCACTGGATGTGGTTAGTATTGATACTGATCCTGATGAAATTGAACCAGGTCAGAGAGCTGAGATTGAGATTACTGTTATGAACAATGCTTATTCTTTGTTTAGAAATTTAGAGTTAGAGCTTGAGAATGGAGGAAGTGTTCCTGTTGTGGCATACCAAATGACAGACAGGTTAACACTAAGACAACTTGATTCTGGTGAGGCTTACATTTTTACCTTTCATGTTATTGTTGATGAAAGTGCAACTGCTGGTGTTTACAGTATTCCTTTCCTGTTTACATATGATGATGAACTTGGTACTAGTTATAGTAACAATGATAGTTTTGCTGTTTTGATTGCTTCTGAACCTGATTTAGAATTTAATGTTGAAGAGTTTGACACATTTACAAAGGGTTCAACTGGTAGTGTTGTTCTCTCTATATCTAATACTGGCCCTTCTGATCTAAAGTATATGACTTTGGAATTGTTAGAGTGTGATGGTTACACTGTTTTGAGTACAACTAAAGAATACCTTGGTAATGTTGACAGTGATGATTTTGAAACTTCTAGTTTTGATCTTTATGTTTCTGAAGAAGATGTTGATTTGAATGTGCAAGTAACTTACAAAGATGCTTACAACACAGAGTATGTTGAGGAAGTTAGTTTAGCTCTACCTGTTTATGATGCTGCTGAAATTCAGTTGTTTGGTTTGAGTGCAAATGGTTCTAGTTATAGTTGGTTAGTTTATCTTATTATTATTGCGTTTGTTTACTTTGCTATTAAAGGCTGGAGAAGAGAGAAAAAGGTTGACAAAGCTTTGAAGTATGGTTTAGTAGAGTTGATTAAGTTGCCTTTTAGGATTTTGTTTTTCTTTAGGTGGAAAAATGTTAAGACCTGGCCAAGAAAGTTGCAAAAGTTTCTTAAGTCGATTTAATGTGCTTTTTTGCAAATATCTCTTGCTGTCATTTCTATACAACACCCAAAAACATAATAAAGAACAAAGAATAAGAGTTCTAGTATGAATGATGCCTTTAAGTTTGCTCTACAGAGTATTATGCATAGAAAAATGCGTAGCTGGTTAACTGTTATTGGGATTATAATTGGTATTGCTGCGATTGTTACTTTAATTTCTGTTTCCCAGGGTTTGGAGAATGCTATTGTTGAACAGTTCGAAGATATGGGTATAAACATAATTTATGTTTTTCCAAAAACAGGGGCAGGGGTGTTTGGTGCTGCACAAGGTGCTGAAGGTTTAACTACAGATGATGCTGATTTTCTTGAAGGACTTGGGAAGTTTGATTATGTTAACCCTTATATTTATGAAAGAACTGCTGTTGAGTTTGATAATATAGAAGCTTATACAACAGTGATGGGAATGCCAACCACTGATGCTGATAAAAGGTATTCTTATATTTTAAATGTTGAGGATGGGCGGTGGTGGCAGGGTGAAGAAGATGGTTCTATTATGATTGGGAACTCTGTTGCACACAAATTGTTTGATGATGAAGAAGTCAGAGTTAATAATAAGTTAGATATTGGTGGAGAAAAATATGATGTTATTGGAATTTTTGAAAGAGTTGGTAATGAACAGGATGATACTTCAATCTATGTTACACTAGATGATGCTAGAGAGATTTATGATAAAGTTGACGAAATTAACTTTATTGAGTTGGTTGTGATGGAAGGTTTTGAAATTAGTGAGGTTGCTGCTGATGTTAAAGATAGGTTAGAGAGGTACAGAGATGCTGAGGACATTGATGTTTATTCTTCTGAGCAGTTACTTTCGCAGTTTGGGAACATCCTAGACATTGTGCAACTTGTTCTTGGAGGGATTGCTGCAATTTCTTTGCTTGTTGGAGGGATTGGAATTATGAACTCAATGTTTACTAATGTTTTAGAGAGGAAGAAAGAAATTGGTATCATGAAAAGTATTGGTGCTGGGCCAAAAGATATTATGATGATTTTTATTGTTGAGGCTGGATTGTTAGGGTTTGTTGGAGGATTGTTGGGGGTTATCCTAGGAAGTTTGATTGCTTTTGGGATTGGATGGTTTGCTGAGTTGCAAGGTTTCTTGTATCTAAGTATACAAGTTGAGTGGTGGTTAGCAATAGCTGCATTGCTATTTGCTTTTGGTGTTGGGGTATTGTCTGGTTACTTACCTGCAAGACAGGCAGCTAAGCTGTTGCCAGTGGAGGCTTTAAGAGAATGATTAAAGATTTTTTTATGCATGGAATAAAGAACATGAAGCACAGACAGTTACGAAGTTGGTTAACTATCCTAGGTGTTGTTATTGGTATTGCTGCGATTGTTTCTTTGATTACTGTTGGTCAAGGTTTGGAGAATGCAATTGTTGAACAGTTTGAAGTTATGGGCAGTGATAAAATAAGGGTTGTGCCTGAAGGGTTGACAGGGCTTCCTGTTGAGGTCTCTGGATTAACGATAGATGATGTTGATACTGTTGAAAATGTAATTGGAATTGATTGGGTTGCAGGTATGACCATAAACTATGCAACTGTTGAGTATGATAACACTGAGGAAATTATGTTTATTAAGGGTTATCCAGGTAATCTTGCGAGTGAAGGAAAAATAGATATGGATATCACCTTAGCTGAAGGAGACTGGTTCTCTGAGGGTGATACAGGTGTTGCAGTTATTGGTGATGCTGTTGCGTACAAAACTTATGAAGAAGATATAAGGCTAAAGAATAACATTCTAATTGATGATGAAAAGTTTGAAGTTATTGGTATCATGGAACAGATTGGTGACCAGGGAGCTGATACAGTAGCTTATATTTCATTAACTAATGCAAGAGAATTGTTTGATAATGATGAAGGTGTTAATGCAATTGTCGCTGCTATTGAAGAGGGAGAAAACATAACTGAGATTAGTGCGAAAGTTGTAAAGGACTTAGAGAAAAAAAGAGATGATGATAATTTTGATATGTTTACACCTGATCAATTGTTAGATCAGTTAGGTTCTATTCTTGGTGTTGTACAGTTTTTACTTGGAGGTATTGCTGCAATTTCTTTGCTTGTTGGTGGAATTGGTATTATGAATTCCATGTATTCTTCTGTTTTGGAAAGGACTAAACAGATTGGTGTAATGAAAGCTGTTGGTGCTTCTAGAGCTGAAATTATGTTTATCTTTCTTATTGAAGCTGGGTTGATTGGTCTTGTTGGTGGAATTATTGGTGTTGTGCTTGGTAATGTTTTTGCTTTTGCTGTTGAAGGTGTGGCTGGGTTGCTTGGGTTTGGATTGCTTAGGATTACTATAGAATGGGATGTTGTTGCTTTTGCTTTGATTTTTGCTTTTATTGTTGGAATGATTTCTGGTGTTTATCCTGCATGGAAAGCTTCTAGGTTGAAACCTGTTGAAGCTTTAAGGTGGGAATAAGTTTCGAAGGGATTTTTTATGGAGTGACTGCTGTTTATTGCTGTAAAAAATATTTTATACCTTAAAGGGAAATAAAGTTAGTTAATAGAAATATTTAATAAAGATTATAACTAATAATATTCATATGGCTATAGAAGATTTAAATTTAAAAAAATTTGAAAGATCTGTTCAAAATAACAAAGATATCATAGGAATGTTTTATTCTGGATCTTATAGTAGAGGTATGAATGATGAATATTCTGATTTAGACATAGAACTTATAGTTAATAAAAAATTTTTAGAGAAAAGTAAGAGTAATATTAAGATATTATTAAAAAAATTAGGCAAAATTAAACTAGTGTATTTTTTGGATGATAAGAATGTTAAGTCTTTTATTGATGATTTTCAAAAAGTAGATCTTAAATTACATACTACAGATAGTATGAAGCCTTGGGGCAAATATAATAGTATTGTTATTATTAAGGATAAAAATAATTTACTGAAGAATTTTAAAACTAAGGCTAAAAAATTTAAAAATAAAGTAGATAGAGAATATATAGATGGAGAATTTAAAGAAGCAATCATCACCCAGATAATTGCAGCTCAAAGATGTTCTAGAGGATGGAAGTGGGAATCTAGAGATTGGATTAATTTTAGAGTTCAGAGATTATTTATAGATTTGATGAAAATGAAAGGGAATATACAATTTGGTTTTGCAAATGCTGAAAAATTATTGAATAAAAATGAAATGAAACTTATGCAACAGTCTTATTGTAGAGAACCTTCAAAAGAAGAAATAAAAAGGTCTTTGAGAGCTCTTTGGAAGTTTACAAGATATATATTTAAGAATAAAAAGTTTGATGATAAAGCCTTAATGAGAAAAGTAAACTCTATTTTAAATTCTTCAAAATAAAAGTTTAAATTTATATTCATTTCAAGTATTAAATCTTTTTTGAGAAAAGAATCCAATTTTCTTCTTTATTTTTTTGTACTATATTATAACCTAACTTTTTATAAAAATTATTTGTTTTCTTATTTTTACGTAAAAAAGTTGTTAAAGTATTTTCTTTTATCTTTAATTTTCTTAAATATTTCCATTGAAAAAAGACTAATTTCTTTCCTACCAAAACACCTTAATTCTAGTAAATCCCTTTTTGACATATTGACTAGATCTGAAATTTTTATTAAATCATTATATTCTAATGCTGTTTGTGCTCTCATACTTAAATCAAAGTCATAAATTTCCAAAAATCTTACACAAACCAGCATTAACTTGATGAGATCCTTCTATGGTTCCTTTTCCGGAAAACTTGTATCCACCATAATCAAAACCCAATTCTTTTTCAATTTCATTTGCTCTTTGATTTTTATCTCCTTTATTTAAATATAATCCAGAATTTTGGTAAGCTATTCCCCTAACTTGATCTCTTTGAAATAATTGGTGATACCTTGTTTGTATGGATTTTTTTTCTTCATCTGAGACTAATTTAAATAATTCTTCAAATAATGGGTGTTGATTATGAGATAATTGATAATTTTGGTCTGCATTACCTAATAATTCTTTTCTTCTTTCTAAATCCAAATCTCTTATTAAATGATGAAATATTTGTTCATAATATATTGTTGCACTAATTGAATAACCTGTTAATTTACTATAACCTAATGCTCTTTTATCCGATGGATTTAGGGTTAACCAATCTGTAATTCTTTGATCTAGTGTATTTTCAATGGCATCTGTAATAATGCCTACATCTTCAATACAAGGGCCTCTTTCTGATAAAGCATCAAGTTGCTCAAATAAAACAACTCTTAAATCTGCCAATTTAGGTCGATATTTTGGTATTTTTTTAGATAAACCAAATAATACAGTGTAATCTAATAAATCTATATCTGATGCTAATTCCTCATTTTTAAGTACAAAATATGAATAAGGTCTTATGTTTGGGTCCATTTTTTTAATTATTGATGGCAAAGCCAGCTAAGTTTTTTGCCATATCTCCTTTAGCATTATTACTATAAATTAATGGAAGATCGCTTTGAATAACTCTTTCAAAAAATGCCAGCTGATACATAAATAATTCTCCTCTTCTAAGTGTCCATTCTATTTCTGCAGGATCATTATCTACCATTCTTTTTTTAATTTCTTCAGTAAGCTTTTCATAAGGCTTAGTCATTTCTAAAAGATTTTCAAAAGTTCCATAAAACTCTGTTTTTATAGAATCATTAAGCATAACTGAACTTTGAACAGGCATTTCCATAAGAGACTTTCTTTCTTTAGTTGGTTCTTCTTTTTCTAATTTATACCTTGTAATTCTATTTCCTCTTAACCCAATTTCATTTATTTGTAGATTGATTGGTGCCTCTCCAAATTGTAACCTATAGCTAAATCTATCACTAAGATAAGTTGCAGAAACGGGTTCTGATAATTCTCCGAAGGCCAAACTAAATCTATCCCTTTCTAATCGAGATTCTAATTGGTCAAAACCAATTAATTTTTCTTTAACTTCATCTGCTGAATCTCTAAAATAAAATGTAGGGTGTTGTCCAAATAAACCTGCATTCCTATACTCACTACCTGCTTCAAAAATTATCTTAGGTCTGTTGTAAAGCATTCCTTCAATTCTTGTTCTATATTCCTTTAATGTTTGAATGTTTGTCATTTTTCTTCTTTTTATTACTGTGAAGTGATACTTTTCAATATTTAAAAGTTGTCTTATAATTTTACACATTTAAAACAAAAAGTTTATAAATAAAGTAATATTTGTGTAAAATATGATAAAACTTGATAAAAAGGATAGAAGGATACTTTATGAGCTTGAATTGAATGCAAGGATTCCAGAATCACAATTAGCAAAGAGAACTAAATTGTCAAGGGAGGTTGTTAGGTATAGACTTGAAAAGCTTGAGAGAGAAGGAATAATAAAGTATTATATGACTCTGGTGAACACTTTAAATTTAGGTTTTCTCATGTTTAGAACTTATTATAAATTTACTAATTTAACTCCAAAAAAAGAAGAAGAGATTATTCATTATTTACAGAAAAAAGTAAATTGGGTTACAAAAGTTGAAGGTAACTGGAATTTGACAACCATGAGTTTTGCTTCTACAATTTTTGAATATAATAATTATTTGAGTGAACTTAAATCAAAGTTTGGAGAGTATATTCAAGATTGTTGGGTTTCAACCATGACAAAACTTTGGCATTATAAAAGAGGTTATTTGTTAGATAACAAAAGCAATAAAAGAGTGTTGGTGATGGGAGATAGAGGTAAGAAACCAAAGTTAGATGAGTTAGATATTAAGATTTTAGGAATATTATTGAATAATGGAAGGATTAAGTATATTGATTTGGCTAGGAGATTAAAAGAACATCCTAAGTTGATAAGAGATAGAGTTAATAAAATGATAGATGAAGAAGTTATTATTGGGTTTACTCCTTTTTATGATATGAGTAAATTGAATATGATTTATTTTAAAGTTCATTTTAAATTGAAAAATTATTCTATGAGTGAATTTAATTCATTGTTAAGATATGCTCAAACTCATCCAAATATTATCCATGTTGTTGAGGCTGTTGGTGGAGCTGATTATGAGATTGAGGTTCAAGTGAAGAGTAATAATGAGTTGTATGATATAATTGAAGATATAAAGATAAAGTTTGCTGATATTATTTATGATTATTATTTTATGGAGTATACTAAAGAGCATACTTTGGATTATTTGCCTAGGGAGATGGTTAAATAAGAAACTTTATATAATCTTTAATTAAAGATTATAATATGAGGTTTGTATTATTTTTTATAACTGGGACAAGTAGTTCAGGGAAAACAACTTTGATGAATAATTTAAAAGACCAGTTACCTTTTGCTAGGATTCATGATATTGATGAAGATGGAGTTCCCAAAGGTGCAGATGAGGCTTGGAGAAGAGGAAGAACAGATTATTTTTTAAAAGAAGCGCAAAATTATAAAAGAGATGGCAGAATTATGGTTGTTTGTGGAGTTTTTGTTCCTGATGAAATTAAAAAATCTCGATTTTATGATTCTTCTTTAAATGTTCATTATGGATTTATACACCTTAGTGAATCCCAAATTAGAGAGAGGTTGACAAGAAGAAAATGGAGTAATGAATTAATTGATGCTAATATAATTTGGGCTAAACATTTAGAAAGATATGTCAAAGCTGAAACTAAGCATCTTATTGTTAATGGTGGATCTAATAATCCTCAAGAAGTTTCTGAAATCTTTGTTGGTTGGATTGTTAATGAAATGGTTAAATGAGAAACTTTTATATTCTTGAAAGGTGTATTAGAAGATATGAAGATAAGATTTGGCCAACAAACCAATCATAGAAAGATTTAAAACCAATTTGTTTCTAAAAAAGAATAATGAAAACTAAAATAATTTCAGTAACAAAGGAAGATAATACATATCAATATGCTGATGCACTTAGAAGGAATCGTAGTAAAAGACAAAAAAATAAAACTTTCTTTGTTGAAGGTGTTAAATCTATCAATCAATTAATCAATAATAACTGGAAAATTAAAGCCATACTATACAAAAAAAATAAAAAATTATCAGATTGGGCAAAAGACATCTTGAAGAAAGCAAAGGCTGACGAACATTGGGAAATGAGCCCTAAACTTATGAAAGAACTTAGCGAAAAAGAAAATACTTCAGAGTTAATTATTTTAGCTAAA